>NZ_JANWVH010000081.1 GCF_025056915.1 Meiothermus sp. | reverse complement strand
GCCCACCCTGTACCTGAGCCTGGAGGGCGCCCGGTCTGACACGCGCCACGACCCGGCGGTGCCCATGGTGAGGGTAGGCCGCAAACGGGCCGGGCGCGCCCTGGAAGGACGGCTCCACCAGGCCTACCCCATCACAGAACTCCTTTCGCGGATGCCCCGCATTTCAATGCGGGGAGGAAGCGGAAGCCGGGCGAAGCCCGGTGTAGCACATCCATCCGCTGATGTGCTACAATGCATTCATGCACGGTAACCCCACGCCTACCGTCTGTGACGGCCTTGCCACGGCGTACCGGGATAACAAGTGCATTGGCGTAGCGGCTGGACTGCTGCGCTATGGGCCGCCTGACACGGCCCGGCCCGATAAGGGTCAGGCTCCTTCCGTGGGGAAGGGGCTGGATGGAGTAAAGGTGTGGGTTTCGGCTCATGCAGACTCCAACCTTGAAAGTTCCGTGTAGGAACCCCTGTTCTTCAGAACGGGGAGGATGTCAGAGACTATGTTGTTCCGCTAGCACTCTCAGGCACAGCAGCTACCACTCTTGCCCTGACCGCTTCCAGGGTGTACTGGATGCCGTTTGTCTTGACTGCATCTTTGCGTATTACTTCAGTGGCCATCAACGTAACCACGGCTGGAGCTGGCACCGTTGCCATTGGTATCTATGCTGCAAACCTTTCCATGCAGCCAAGTAATCTGCTCTTTTCCACCGCGGGGTTGGATACCGGCACTACCGGCATAAAACAGGCCACAGGCTTGACCTGGAATCTGGCACCAGGGCTGTACTGGCTGGCTGTTGCCACTTCGGGAGCCCCCACCATCCGCGCAATCGCGTTGGCCGCCGCTCGCGCCCTGGCCCTTCCCTCGCTGGGGACTGCTAATACGGTCTACTGGTTTACATCCGGCTCAACCTTGCCCTCTAACGCTCCAACTACCGGATATTCCGCCATCAACGGCGCAGCAGTACCTGCTGTAGGTATGCAATACCAGTTCATTTGATTATGTTTTTCCATCCACTAGGTCATCCCAGATGGGCCCGCATAGATGCGGGCTTTTTAGATGCCGCTTACCTACGCCAGGTAGGGGCAGAGCATCCAGGCGTGGACTTGAATCGGGCCGGTACCTCGGGAGATGCGGATCTGGGTCATCCCATCCTCTGCCTGGCCCCCGGAGTGGTAGAGGAGGTGGCGGAAGACAACGTGTGGGGCCCGGTAGTTCTGATTCGGCACGATCAGGCAGTAGCGCGTGCAGCCGAACAACTGCTGGGCCGGGAGGTGCCTGCCCTGTGGTCCCAGTACGCCCATCTTCTCTGGCCGGTGGTAGAGCCGGGGCAACGGGTGCTGGGCGGCCAGGCCCTTGGCTCCATCGGCAAGGGTGGGCACCGGCGCTACCTGGCCCACCTGCACTTTGAGCTTCGCATTCGCCCGTTGCCGGCACTGTACTGGCCAGGCTTACGAAGGGAGGTGATACTGGCGAACTACATAAATCCAGCTCCGTTGCTGGCTAAAACAACACAAGAACACCGATATGTTTGGCAACAACTGGTGGTGAATCTTACTAAGCCTGATGCGCCGGCAATACGGCGAACTCAAACAGGCGAACTATAAGGGGAGTTAAGATGCAAAAACTTGCTATGTTCATGGCTGCTGTTATCTTTTCACTGGCGTTTGCTCAAGCGGAGAGCATCCCCACTGACCTTTCCCAGTGGTTTGCCTCTACTGCAGCGCTGGCTGCTGTAGTGGCGGCTCTAGTGGCCCTGCTGCGTAAGCACGTGCTCAAAGCACTTGATGGTTTGGCTGTTGTAGCAGTGTCTATTGCTTTGGGCGGAATTCTGGGCTATGTAGGAAAGCTAGCGGGTTATCTCGGCCCCGACTGGCTGATTTTTGGCCTCAGCGCTGGGGTAATGGCTTCTGGTGGAATCGATTTGGTACGCGGGATCACAGGGAGAGGCAGTGCGCCGAGTGGGAATACTGCTGCTGACGCTGACCGCGCTCGGTTGCGGTAACGCCTGGGCCGGGGGCCGTGCGGCCTGCCGCGCCGAGTTCGGCCTGAGCGCCCGCCTGGCCTGCTACGCCGAGCAGGTGGCGTGGAGTTGGTGGGGGGGGCTCGAGGTAGCGGTGGGCCTCGACCTGCGTTGGCCCGGCCCCCAACTCACGCCCTACAGCGTGCTGGCCTACTACGGGCCGGAGTGGTGGGCCGCGCTCGAGTTGGGGCGTAGTGTGGGCGGATTGGAAAGCTGGCGATGGGCGATGAACATAGGCTTTCGATGGCGCTAGCTTGAGGTTGGGAAAAACAATGGAGCCGGAAATGCAGCGGATTTACGAGCGCCTGGAGCGTCTCGAATCGAGTAGGGAGCGACACAATGCACTGCTTGACGAACACTCCAGGCGCTTGGAAACGCTTGAAGGATTGCCAGAGTCTCTGGCTGAGATTCACCATGCACTGGGGCGGCTCGAGGCCAAAATCGAGGCCCAACGCGCCCACAGCCAGTTGCTGCAAGCAGTCTTGTGGCTAATTGTCGGGGGGGTGCTGGCGGCGGGGTTCGAGTTGTTCAAGCGCTGAGCCCAATGTTGAGCCCACGTTATTGCACTTATTTGCTGTTATTTGCAACTTTAGCAAAGCAGGCAAACTTGAAGGCCTTGTGGTTTGAGACAGCATTTTGTAACCGGTTGTAGTTAAATGCAAATAATGTTTGGTCAGTCTTAAAATCCGTTGCCCGCAAGGGCGTGTGGGTTCGAGTCCCATTCCCGGCACCATGCAGGACACGCAAAAATCAACTTTGCCTGATTGAGCCCAAAATGCTTGGGCCCATGTTGAGCCCAAAAGGTCATCGGAGTACCTCCTCGAGGCTCAGCGCGGCCAGGCGTTGTTCTTCTTCTTCTGTTTCGTCATAGTGGCGCATCTGAACAACGGGGGAGTGGCCGGCCCGGCGGGCTGCAATGCGGGTAGGCAGGCCGGTCGACTTGGCCAGGCTGATGGCAGTCGAGCGAAGACGGTAAAGGTAGATAAACGGCACGCCGGCGGCCAGGCAGAACTTGCGCCAGGATTCCAGTAGTGTGCTTTCGCTTCTAGGGCCACCACGAACCGACGGAAACACCAGGTCTTCGTCTTTGAACGCGGGGCGTTTGCGCATGGCCTCTACCAGCTCGCGCTGACGCTCGAAAGCCGCTTTAGCATCTTCTCGGAACCAGACCCGGCGGCGGGAATCGCGGGTTTTGGGCGGCACCGCCACCGGCTTGCCTTTGACGTAGACAACGGCCCCGTTGACGTCCAGATAGCCCTCCTCGAGATTGACCCAAGCCCAGCGCAAACCCAGCATCTCTTCCCGGCGCAGCCAGGTGGATAAAGCGATGGTGATGTAGTTGTGCCAAAAGGGGTCATGTTCGCGTGCATATTCCAGGGCCTTGGCCGCCTCCTGCGCCGTCCAGCGGCGACGCTGCTCGGGCTCGGGGCGAGGGAGGGCCAGCGCCTGGGCGGGGTTGCGGTGGAGCAGCTCAAGGCGCACCGCCTCGTTCAGGGCCAGCTTGAGGTAGTACCAGGCCCGCCAAACGACCTTGGCCGTGGTCTGGCCGCGCAGGCGGCTCACCCAGCCCTGCACCGCCACCGGGGTGAGGGCTTGCAGCCTCAAATGGCTCAAGTGGGGCCTCACGTGGCGCTCGAACACGTCCTCATAGTCCTGCACCGTGCGCGCACCCCTACCGGCTGCCCGTTTGCTTTCTACGAACTCGTCGAGCCATTCACCCAGGGTGGCAGTAGAAGGCTCGAGCAGCGTCCCCTTGCGGTACAGGGTGCGGGTTTCCTCCACCCAGTCCCAGGCCGCCCGCTCCGCTTTCTTGGCCGTAGGGTAATCGCGCAGGTAGAAGCGCTTGACCAGGCGCTTAAGTTTTCCCTCCGGGGTATGGCCTACTGCAACCCGGGCCCGGTAACAAAAGCGGGTTGGTTCGTAGTCCACCGTTCCGGCGCCGGGTGAGTTGCGGCGGTTAGTCTGCTCAATAAATTTCTTCGGCAAGCTCTACCTCGGAAGACTCTTCTTCCACTGCCAGTCGTACCCGCTTACCAAATAAACCCAGAAGCTTGGATCGCAGTTCTACCTCGTAGTTGAAATCTACCGTTTTACCCGAGTAGTCTTGGGGTTTTAGCATAAGCTCCCGCAGGTGGGCGTCTCCATCTAGTTTGATGACATCCAGGAGCCCTTCAAAAACCTGAAGCGTCTTCTTCTTGGCTCGCTGGTTTCAATCCTCACTCGAGCTTTCGCCCGAGTGCCCGAAGGTTTCTCTCAAAACAGCGGCATCTGGCCCTGCTTTTTCTGAGGCACCGGCTTGCTTACCAGGCTCACGTTCTGGTGGCCCTGGGGGTACTGGGGGCGGGTTCCAGCCAACAGTTCCTCCACGGTGAGCACCTGGAGCACAGGGAAGCTCTGCGTGCCCCACCTGTACACCCCTGCTTTAGCAGCTTCCTGCTTCATGGGCTGGGTGGGCGAGGCCAGGGTTACCAGGATGCCGCCTCGAGCTTTCTCTCGCTCCACCACTCCCCGCAAGTCCCGAACCGCACTCACATTGACGTTTTTCCCTCCCTTCACCTGCACGATGAGCTTCTCCACCTTGGCTCCGGTGTTCAGGAAGATGGCCCCATCAATCCCGGTGTCAGCGCCCTTCTTGCCTTTACGGGGGTCGCCGTAGGGCTGTCCGCCCAGCAAACCCACGGCCCAAAGCTGGAACTGGTGAGGGTCTTTCTCGAACAGGAACTGGGCGCTCGAGAGGTCTTGAGGGGTGCCCTCGACCTGGTAATCTTTGCCCGCGTCCAGGTCATAGTCTCGTTTCAGCCGGTTCTGAATCAGGGCAATGGCCAAGTGGGTGACATCAATGCCGATCCAGGCGCGCCCCAGCTCCTCGGCGGCGGCCAGGGCGGTACCGCAGCCGCAGAAAGGGTCGAGCACCACGTCTTCGGGGTTGGAGCTAGCCTCGAGGATGCGCTTGAGCAGGGCGGTGGGTTTCTGGGTAGGGTAGCCCAGGCGTTCTTTGGCCTGGGAGTTTATCGGAGGGATATCGGTAATCGTGTCCTGGATGGAAACCCCTGGCAGTTCGTCCAGGTAGCGTTTGAGCCGGATGCCGATGGTATTCCCGGCCTTGTCCTGGGTGAAGTGAAGCCGCCCTTCCTCGTGCAGCTTCTGCATGGTGGTCAGAGGCACCCTCCAGAGGGAGCGAACCCCTTCGTATTCGTAGTCGTAGCCGCCGCCCGTGAGGCCCTTGGCGGTTAGGTCACCATCCGTCCAGCGTCGCCCGTCGGGGTCTTGCCTGCGGAAGCGGGTCAGGTAGTCCTCTTCGTGGGGGAGGTAAACCGGGTTCCAGGTGTAGGTCTCACCCTTGCTGTAGAACAGCAGAACATCATGCACCCTTCCCCACTTGCGCGGGTCGTTGTGGGCGCTGGTACGCTTCCAGATCACCTCGTTGCGGAAGTTGCCCGGGCCAAAAATCTGATCCAGGATGACCTTCAGATAGTGGCTGGCCGTGGGGTCACAGTGCAGGTAAAGGCTTCCGGTGGGTTTGAGCACCCGGTGAAGCTCCAGCAAGCGTACCGCCATCATCACCAGGTAGGCTGAAAGGTCGTTCTTGCCCAGAATCCGCACCAGGTAGTCCAGAAACTCCCCCAGGTTTCCATGCCGCTCCACCACCTCGCGCAGGGTGGCCTCGCTTTCGTACCCCCAGTGCCAGGTATCCTCGAAGGCGGTGATCTGAGCGCCCGGCCCTTTGCCCGCGTGCTCTTTGAAAATGACGTTGTAATCGGCTTTGGAGTTGAAGGGAGGATCCAGGTAAACGAGGTCTACGGATTCGTCGGGGATGTGCTCTCGGAGGATTTTGAGGTTATCCCCGAAGTAGAGGGTTCTGTTCATTACCTCACCGGCCTCCACATCCCCAGGGCTACTCCGTAAACCCGGTCGTATTCTCCCAGCAACATAGGGGGATACGCTGGATTGTCCGAATACAGCATGACCTGTGAACCCACCATTTGCAGTCGTTTGATAATGAGCCCATCGCCGTGCTGGTGCACCGCAACCACCCGGCCCGACTCGGGCTGGCCCTGGGTCCAACAAACCACCACGTCGCCATTCAGATAGGTGGGGCTCATGCTGTCGCCCTGAATCCGTACCGCGAACAGCTCGCTCTCAGGTTTGCCGCGTAGCTCGGGTAGGTCGAGGATGACAAACTCCCCTCCCTCGTTCCACACTGGCAACCCAGCACCGGCGTCCACTATAGGGATACGATACCGCCGAACTGGGAGAGCATCGACAGGGCGGGAAAGGCTGGGAATCTCCAGGCCTGTTTCTTTTGCGAACTGCTCAGGCGTCCACTGGAGGGCGCGAAGAAGGCGCTCGAGGGTTGTGGGTTCTTTTGCCCAGATGTACCTGATAGAACTTTCTGGGTTTGTTAAGACTTGCGTAGCCAACCAAGAGGCACTTTTGCCTGCCATGCGAGAAAGCTTAGGTTGGGATAATCCCAGTTCCTTGATACGTTTTCTGATAGCCGCCGCCGCCCGGTCTTCTACCAAGACCATACCCCCTCCATTTGCTGTTAGTGTAGCTGACATGCTGTCAGAAGTGTTGACTATTTGCACGGGGTATGTCAGTATTATTGATAGATGAGCAGTTTAGGCAGGCTTATTAGAAAAACGCGACGAGCACGAGATTTAACCCAAAGCCAGGTAGCTGAAATGGCTGGAGTCTCCCGTTCGCTGGTCGCTGTAATCGAGACAGGCTTGGGGGAACCCAGCCTCTCGACATTGAAAAAGATTGCTCAAGTGCTGGATATTTCAATGTCTGAACTATCAGCAGCACTGCTGACTGACACCAAACAGGAGGCCACCCCATGACCCTCGAGGACACCTTCCGCACCCTGATCCGGGAGGAGATGGCGTCGCACCCGGTCACGGTGCGTCAGGAGAACCCGCGCAACCCTTTCTACTCCCTCGAGCAACTCTCCACGTTCTGCCCCGACATCAGCGTGGACACCTGGCAGTACGTGGCGCGCAACCACCCCTCGTATTTCACCTGGGTGGGGCGGGTAGCGGTAATCAGCGCCAAGAACCTGGAGCGGCTCCTGGAGGACTTCGCAGGTGACCGCATCAGCACCAGCCGCACGGCCATTCGGCCCAGGCGTTCAACACGGGCTCAACGGGAGGGCGTAGCCACCCGATGAAAAGCCAACCCCCCGGATGGGCCGGGGGGAGGAGGTCTTTATGGTCAAGAACAGTATAGCACAAGACCCAAAGGTAGCCCTGCACCAGGGGCAGGTCGAACGGATGCGCCAAATGCGCAGCCAGTACACGCCGGGCACCCCTGAATGGCAGGAGGCAGACGACGCGCTGTTCGAGGCCCGCTGCGCGCTTCGTGTTGCGCAGCGGGCGCTTCGTATGGCGGGCCGCCGGTGGCGCTGCATCGAGTGCGGCGAGGAGTACGGGCCTGATTGGGTGGCGAGCTGGGGCCTGGTCTGCCACGCCGAGTGCGGGTACGAGCTGGTGGAGGTGAAACATGGCTAAGTGCGTAATCATTGCTGGCCGCATCCAGCGCCTCAGCGACCAGGCCGCCGCGTTGCTGGTGCAGCGCGGGGAGGCTCGGTATGCCGCGAAGTCGGCGTGGAAAGCACAACAGCAAGATGAGCGCGAGGATTTTGCGCTGGAAACGCTGCAACGGCTCATTCGCGAGGCCCACGGGCTGCCGGGGGTGGGGCATGAATAGGCCCCACCCCGCTTTGCTTGGGGGCCTGCTGCTCCTGGCCTGGCTGGTGGCTAGCTGCTACGTCAGCCAGCCACAGCCCAGGGTCATTGAGGTTCCGGCGGCTATCCGCTCTGAGGGCGGCCATGGGTTCTATCTCCGGCCCATGCCCCACAAGGAGCCAGCAGTGTTGAGGAGGGTTCGATGAGCGTTTTAGTTTGCCCTGAATGCTACGGGAATGGATACATCACCCAATTTGGGGGCACTCGTTTTTTTGTCCAGGCTGGCTGTTTTCCTGACGCCCGCGATGTGCGCTGCCCTTGGTGCGGCGGCGAGGGGCGCATCGCTGCGGAGGAAGCAGGCATCGAGTGCAACTACGAGCTCGAGGCCCTCGCCATTCGCGAGTGGCGCGAGGCCAACCCGGATGGGCTGGTGGGCCGTTTGGTGGAGCTGTACCGGCGCGATCCTCGGCGGGCATTGCTGTTGGCTCGCTATATCGAGCGCTACTACGCCAATAGCAGCCTGCCCGGCCAGCCCTGGCCGTACCAGTGGCTGGCAGCGGATGTGGCCAGTTGGAGGATTGCATGATTCCGCGTGCAATCGTCTGCCTGCTCCTCTTCGGCGCGGCATTGTTTCTGCCCGCCACGCTGGTAGCTGCAGGCCACGGTAACTGGCTGATGGCGGCGGCGCATGGGTTCATGTTCGCCATGCTGCTGAGCGCTGCGGTGGTCTACTCGGCCCTGGTGGTTGGAGGCGAGCATGACCGCCCGTGAGCAGATGATTCGCCGGTTGCTCCAGGCCTCGAGCCTCTTCGCCCAGGCCCGGCTGGTAGCCACCACGCCGGGTGGCAACCTGGCGGAAGTGCGCCGGCTGATAAACCTGATTCGATACGAGCTGGATCAGGCGGAAGAGCACGCTGCAGTTGTGATGACATCGGAGCTCCTCCGGCCTGAAATCGAGCGGATTCTCCGAGAGGAGCCATGAAAACTGTGTTGCAGACGCCAGAGGATGTCGCTCGAGCGGTTCGCAAACACCCGCGCATGGAGTTCGACCTGCGCAACACCCGCAAGGAAACCGTTCGGCTCTACGCTCAACCATCGGGCAGCCTGGTGGTTTGGCGGCCCCACCACACCCGGCCCATGTTGGGGCTCATCAACCTTTCCGAGGTCGAGCTGGGGCCGGGGCCGTATGAGCTGGAGGTTGCTCATGACCCGATCTGACTTCAAACAACTGCCTGACCTCGAGTGCACGCTCGACGAGCAAATCAAAGAAGTGGCCTACGAGCTGGCCATGCGGGAAAACGCCTACCCGCACTTCATCAAGCAGGGCCGACTCAAACCCCAGGACGCCCAGCGCCACTATCAGGTGCTGAAAGCCGTTTTGAGGACGCTACAAGCAGTTAAGCGCGAACAGGAAAGCCCGGATCCGCTGGGTGAAGCGCTCAATAGCGGGCGGGGGGTCTACATCCCCTGACGGCTTTGCCGGGTTGGGCCATTGATCAACCCGGCACCAGGGCTGGAAGCCCAAAACACGACCAAGGAGGTCAAATATGGGAATCTTCAAAGGAATCAAGCCGCAGGAGCACACAGAGTTCATGCTGAGGGAGCCGGGCACCTATGAGTTTAGCCTGGTTGAAATCCAGGCCGGGCGGATCAACAGCAAGTTTGCCGATGAGCCCAAGCCGACCCTCCGCTTCATTTTCGAAGATGATGAGGGCCGCCTGTCTGCATTGGTAAACCTCCCGTCGGTAAGCCGCCTCCCCAGCGGCGAGTACGGCCTGGCCTGGAACGAGAAGAGCAAGTTTTGGTCGGTGGTGGGGGCGCTGTGGGGCCGGGTGATTGGCCCCGAGGACGCTTTGCTGCTGGACATGGACATCCCCACGGTGGCCAGCACGGAAGACCTGGCAAAGCTGCCCCTGTTCTTCGTCGAGGGTTCGGAGCCGGTGAAAGGGATCAAAATCCGCATGGGCGAGGATGAGGTGAGCGCTCCGGGGCGTTCGGTACTGCTCACCCTGACGAAAAAGCAGGGTCAGGAGCGAGAGGTGAACGTCATCACCGGCTACGCACCCATCCCACGCAAGAAAGCCAAACCGGTAGCAGCGACGCCCTGGTGACCTTATGGCCCACCGCGCACTTTTTGACAACCCCCCCAATGAGTGGCGCTGGCACAGCTTCTCGCCGGAAGCGGTGCGGTGGGCCCGGCTGGCCCTGGAGATGGAGGGCTACGAGGTGCAGTCCTCGGCAGACCTGCTCGAGCACGGGGCCCTGCTGGCCGCCTGGCACCCCCAGCGCCAGCAGGGTTACCTGCTCAGCCCTTCTGAGGTACATCTAGTGGCCCGCTATGGCCCGGAGTACCTCCGGGGTGGGTTGGTTGGCTACGTCAAAAGCCATAGCCATCAGGACGACCCCGGTCACCGCATCCGACGCTATGCCGAGGCCGCCCTGGCCCGGATCGTGGCCGGATTCCAGGCTGAGGCCAGAGAGGGCAACCGCAACAACGCCCTCAACCGCATGGCCTACCAACTGGGGCGCTTGGTGGGCGGGGAGATCATCAGCGAGGGAGAGGCCCGCGAGCTGGTGCTGGGGCAGGCCCAGACGGTAGGGGTCGGGGGCAAGGAGGCTGAGCGCACACTGCGCTCGGGCCTCGAGGCCGGCAAGCGTAAACCGGCCTCCAAGCCTGAGCAGGCACTGGGGCTCAAGCCCAGGAAGGGGGTGGTGCCGCCGTGGGCGAAGTGAACATGGCCCCGCCAGAGCGCTTGCCCAGGGAGGAGGCCCTGAGTCGTTTGCGAGAGTGGATCCCCGGGGTGGAGCGGGTACTACGGGTTCTTTCCACCCCCGTGCACTACGCCATGGTGGTGGAAGGCCGACGGGTGGAGCTAGGCCCGGTGGACACTCTCCTCTCCCAGCGCCGCTTCCGGGCCAAAGTGGTGGAAAGCCTGAACGTGCTTCCCCGCTGGCTGGACCAGCGCTACTGGGACAGCATGGCCCAGGCGGTGCTGGACGCCGCTGAGGAGGTGGAAGCCCCCGAGGCGGAGGAGCTGGATCTCCTGCGGGCGTGGCTGGAGGCGTACCTGGAGGAACGTTCCCCCGCCCAGGCGTCCGATCCGCAAAACTACGAAGCCCACTTGCGCCTGGAGCTTCCGGTGATCACCCCCGATGGGGAGGTGGCGGTGAACGCCGTGAACATGGCCACCTGGATTGGCGACAGCCGGGGGGCCAAAATCCAGCCCCGGGCTCTGGCCCTCCTCCTCCGCCGCTACGGCGCTGAAGCTCGGAAGCTCCAGGTCTGGAAGGAGGGAAGAAACCGCACCAAGCGGTACTGGCTCATCCCCAGCACCCTCTTGCCTGAGTGGGCCCGGGGGCTGGGTGAGGAACTTGAACCCAGTCAAAATCCTAGTCACATAGTCGGATGGCCTGAACAAGTGACTAGAGGGTTTAGCCCCGTCGAGGACGCAAAAAATGAGGGGTCTAGTCACATAGTCGGAGAAAAAATCGCCCCCACTCCATCGCAAGTATCTGACTATGTGACTAGACCTCAAGAAAACTCCGTCCAGGACGGCGATAACAGTCTAGTCACATGGACAAAATCATCTGACTATGTGACTAGACTTGATGAACCCAAACACACTTCTGAGAGCGAAACTCAGGAAAAGCCTTCAAAGGGAGAGATTGATTTCACAAAGAAGGAGGTGGGGAATGGCAAAGTCCGCCTTGTCCTCGAGCCCTAGCCTGCGGGTTTACGGACCTCCAGGGACGGGGAAGACCACCTGGTTGGCCCAGGAGATCCAGGCCCTGCTGGAAGAAGGCGTGCCCGGGGAGGACATCGCCGTCTGCTCCTTCTCCCGGGCGGCGTTCCGGGAGTTTGCCGGGAGGCTTGGGGGCAGGATCCCCGAGGAGAACCTGGGCACCATCCACTCCCTGGCCTACCGGGCCATCGGGAGGCCTCCTCTGGCCACAGCCGCAGAGCCCCTGAAGGACTGGGACGCCCGCGTCCCAGATGCCTGGCGAATCACTCCCCGAATAAAAGGAGGGGTGGATCTCCTGGACGCGATGGACCCCTACGAAGACGAGGACAACCGCCCTTATGGGGATCGGCTTTACGACCAGTTGGTCTACCTGCGGAACACCCTTACCCCCATGCAGGAGTGGACGGAGGAGCAGGTGCGGCTCTACGAGGCCTGGAAGTCCTGGATGTACGCCCAGGGGGTGGTGGACTTCCCCGGCATGCTGGAGGCCGCCCTGGTTCAGCCGGGCGGCCTGGGGGTGCGCTTCCTCCTGGTGGACGAGGCCCAGGACCTCACTCCTCTTCAGCTTCGCCTGGTCCTCAAGTGGGCTCAGGGGGCCCGCTACGCCCTTATCGGAGACGACGACCAGAGCATTTATGCCTTTATGGGAGCGGACGACTCCTCCTTCCTCTCCGTGCCCGTGGCGGGGGAGCTGGTCCTCTCCCAGTCCTACCGGGTGCCTGCCCAGGTGCAGGCCTTGGCCCAGGCGGTGATCCGCCGGGTGGGCCGCCGGGCGGAGAAGGAGTACGCCCCCCGGGAGGAGGAGGGCGCGGTGGTGCGCCTACCTGTGGAACCCAGGCGGCCCGCTCCTGCGGTAGAAGACGCCCTGGAGTGGGTGCGGGCTGGGGAAAGCGTCCTCTTCCTGGCCACCGCGAAGTACCTGTTGGACCCGCTGAAGGAGCAATGCCTCCTCCGGGGGGAGCCCTACGGCAACCCCTACGCCCCCAACCGGCACAGCCTCAACCTCTTCCCCAGCGGGGCCAAGGGGGCGTGGGAGAAGGCCCGGGCATTCCTCTTCCCCCATCGGGTGGGGGCGGATCTCAAGGCCTGGACCCCCTACGTGCAGGCGGGGATTTTCGCTGTGAAGGCGGTGGACGCCCGAAAAGCCATCGAGGCCCTGCCCGACCACGAGCGCCTGGACGACCGCCACCCCATCTGGGCGGTCTTTGCCCCAGGCCACCGGGAGCACGCCATCGGGCGCAACCCGTCCTGGCTCCTGGACCACCTCCTGGGCAAGGCGCCCAAGGGGTTCAGGCAAGCCCTCGCCGTGGCCCTGCGGAACCCGGAGGCGGTTCTAAAGGGGGAGGCCAGGGTTTGGCTTGGAACCATTCACAGCGTCAAGGGCGGGCAGGCGGACTGGGTCTATCTTTGGCCGGGCTACACCCGCAAGGCGGCCAGGGAGCACCCGGACACCCTGCACCGCCTCTTCTACGTGGGGCTCACCCGGGCCAGGAAGGGCGTGGTGCTTATGGCTCAGGGGGAGGCCCCTCATGCCTACGTGTGGCCGGAAAGGAGGAGGGTTTACATATGACGGCGCTGGAGCTTTTACAGGCGGCCAAAATGGCCGGGGTGCAGCTGGTGGAAGAGGAGGGGCGGCTTAGCCTCGAGGGTGCTGAGGAAAACATCGAGGCTTTCATGGCCCGCTACGGGGAGATCCTCAAGGCCCGGCGGAAGGAG
>NZ_JANWVH010000080.1 GCF_025056915.1 Meiothermus sp. | reverse complement strand
TGTCGCGAATCTCGGTGGGCAGGGCCGGAATTTCGTCGTCCAGGAGTTCGGTGAGCTGGCGCAGGATGCGGCTTTTGGCCTGGCCGCGCAGGCCCAGCAAAATGAAATTGTGCCGGGCCAGGATGGCGTTGACCAGGCTGGGAATCACCGAGTCGTCGTAGCTTTGGATACCCGGAAAAAGCCGTTCCCCGCTGCGCAGCTTGGCAATCAGGTTTTCCCGCGCCTCGTCCTTCACGCTGCGGCGGAGCTTTTCCAGGGGGTAGGTGCGCTTCAGTTCGCCGAGGGTTCTGGCCTTCATTGCTCAAGTGTAGTCTGCAATGCCCCAAGATTGTGTAAATCAGATTGGGATTGAGAAGGTCGCAGTTTCCGGGTCTTAGGTTCCGGGTCAAGACGTATTTTTTTCCTGGGCTTTGTGCCTTGGGCTATTGGCTTATCACCCCCACCACCAGCCGCCCCGGCCCGTGCACCCCTTTGACCATAATCTGCCCGATGTCGGCGGACTTGCTGGGGCCTGAGTGCAGGCCAATGGCCGAGGGCAGCGAGGGTTTCAGGGCGCAAAGGGCTTCAAACAGGCTGGGGTAGATGCGAGCTTCAAGCACAAAGACCAGGTGCGTGGGGGGTAGGAGCTGGGTGCGACGGCCCTCCTGGCTGCCAAGCAGCACCGTGCCGGTCTCGGCCACCGCGCCCAGGGCCCAGGAGATGCCCAGCGGGGCCTCCTCGGGGGGCAGCTGGGGCAGTCTGGGGTGAAGCAGTTCGGGCACATTAAGGCCCACTGCCACCCCGGCAAAGGTCTGGGCAAAGTGGCCCAGCCATTCCTGGGCGGCTTCCAGGTTTTCGAGCCGCACCACCTCGCCGCCATTCCCGCTCAGGCGCTCGGTGAAGAGGGCCAGGGCCTCTGTCGTGGGCAGGCCCGGTGCGGCCAGGGGCTCCGGCAGGGCGGCTTTAGGACGGTGCTCGAGGGCCCGGTGAATGCGGCCCAGGATGCGTTCCCGCATACCGCCAGTATAGCCTGGACTTCCCCAGGCAGACGGGCCGGTTTGAGCCTCGAGCCGCCGCGGGGTTTTGTATTTGCTCCCGGCCAAGCCGACCCCTTAGCATAAAGGCAAATGATCCTGGTCTTGAACGGCCCCAACCTGAATATGCTGGGCAAGCGGGAGCCCTCGGTGTATGGCCGCACCACCTTAGAAGAGCTCGAGGAGCTTTGCGAGACCTGGGGAGCCGAGCTCGGCATTGGGGTGGCCTGTCGGCAGTCAAACTTCGAGGGGCAGCTGGTGGAGTGGGTTCAGCAAGCCTCCGAAGAGGGGTTTCGGGCCATTGTGCTGAACCCAGGCGGGCTGACCCACTACTCCATTGCGCTGCTGGATGCGCTGCGGGCGCAGCCTCTGCCGGTGGTGGAGGTGCACCTTTCCAACATCCACGCCCGCGAAGAGTATCGCCGGCACTCCCTCACGGCCTCGGCGGCGCGGGGCCTGGTCTCGGGCTTTGGGCCAATGTCCTACAAGATGGCGCTGGTCTACCTGGCGGATTTGCTCGAGGCCGAAGGCGCGAGCATGCGATGAACAAAAGCTTTATTCACAGCACTTCACGATGGCCTCGTCTTCCGCTCGAGGCCGAAGGTGCGAGCATACGATGAACTCCGGCTCATTTCACCGCACGATAAGAAGGCCTCGTCTTCCGCTCGAGGCCGAAGGCGCGAGCGAACGGTGAACACAAACTCAACTTAGCGCCCGTTCGGAGATAAAAAAGCGTGCGGGTAGATAAAAGAAAGACCTCCAAGTAGGCTAAGGTGCAGCCCAGCAACTGCCCTAGCCCAATAGGAGGTCAACATGAGCATATCTCTACTCGAGTTGTTTTGTGATGTGGACGATTTCTGCCAGGAGTTCGAGGCTGAACTGTCGAAAAAGCTATGAGAGAGCGGCTTAGGACTGGCTGAGGGTTTCATACAGGGTAAGCCTGGCCCCAAACCCGGGCTGTGTGCGAGTGAGTTGGTGACCTTGTTGATTCACTTTCATCAGTCCAGTTACCGAGATTTCAAAGCCTACTATCAGAAGTATGTACTAATGCAGCTGCGGGAGGAGTTTCCTGGTCTGGTGAGCTATCAGCGGTTTATTGAGTTAGTGCCCCAGTGTCTCTTAGCTCTGTGTAGTTATCTAAATACCTACTATGTCGCACAGTTGCCCGTACAACCCCACCTGCACGGTAAGCGAATTATGTCAATCCTCGCCAGGACGCGCTCTGTCCCTACCCTACCAAGACGGGGGGAGACCAGGCGGGGTTGCGGGCCTGGCCCTTCACGCAACCAGCAGGTTGGGGGTCTTGTTCGATACCCTCCCCAACCCTTCCTACCGCGTAGGGAGGGGCCTGAGGGCTATTGCTCTTTGGAATCTGTGGGAGGGTATGGGTAGCTTTTCGACTGGGTATCACTTGCTTTTCAACAGGCGACCAAACCTGAGCCATACCGCCAGGGCCATTGTCAGCAACAATGCCTGGGTTGAAAGGATGACAAATACCGTGCCTTGCAAACCCGCGCTTCTAATGAGAAGTACCCCCACAACGCCAGTAAACACCGCCGCTATGAGGTAGAGCCAGGCGATCCAGCGAGTCTGCTCGCGGGCTCGAAAAGCCCCAAAAAAAACTTCGGCGAGCCAGGTCAAAAGGGGCATCCAGCCAAACCACAGCAGGTATTGGCTGATATCCTGGTAGCTGCCGCCATAGAGGAAATAAAATAGCGGTTCGTGAAGCCAGGACATCAGCAACCAGGCCAGCCCACCGACCGCACCGAAAAGGAAAAGGTAACGCCTGACCATGCCCTCTAAAGCAGCATAGGAACCCGCGCGGGCAAAGGCGGGCAACATCAGTGAATTAAAGGCCGATAAAAAGCTATTGACGGGCGCAAGTGTGTTTTCCAGCACCCGTAATCCTGCTACCGCTTCCAGACCGTGCAGGTGCAGCAACAAAACGTAAGGAAGGCTGGAAACCACCACCCAGAGCAGACTTGCCGGTAGACCCCAGCGCCCGTAGCGCCATTGGGCAAGCACAACGGTTCGGAACAGAGCGAACCAGAACCTGAAATGCTTCACGGGATGCGGCGCGGTGCCCTGTTTGAAATCCTTTTTCCATAAAGCCATCACCCAGTAGCCGGAGACGAGGGAGGCAAGGCCCATCAGCACCATGGCCGTAAAGGCATTGAGCAGCGACAGCTGGTGGAGCAAAAAGGCCGAACATACAAATAGCGGCAGGTAGATCGCCCCGCCTAGTGCCGACAGCTTGGGCATCAGGTTGGCATAGCAGATTCGGCGTGCCAGCATCGCGTATTGCACAAAAGGCAACGCCAGGGCAAGTCCGAAATACACCCCCCTGAAAGCCGCATCGGCCTGAAAGAGGGCCAGAATAACAAAAAACAGCGATATCACACCGGTCAAAATCCAGTGCATCTGCACCACCAACTGCTGGTAGACATGCGGAGCAAAGCGAAAGCGGTTCGGGGTGTAGACTGCCAGGGGTTCGGTGATGAGGGGGTTTTGTAGCTGAAAACCCATCAGCAAAAGCATCCAACCAAGCGCAAAAGCGCCGTATTCGGAGGGCTCGAGCCAGCGCGCCATCAGGGTGTTGGCCAGGAAGTTGGAGACCCCATACAAAGCCTGATCCAGCAAGGCCCAACCGGCACGATGCGCAAATGTCTGGCTCAAATTTCGAAGCTTGCCGATCACGCGAAATCTGCTTTCGGTCATTTCAGGTGGCCCAATTCAAAAAGTACAGGCAAATGCCCCCACGATCCGTTGCATATAGTGTTAGCTTAACCCAACTACAGGTAACGATGGATCGGCCCATCTTTAGTAATCTCGCAATGAGAGCGCTCTAGTCGCCGGTAATTTCGCGGGCCTTGTGGGATGTGCGAACAAACAGGGCTGTCTCTCCACGGCCCCTATAATTTACTTTGTATGATTCAGCCCATTCCACAGGAACCTGAAATAGATCTGGTGCGTCTCGGCCAGCTTCTGCGCCGCCATGGCTGGACGCTGCTTATATTTGCCGGTTCGCTTGGCTTATTCACACTGCTCATCTCTTTCCTGCAAACACCCGTTTACCAGGCCAGCTCCCGCCTGCTGGCCACCCAGAGCAATGCCTTCTCGGGCAGCAACCTGCTGGGCACCGTGCCCTCCCAGACCCTTCTGGATGCCGAAGCCTACCGGGAAGCCGCGCTCAGCGGCCTGGTTCTGGGGCGCACCCTTCAGACAGCGGGCTTACCCAGCGAACCCGCCGACCTCGAGCAGTTCAACCGCAACGCCCGGGTGCGCACCATCGAAGGGCAGAACTCCAACGTGATTATCCTGAGCGTCCGCAGCGCCGACCCAAAGAGGGCCGCCGAGCTGGCCAATACCTGGGCCAGCAGCCTCATGCGCTGGGACGACGAGCGTGTGCGGGGTAGTTTTGGAAGCTACCGCGAGTCGCTGGAAGCCCAACTGGCCGTGGTGAACAATCAGATCAACCAGGCCACCAACCGCAGCCCGGAAAACCTGACCGGCCTGCGCACTTTACAGGCCTCGTTGCAGCGTGATATTGATCTGGTTCGGGCCCTGGAGCGAAGTGCCAGCGGCCAGCTTTCCCTGATTGACCAGGCCATCGCGCCTGCCCGTCCGACCAGCCCGCGTCCGTTGCTGTACGCAGTGGCCGCTTTCCTGGTGGGGCTGGTACTCGCATTCGGTCTGCTCCTCCTGTGGGAAGCCAGTGTACGCACCGTGCGCAATGCCGACGAAGCCTTCCGCCTAACCTCGCTGCCCCTGCTGGGCGAATTCCCCGAGATGCCTGCGGGCAACGGGCGCACCCTCTCCCCCGAAGTGGCCGGTTATCTCGACATCAACGTAACCCACACCATCGCAGACAGTCCACGGATTATTGCCATCACCAGCCCGGTGGCCCAGGAGGGCAAAAGCAGCGTGGCCATCAGTCTGGCTCGAGCCTGCGCCAAAGCCGGCAAACGCACCCTGCTGATCGACCTCAACAGCCGCAAGCCGGTGCTGCACAAAGAGTTTCGCCTCGCCCAGGGCGAGGATATTGTGAGCACACTGGTCAACCTCCCTCGGGTTCATCCGCAACCCGTAATGGTCGAGAACAACCTGTACGTGATTCCCTGTTTGCAGCCGCTCGAGAACCCCCCCCGCCTGCTCTCCGAGCTGTTCCGACCCTTCATCACCCACCTCAAGGAAAGCGGCCCGTACGACATGATCATCATTGACACCCCGCCCGTGCTGAGCGTGACCGATACCCTGATCATGGCCCCTTACGTTTCCGGGGTGTTGATGGTGGTGCGCGAAGGCCAGACCGACCGGCGCCAGTTGCGCTCGGCCCTCGAGATCCTCAAGCGGGTGGGCGCTCAGACCCTGGGCCTGGTGATGAACCGGGTGCGTGAAAGCCAGACCCTGCCCAAGCCCGACAGGGTGTACGAGGGGGGCACCAAAAGCACCGGCATCTTCAGGCCCTCCGCCGAAGAAAAGATCTGAACCCAGCCGCTCTCAAAGTCCGGGCCACCCTGGACTTTTTGTTTTTCGCAATCTAAAAAATAGTTTTATTTATTGACAAAAAAGGGGGCTGGGGCTAGCTTCAAGAAAACCGGAGGCATTCAAAATGACGGAGAGGTCTGGATTCATCTGCATCGGCGAGGAGAAGGCATGAGCCCTGTTCTGGCCGAACTCGAGCGCCTCTTCCCCCCAGGCCGCTTGCTGCACAAGCCGGGTGAGCTGGCCCCCTATGAGTCCGACGCGCTCACCGCCTTCCGGGCCCGGCCCCTGGCGGTGGTGCTGCCCGAGAGCCACGAAGAGGTGGTGCAGGCCGTGCGCTGGTGCGTGCGGCACCAGATTCCCTATGTGGCCCGGGGCTCCGGCACCAGCCTCTCGGGGGGTTCGCTGCCCATCGAGGGGGGGCTTCTGATTGGCCTCAACCGCATGAACAAACTGCTGCGGCTCGACCCTCGGGAGCGGATAGCGGTGGTGCAGCCGGGTTTCATCAACCTCCAGGTTTCCCAGGCTGCCGCCCCCTACGGCCTTTACTATGCCCCCGACCCCTCCTCGCAGCCGGTCTCGACCATTGGGGGCAACCTGGCTTTCAACTCCGGGGGAGCCCACTGCCTTAAGTACGGCATGACCTCCAACCACGTGCTGGCTGCAAAGGTGGTGCTGCCGGACGGCGAGACCGTGGTGCTGGGCAGCGAGAGCCTGGAGAACACCGGCCCCGACTGGCTGGGCTTATTCGTGGGCAGCGAGGGGCTGTTGGGTATTGCTACCGAGGTCACGCTGCGCCTGCTGCCCAAGCCCGAGACCTACCACACCGTGCTGGCCGCCTACGACTCACTGGCCAAAGCCGGCGAGGCCGTAGCCGCGGTGGTGGCCTCGGGGCTTCTACCGGGCGCTATGGAGATTATGGACTCACTGGCCATCGAGGCCGCCGAGGCGGCGGTGAAGGCCGGGTATCCCCTGGAGGCCCGGGCCCTCCTGATTGTGGAGCTCGAGGGCGAGACCCCCCAGGTCGAGGCCGAGGCCCGCCACCTGGAGGCCGTCATCCGCAAGTCGGGGGCCTACGAGGTGCGGGTGGCCCGGAGCAGCGAGGAGCGAATGAAAATCTGGAAAGGGCGCAAGGCCGCCTTCTCGGCGGTGGGGCGGCTCTCGCCAGACTATATTGTGCAGGACGGGGTGGTACCCCGTTCCAGGCTGGGCCAGGCTCTGGCCGAAATCGAGCAGCTATCGGCCCGCTACGGCCTGCGGGTGGCCAACGTTTTTCACGCCGGCGACGGCAACCTGCACCCCCTGATTCTCTACAACGGGCGGGTGCCGGGGGAGCTCGAGCGGGCCGAAGCGCTGGCCGGGGAAATTCTGAAGCTCTGCGTGGCCTTAGGCGGTTCCATCACCGGCGAACACGGGGTGGGCATGGAGAAAAAAGCCTACATGAGCGAGATGTTCGCCGAGGCCGACCTGGAGGCCATGCGGCGCATCCGCCGGGCCCTCGACCCCCTCGAGCTTTCCAACCGGGGCAAGATGTTCCCCGGCGAAGCCCCCGCGCTTCGGTTCCAGGGGGTGCACCCGCTCGAGCAAGCGGGGGTGATCTCGCGTGAGTAGAAGGGCCGGGAGGCAGCAGTGAGCCCAGCAACCCTCCGGCCTAATAGCGTTGCCGAGGTGCAGGAGGCCGTCCGGACAGAGCGCCACCTCCTGCCTTGTGGCGGCGGCAGCAAGCCTGCGCTTTTGACCCCTGGCGAGGGCCAGACCGTGCTGGATATGACTGGCCTGGGCCAGGTGCTGGAGTACGACCCCGGCGAGTATGTCTTGGTGACCCAGGCCGGCGCCCGGCTTTCCGAGGTGGAAGCCCTGCTGGCCCAGCACGGGCAGTACCTGCCCTTCGACCCCCCTCTGGGGCAACAGGGGGCCACCCTGGGGGGCACGGTGGCGGCGGGGCTCTCAGGCCCCATGCGCCAGCGCTACGGCGGGGTGCGTGACTTCATTTTGGGGGTGCAGTTTGTAGACGGCGTGGGCCAACTGGTGCGGGGCGGCGGCAAGGTGGTCAAGAACGCCGCCGGGTTCGACCTGCCCAAGCTGATGGTGGGCAGCCTGGGTCGGCTGGGCATCCTGACCGAGCTGGCTTTCAAGGTTTTTCCCTTACCCAAGGCCACCGCTACCCTGCGGGTGGCTTTTCCCGGCCTGGAGGCGGCCCTCGAGGCCCTCTACAAGCTGGCTGGCTCTCCCATCGAGCTTTACGCGCTGGACCTGGAGCCCCCGGCCACCCTCACCCTGCGGCTGGGGGGCCTGGCCGAAGCCCTCCCGGCCCGGCTGGAGCGGCTGCAAGCTTTTTTAGGGCGCGACGGCGAGCGGCTTGAGGGGGAGGCGGAAACCGCCTACTGGCGTAGCCTGAACGACCTGAACCTGGGCGAAGGAGCTCTGGTCAAAGTGACCCTCACCGCCCGGCACATCCCGGCCCTGGAAGCGGCCCTGGGCCCGGCCCCACGGCGCTACCTGAGCGCGGGCCACCTGCTCTACCTGGCCTGGGATGGTGAACTGGATGCGCTCGAGCGGCTGCTCGGAGCCCAGGGCTTGTCTGGCCTGGTTCTAAGAGGCTCTACGCATCGGCCCCAGATTGGAATAGACTTGAGTCAGGCCATGGCCCACAAGGTCACCCAGGCCCTCGACCCCCAGGGCAGGTTTGCCCGCCAACCCTATGCAGCACAAGATTAATGTCGAACAACTAGGCCCCCAGGGCGAGATTATGGCCCACGCCATCGAGGCCTGTGTGCACTGCGGCTTCTGCCTGCCGGCCTGCCCCACCTACCAGGTGTTGGGCGAGGAGATGGACTCACCCCGCGGGCGCATTTTCCTGATGAAAGAAGTGCTGGAGGGCAACCTGCAAATGGAGGAAGCCCAGCCCTACCTGGACAAATGCCTGGGTTGCCAGGGCTGCGTAACGGCCTGCCCCAGCGGGGTGCCCTACGGCGAACTCATCTCCACCTACCGGGGCTACAGCGAGCCCAAGCGACAACGTTCCCCTTTTCAGAAGCTTTTCCGCCTCGGTCTGCAGGAGACCCTCCCTTACCCGGCCCGCTTCCGCGCAGCCGCCGCGCTGGGCCGGCTGGGCAAGCTGGTGAAGCCGTTGCTGCCGCCCATGCTCAAAGCACCACTCGAGCTGCTGCCCGAGGCCCTGCCCCCGAGCGAACCCCTCCCCGAGCTGCTTCCTGCGTTGGGCGAGCGGCGGGCCAGGGTGGCCTTCCTGGCCGGCTGCGCCCAGCAGGTCTTGCAGCCCGGTTTCAACCGCGCCACCCTGCAGGTGCTGGCCCGGAATGGGGTGGAGGTGGTGATTCCCAGGGGCCAAGGCTGCTGCGGAGCGCTGGCCCTGCACACCGGCGAGCGCGAGCGGGCCTTGCGGTTTGCCCGCGCCAACCTGAGTGCCTTTGCCGGGGATTACGACGCCATCGTGACCAACGCGGCGGGCTGTGGTTCGGGCCTCAAGGAGTACCCCTTGCTCTTCCACGGCGAGCCCGAGCAGAAGCAGGCCGAAGCCCTGGCCGCCAGGGTGCGGGACATTGCGGTCTTCCTGGTGGAGCTGGGCCTGAAGGAGGTGCCCCCCCTGCCGCGGCCCCTCAAGGTGGCCTACCACGACGCCTGCCACCTGGCCCACGCCCAGGGGGTGCGGGCTGAACCGCGCCAGCTGCTCAAGAGCATTCCGGGGGTGGAACTACTGGAGATTCCCGAGGGCGAGCTTTGCTGCGGCTCGGCGGGCACGTATAACCTCGAGCAGCCCGCCATTGCCGCCACCCTGGGCGAGCGCAAGGCCCGCCACATCCTGGCCACCGGGGCCGAGGTGGTGGTGACCGGCAACATCGGCTGCTTTACCCAGATCCAGAGCCACCTGCGCAAGCTGGGCCGCGAAATTCCGGTGCTGCACACGGTGGAGCTGCTCGAGCGGGCCTACGCTGGCCAACCCATCCATCCTGACCGATAAAGCTGCGCTTACCGTTCAGATCGTCGAAAGCCCAAAGCTGAAGGCCAAAATTCGGCGCGCCAACCATCCGCCGGTGCGTCCCTTTTTGCGTACAATGCCGGTTATGCGCGAGCAGCTCATCGCCAGCTTCCAGCACGCCCTGGCCCAGACCCACCCGGCCCGCCTGACCGAACAACACCTACCCGAAGAAGCCCCGGCGCTCATGGTGGCGGTGGGCAAAGCCGCGCTCAGCATGTTGGAGGCGGCCCGCCAGCGGTTTCCGCAGGTGCCCTTTATAGCGGTGCCCAAAGCCGAGGCGGGACGGGTCTGGCCCCACTTTCCCAAGGGGCGCATCCTGCCCGCCAGCCACCCCGTGCCCGACGAGCGCAGCGTGGAGGCCGGGCAGGCCATCCTGCAAGCGATCTCGAAGCTGCAACCAGACGATTTACTGCTCCTGCTGGTCTCGGGGGGCGGCAGCGCCCTGATGTGTGCGCCCTGGGGGGTTGACCTGGCCACCAAGCAAGCCCTAACCCAGGCGCTGCTGCGTTCGGGGGCCGACATCCAGGAGATGAACGCGGTGCGCAAGCATGTCTCGGCACTGAAGGGCGGGCGGCTGGCCGCCGCCACCCCGGCCCGCATTCTGGCCCTCTACCTTTCCGACGTGCCGGGCGACGATCTCTCGGTGGTGGCCTCGGGGCCAACCGTGCCGGACGATAGCACCTTTGCCGAGGCCCTGGGGGTGCTGGACAAGTACGGCCTGGAGTTTCCCCAGGTGCGTGCCCACCTGAGCCAGGGGGTTCAGGGCGCCCTGGCCGAATCGCCCAAGCCGGGAGACCCCCTCTTTGCACGGGTCGAAAACCGCCTGATTGGCAGCAATCAGGGGCTGCTCGAGGCCGCCCAAAATTACTGGCAGGCCCAGGGCTATCAGGCCGTCATCCTTTCTGACCGCTTCCAGGGCGAGGCCCGCGAGCTGGCCCGCTTTCACGCCAACCTGGTGCAGAGCATCCGCGCCCATCAAGAGCCCTTCCGGCCCCCCGTGGTGCTTATCTCCGGGGGCGAGGCCAGCGTCACGGTGCGCGGTTCGGGAAAGGGGGGGCGCAACCAGGAGTTTCTGGCCTGGCTGGGCTTTTATCTGGGCCGGGAGGGGGTGTGGGCGCTGGCCGCCGACTCCGACGGGATTGACGGCAATACCCCCGCAGCGGGTGCCATCTGGCAGCCGGACACCTGGCAGCGGGCCAGGGAGCAGGGGCTCGACCTCAAAGCCTTTCTGGAGCAGAACCATTCGCATGGGTTTTTTGCGGCCATGAACGATTTGCTGATAACCGGCGAAACCGCCCACAACCTCAACGATTTCCGGGTGCTGGTGGTGGCGTAAAAGCGCATTTGTTCGTTCTTAGCGGCAATTCACCCACATTCCGCCGGCAGACAGTAAACTACAGCTTGTGTATGCCCTTTCCCAGGCTTTGCGTTCGCTGCGCCAGCACCTGACCAGCACGCTCGCAACCTTTTTCACCGCCCTGGTATCGTTTTCGCTGTTGTTTTTGCTGGGGTTGGTGCTGTGGAACCTGGATCGGGTGGTGGCCTCCCTCGAGCGCGAGCTGGAGGTGGCGGCTTTCCTCAAACCCGAGGCCCAGGCCACCGCCATCCTGAACGAGATTAAGACCTGGCCGGAGGTCAGCGAGGCCAAGCTGCAAACCCGGGAAGAGGCCCTGGCTACGCTTCAGCTCGACTACCCCTACCTAGCCCAGGCCCGGGAGTTCATCCAGAACCCCCTCCCCGACACCATCCGGCTCAAACTCTCCGACCCCCAGCAGGTGCGCGAGGTGGGGCGACGGGTGGCCCGGCTCGAGGGGGTGGACGGCGTGGAATACGGAGGCGCCCTCACCGAGCAACTGGTGCGGGTGCTGGCCGGGCTGCGGGTGGCGGTCAATATCCTGATCGTCCTGCTGCTCCTGGACACCCTCTTTAGCGTGATGGGCACCATCCGGCTCTCCATCGAAAACCGCCGCGAGGAGCTCAGGGTGATGCAACTGGTGGGGGCCACCCGGCGCTTTATCCAGGGGCCGTTTGTAGCCGAAGGAACCCTGCTCACCCTGGCCGCCGGCCTGGTGGCGCTGGGGCTGGGGGTGCTTTCCTATCGCTTTCTGGCCGATGCCCTGCAGAACCTGCTGCCCTTTGTGCCGGTGTTGAGCCAGGCCGACCTGGCCCGCGCAGCGGGGGCCATGCTGGTTCTGGCGGTGCTGTTGGGGGCTTCCGGGGCTTACCTGGCCAGCCGGGCCAACCTGCGGGAGACGGACTTATGACGCAGGGGCCAGGGGGCAGGGGTTGGGGGTCGGGGAAGGGCCGCCAGCCGCAAGCAAACGGCTTTTTCAACCGTTTCGGGCCCCTCAATCGGGCTTTTTGGCTTGCAGGCTTCCTGCTGGCTTTCGGCTTTCCGCCTTGGGCTTTGGGCCAGCCCAACCTGAGTGAGCTTCAGCAGCAGGCCGAGCAAAACCGGCGGTTGCAGCAGCTCCAGCAACAGCGCATTGCCCAGCTCAACCGCGACCTGGCCAACCTCGATGCCGCCACCCGGCAGCAGCTGGCCGAACTGCGCCGCCTCGAGGCCGAGATCACCCGCCTCGAGCGCGAACGGGCCGAACTGACCCGGCAGATAGACCTGCTGGAAGGCCAGAAGAAGCAGGCCGAGGCCCGCATTGCCAGCCTGCAAAAGGAACTGGAGGGCCTGCGCGAACGGCTTTCGGCCCTGCTGCAAAGCCTGCACCGCGAACGCGCCGGGCGCTACCTGCCTCTTTTGCGGGCCGAGTCCTTCACCGATTTGTCGGTGCGCAGCAGGTGGGTGGGGGTGCTGGGGCAGCACCAGACCGACCTGATGGATCGCATCAAGAACACCGTGCGCCAGCTTGACGAGGAGCGCATACGGCTCGGGCTGCTGGTCGACACCCTCAGCGAACGCCGGGCCGAACGGCAGCAGCGCATCGCCGCCCTGGCGCAAAACCGCCAGACCGTGCAACTGACCGTCGCCAACCTGCGCCAGCAGCAGGCCGGGCGGCAGGTCATCCTGCGCGAGACCCTGCAAGCCCAGGCCCAGCTCCGGGCTGAACTACAGGTGTTGCAGGGCCGCATTGCTGCCGAGCTTCGCCGCATTGCGGAAGAGCGGCGCCGGGCCGAGGAGGAACGCCGCCGCCGAGAGGCCGAGGAGCGTCGCCAGCGCGAGCTACAGGCCCAGCGCGAGCGGGAGCTTCAGGCCCGCCGCCAGCGCGAGGAAGCGGCCCGCCGCGAGCGCGAACTACCCTCGGTGCCCCGTGAGGTGGTGGGGGCCTTGCAGTTTCCGGTGCGCGGGGGCCGGGTGGCCGAGCCTTATGGATTCCAGGGCAACGACTGGCAAACCCTCCAGGGCGCCGAGGCTTCCAGCCCCATTGTGGCCGCCGCCGACGGGGTGGTGATTGACAGCCTGTTCATCGCCAACCTGGGCTACACCCTGACCATCCGCCACTCCGAGCAGATTGCCACGCAGTACGTGAACGTGCTCGAGCCCCGCGTCTCGGTGGGCCAGCGGGTGGGGCAGGGCCAGGTGATTGGGTTCACCGGCGGGGGCGTGCTCATTCCCAGCGACCAGATGTGGTTCCGGGTGATTGTGATTGATAACAACGGCAATTTCCGCTACGTAGACCCGTCCCGTTATTACTGACTTAAGGCGTACAAGCAACTTTCAAAGAAACACCGGATGGGGGTGGGTGGTTGGAGGTGAGGGGTGGGTCTCCACCACAGTGGTTTCGTTTTCGTGAAGCCCTGCTGCGTGCCTACCAGGCACCTTGGCTCAGGCACTCGCTATAAAGGGGGCAGCCCTCACAACGCGGTTTACGGGCGGTGCAGCGATAGCGCCCGAACAGAATTAAAGCGTGGTGGACGAAGACCCACTTTTCTTTAGGAAAGAGGCGCTCGAGGTCGGCCCCAATCTTCTCGGGGTTCTTCTCCGTGGAGAAGCCCAGCCGGCGGGCGAGGCGCGTCAGGTGGGTGTCCACGGCAATCCCCGGCACGCCAAAGGCCGCCCCGAGCACTACTGTGGCGGTCTTCCAGCCCA
>NZ_JANWVH010000007.1 GCF_025056915.1 Meiothermus sp. | reverse complement strand
CTTCGCAGGGTTTCCAGGGCGGCAGGGGTGGGGGTGCCGGGGGCCAGCCGATACCCCAGGCCCTTCCGGGTCTCGACGGGGTATCCGGCCTGCCGGAGTGCGGCCACTTGTTTCCACACCGCCGCCCGGCTGATGCCCAGCCGCCGGGCCAGGCTTTCGCCGCTCTGATACTGCTCGGTGAGGTGGGCCAGCAGTGGGGGCACGTCAACCAAAATACCTTTCGTGGGTTGACAAGTGCAAGGGGCAGTTACCCCCGAAGAGCCGGCGTTCGCTTCGCTTTGTAAGAAATTCCCAACCAACCTCCATCCTTCGGACGACCCGAGGCATCCCTCCGCTGTCCACCCTGCCCTGGCAGCTGGGTGAATAAGCTATAGGGGTGTGGAAGTGGCTTGGTTGGATGGTGGTGGGCCTGGCCTGGGGGTTAGCCCAGCCGCCGCAGCTTCTGGTCGGACATCGGGCCCCGGTGGGCGCAGTGGCGATGGGCCCTGGGGGGGTTCTGGCGGTTGGGGCCGATGCTTACATTCAGCTTTACCGGCCCGATGGGCGTCTGGTACGCACCCTGAGCGGGCATGCCGACACGGTGCACTCGCTGGATGTGGCGCCGGATGGAACCCTGCTAAGCGCCTCCGCCGACACCACCCTGCGGCTGTGGAACCCCAGCACCGGGGCCAGCCTGGGGGTGCTGCAAGGGCACCGCGATCAGGTCTGGTCGGCCCGCTTTAGTCCGGATGGCCAGCAGATTTTGAGCGGGAGCGCCGACGGGGAAGTGCGGCTGTGGACGCGGCAAGGACAGGTGCAGCAACTGAGCCTGGGGCGCAACTGGGTTTACGGGGTGGGGTTTTCGCCCGATGGCGCGGTACTGGCCGGGGGCGGGCTGGACGGCGTGAATTTGTGGAACCCCCGCCAGAGCAGCCGCCTCCCCCTCCTGGGGCGGCTTTCGGTGCGGGCCCTGGCCTGGGGGCCTGATGGCCGCCTGGCCACTGGAGACCGTGATGGACGAATTCAGCTCTGGGATGACCGGGGTCATTTTGTGGGGCAGTTCACGGCGCACCGGCTTGCGGTGAGCGCGCTGGTCTGGAGTGGCAGCGGACAGCTCATCAGCGGCGGCCAGGACGGGCAGATTATCTTTTGGGCGGGCGACAAGCCCCTGCGAAGCCTTCAGAGTGCCTCGGTGTTGAGCCTGGCGGTGTCCGGGAACCGGCTCCTGAGCGGGCACGACGATGGGCGGGCTAGGCTTTGGAGCCTGCAAGGGGCGCTGCTCCAGACCCTCGAGCCCCCCGCCGCCTCGGTTGCCGTGCTGGCCTACAGCCCCGATGGGAGCCTGCTGGCCAGCGGGGGCTGGGATGGCGAGGTCTGGCTCTGGAACCGCCAGGGCCAGCCCCTGCGAAGGCTCAGTGGGGCCGAGCTGGAGATTACCGCGCTGGCCTTTGCGCCGGATGGGCAGCACCTGGCGGTGGGCAGCCGCGACGGCCAGACCCGCATCTACGAGGTGAAAAGCGGGCGGCTCTTGCAGACCCTGGAAGCCCACGGGGGCGGGGTGAGCGCCCTGGCTTTTGCGCCCAATAGGCGGGCTTTGGCCAGTGGGGGCCGCGACCGACTGCTGCGGGTCTGGGACTGGCGAGCGGGACGGAAGGTGCTCGAGTTCCGCGCCCACGAGTCGCACCTGACCGGCCTGGCCTGGAGCCCCGATGGTCGCACGCTTTATAGCAGCAGCAGCGACGAGAGCCTGGCCTGGTGGACGCTTCGCCCCGAGGGGGTCCAGCTAAAGCGTCGCCTGATGGCCCATGCCAGGGGCATCTACGGCCTGGCCCAAAGCCCCGATGGGCGCATCCTGGCCACCGCCAGCCACGACCAGACCCTGAAGCTCTGGGACGCCCGGAGCGGGGCCCTCCTGCGAACCCTGCAAGGCCACACCGAGGCCGCCCAGGCCCTGGCCTTCTCGCCCGACGGCAGGCAGCTGGCCAGCGTGGGCTGGGACAAGACCCTGCGCCTGTGGAGCGTGCAGGGGCAGCTTTTGCAAACCGTTCCCGGCTTTGTCCGCCCCCTCTACGCCGTGGCCTGGGGGCGGGACGGCAGCCTGGCGGTGGGCAGTGGAACGCTCAAGCAAGCCGGCACGGTGGCTTTGTTCAGGCCGTAAGCTATGGCCCTTCCAGCCAGACCCGCCCGTAAGGCCGCACCTCGCCTGCGGGAAACGCTTGCTCCAGGAGCCCCTGCAAGAACCGGCCTGCGGCAGGTAAGAGCCCCGCACAACCCGGGTTCACGTAAACGAACACGTAGCGGGGCGGGCGCGGCGACTGGCTGAAAGCCAGCGCGCCCGCATACTCGGGAAAAGCCTCGTAAAAGATATCCAGCAGGCCCTCCAGCAAAGCCCGGGCCTCCGGCAGGGGTTCCTCGCCCCTGGGCCGCACCCAGAGGGTGACCACCTTGAGGGGGGTCATGACCGGCCTCCGTGCTGCCAGACCGGCACGTTGCGCAGCAGTTCGGCCAGCCTTTTCACCCCCTCGGCCAGGCGCGGCCCCGGACGGCCCAGGTAGGCTTCCTCGAGGGCAAACACCTGCCGCTGCCGCAGGGCGGGAACGTTGAGTTCACGGCGCAACACCACCTCCGGACGCAGCTTTTTGGCCCCGCACCAGGAGACCACAATGGCGTCGGGGCAGGCCTCCTCCACCTCGGCGGGGGTGAGGGGCTTGGAACGCATTGGCAGGTGGGCAAAGGCATTCTGGGCCCCCAGCGCCGCCAGCATCTGGGTCACCCAGCTATCCCGCCCGGCGGCAATCATGGGCTTGGGCCACCACTCCACCATCACCCGGGGGGGCCTGACCCAGTGCGGCAGGCTGCCCCGGGCCTGGGCAATCTGCTGCTGCATGGCCCGCACCACGTGCGTGCCCTGCTGCGCCAGCCCTAGCCGCCGGGCCACCCGCTCGATGTCGGCGTAGACGTCCTGCAAGGTCTGGGGGTCGAGCACCAGGTGGGGCAGACAGCGCTTTTGCAGCCCCTCCACCACCCGCTCCATCCCCGGCACGCTCAGGCTGGCCAGCACCAGGTCGGGCCTTAGGGCCTCGACTTTGTCCAAATCCACCTGCAAATCCGGCCCCACCCGGGCCAGCCTTGCCACCTGAGGGGGAAAATCGGAGTGGTCGTCCACCCCCACCAGCCAGTCGAAGCAGCCTAAGGCCCAGACAATCTCGGTGTTGGAGCAGGTCAGGCTAACCAGACGCATAGGGCTACCGGCGCTTTTTGACCAGCCACTTCTCTTCGGCGAAGCCTTCGCGGGCGTTGACCACCCGGGCCATCGTGAAGAGCAGGTCGGAGAGCCGGTTGAGGTAGCGCAGGGCCTCCGGGTTGACCGCCTCGGTGCGCATAAGCTCAACCACCCGGCGCTCGGCCCGGCGGGCGATGGTGCGGGCTAAGTGCAAAGCAGCGGCGGCGGGGTGGCCGCCGGGGTGGATGAAGCCGGTAAAGACCGGGGCTTCTTCCTGGTAACGGTCAATGAGCTGCTCGAGCCGGGCTACGTCGTCGGCGTCGAGGCGGGCCAGGTTTTTCTCGTAGGGGCCGCCCGGGCGGGTGGCGAGGTCGGCCCCTAGGTCGAAGAGGGCGTTCTGGAGGTACTCGAGGTCGGCCTGCATATCGGCGTGGGCCGGAGGCAAAGCCGCGCGGGCCAGGCCAATGGCGCTGTTGGCCTCGTCCACGGTGCCGTAGGCCTCCACCCGGGGGTGGTCTTTGCCCACCCGGTCGGCCCCGTAGAGGCCGGTCTCGCCCATGTCGCCGGTTTTGGTGTAGATTTTCATACGCCCATTTAACCCCATCGGACGGCGCTCGAGTGGGTTGGGTCTGACAGACCCACATCGGGGGGCATCCGGACAGGCTGTACTATGATCCCATGCGCAGGGGAAGTGTGCTGGCCATCCTGGAAGAACGGCTGCCGGGCCTGAGGGAGCGTTATCGGATCAAGAGCCTCTACCTGTTTGGCTCCACCGCCCGCGACGAGGCCGGCCCCGAGAGCGATGTGGACTTGCTGGTGCGGTTGGAGCAGCCCACCTTCGAACACTACATCGGCCTCAAGCACGAGCTGGAAGATTTGCTGGGCACCAAGGTGGACCTGGTCAGCGCCAAAAAGGTACCCGCCGAGCTGCGCCCCCATATCGAGGCCGACGCGCTGCAACTGCTCTGAGGGGCCCGTGCGCAACCCCGAACTTCCCAACCCCCACCGGCTCAGGTGGGTGCACCTCGAGCAGATGCAACAGGCCGCCCAGCGCATCCTGGACTACACCGCCGGCATGGACTTCGCCGAGTTTGCCGCCGATGGGCGCACCCAGGACGCCGTGCGGTACAACCTGCACCAGCTCGGGCTGGTTGCGGCCTCGCTGCACAAGAGCGAGCGCGAGGAGCTGGCCGAACTGGACTGGCGCAGCATCCTGGACTTGCCCGATATCGTCAGCCGCCTGCATTTTGGCATCCAGGATGAAATTCTCTGGGACTTAATCCAGCGCACCCTGCCCTACTGGCTGGTGCTGCTGGAGGAGGCCCTCGAGTCGCCCAGATGAAGGAGGCAGGGCATCTGAAGGAACCCCCAGTTTACCCGGCTGTGCAGCTTTGCGCCTGGCCTTCTGTTCGCTGTTTCGGCGACCCCCCGGCCCAGCCCTCGATTCTTTGGCAAAGTTGGCCGGGTGTATCGCCTGTTCCGTGTAGCAGCCCATGCGAAAGGAATCCGGCCCCTTCGGTATGAACGAGCTGCGACGTAGCCTCAGAACCCTGCTGGGCCTCTTCAGCCTGACAGGGTGGGCGCTGGCCCAGACCCTCTGCATTCCCCCGGCCCCCTCGGGCACCCCCAGCCGCCCCCTCACCGGCTACAGCGCCGCTGGCCTCGAGGCCTACGACCGGGTGATGCAAAGGCTATTGGAGCGCTACCGGATTCCCGGTGCGGCCCTGGCCGTGGCCAAGGATGGGCGGCTCGTACTTTCACGGGGCTACGGGTTCGCCGATGTCCGCACCCAGGAACCGGTGCAACCCGATGCGCTCTTCCGGCTGGCCAGCCTCAGCAAGCCCATCACAGCGGCGGCGGTGCTGCACCTGGGCGAAAGCCTGGTCTTCCAGGGGGTCTACCCAGACCTGAACAGCTTTTTAAGTGAAAAAGCCTTCGACCTCCTGAAAATCCAGCCCTACGGCGGCAAGCTAACCGACCCCCGGCTCAAGAACATCACCCTGCGCGATTTGTTGCAGCACTCGGGGGGCTGGCACCGGGGCTGGGCCGGCGACCCCATGTTCCGCCCCACCCTGAGCGATGTGGCCCGGGCCCTGCACCGACCTGAGCACCTGAGCAGCCGGGAAATCGTCGGCTATATGCTGAGCCGCCGCCTCCAGTTTGCCCCCGGCAGCCGCTCGGCCTACTCCAACCTGGGCTATGCCGTGCTGGGGCTGGTGGTTGAAAAGCTGAGCGGCCAGCCCTACGAGGCCTATGTGCGGGCCATGCTGCAACCTGCGGGCATCTACAGTGTGCGGGCGGGCAAAACCCGCCTGCAAGAGCGTTTGCCCCGAGAAGTTCGCTACCACGATTTTCCGGGGGCGCCCCTGGTCAAGTCGGTGCTGGACGGCACCCTGGTCAACCGGCCTTATGGCGAGTTCTACCTCGAGGCCCACACCGCAAACGGCGGCCTGGTGGCCTCGGCCCCCGACCTGGTGCGTTTTGTGGTGGCACTGGAGGGTCTGCGCGGGCCGCCTTTGCTCTCCCGCGAAGCCCTGCACGAGATGCTGCGCCGCCCCCGGCTGGCCCAGTACCAGAAGACCCCCCGCTACTACGCCCTGGGCTGGGGGGTGCGGGTGCCGCAGCCCCAGCCTGCGGTCCCTCCCCTGGCAGGCGCTGCCGGTCAGGGCAGCAGCGAACCCCGCAACCCGGCAGTCAAACCTCCCCTGGTGCTCTCCCTGCCGCCCGAGCAGCTCGAGTGGAGCCACGACGGGGCCTTTGCCGGGAGCCGCACCCTGCTGTTGCGCCTGCCGGGCGGGGTGGTGCTGGCGGCCCTCTTCAACAGCCGCCCCTGGAACGACTGGCGCTTCATAGCGGAGCTGCGGCAGGGCCTCGAGAACGCCACCCAGGCGGTGCCGCACTGGCCCGACTACGACTGTTTTTGAGGTGGGCGGATCGCCGATAGCTGGGTTTTTGGCCCCCAGCCAGCGCTTGACCCCTGACTGTTAGACTAGCCCCATGCGTGGTTGGCTGTTCGCACTCCTGACCCTGTATACCTTCGCATTGGCCCAGACCACCCACACCGTCCAACCCGGCGAAACCCTCTACCGCATTGCCAGGCAGTACAACACCAGCGTGGAGGCTTTGCAGGTGCTCAACAACCTCAGCGACCCCACCCAGCTACGGGTGGGGCAGGTGCTGCGCGTCGGCGGGCAGCCCAGTGTGAGCGTCTACCGGCTGACCCAGGCCCCGGCCCCCATCCAGGCCCTCGAGTGGCCCCGCCAGACCGTGCAGGGGCATCTGGCCGTGCTGCGGATTACCGCCCCGGAGCCGGTGCAGGGTGAGGTGCGCTTCCTGAACGGCACCTACCCCATCCAGCAAAACCGGGTGCTGCTGCCGGTTCCCGCCCTGCAAGCCCCCGGCCTCTACCCGGCCCTCCTGCGCCTGGGCCGCGAGGAGGTGCGGCTCGAGGTGCGGGTGGTGGCCGGAAGCTTTGGGCGCTTCGTCCTGCAACTCCCCCCCGAACGCCGGGCGCTCTTGATGCCCGAAAAGCTCCGGGCCGAGCGGCTGCGGGTAATCGGTTCGTGCGACTTTGAGCGCCCCCAGCAGTGGCGCGGCCCTTTCCAGAAGCCCATTCAGACCAACCGCATTACCGACCCCTTCGGCACCCGCCGCAGTTACGATCACGGACGCACCTACTCCTACCACGAGGGCCTCGACTACGGCGTGCCGGAGGGCACCCCGGTCTATGCGCCGGCCCCCGGCGTGGTGGGCCTGGCCGAGACCCTGTTTGTGCGCGGGGGTGCGGTCACCCTCGACCACGGCCTGGGGGTGTGCAGCGGCTTCTGGCATCTTTCGCGCATCGCCGTCAGGCCCGGTCAGACGGTAAAAACCGGAGACCTGATCGGCTACTCCGGCAACACCGGCCTCTCCAACGGCCCCCATCTGCACTTTGAAATCCGCGTGCGCGGCGTGCCCACCAACCCTGCCCCCTGGTACCTGACGGTTCCTTGAGCGCGGCGTCTGGCGTCAAATATGCATTAGGGCAACAGGCCTTCCGGCCTGCGACCTGAAACTTGCGAGCTACGACGTTTTGCAACGCTGTCCCACATCAGAGGGCCTGTAGCGCAGGCCGCACCCCCTGCTCGGTTGCCAAAAAGCGCACCGGCACATCCCAGGGGTCGTGGGGCAGTTCGGGCACCAGCAATGCCTCGGCCACCAGGCCGATGGTCAGGGTGTGGGGCGGTAACTGGGCCAGGAAGCGGTCGTAAAACCCCTGCCCGTACCCCAGCCGATGGCCCCAGGGGTCGAAGGCCAGCCCCGGCACCAACACGGCATCCAGGACCGCAGGCTCTACCCTGGGGCTCTCGGGGGCGGGCTCCCAGAAGCCGTACTTGTGCTTGACCAGCCGGCAGGGCAGGGGATGTACCTCGAGCGCGTAGGTGCGGGCCCTGGGCAGGTAGTAGCAAGCAGGGTAGAGGGTTTGCAGCCCGGCGGGGTCGAGTTCACTGCCGAATGCGCTGTAGAGCAGGATGTGCCGGGCCTTTTGCGAGGCCAAAAAGCCGGCCAGGTGCTGCACAACCCGCGCGGACAAAAGCGCAGTGGGCAGCTCTTTGCGAACCCCCTTGGCCCAGCTTCTGCGTTCGGCTTTGTTCATGCCCCCAGTATTCCACGGAAGGGTTTGATGCCAGAGGGCGATACCGCCCTTCGGAAAGGGATACGCGGTCTTTGTCGAACGTGGGGTGGGCGGCTGGACCCAAAAAGGTCGGCACCTGCTTGTTTGGCGTGCGGGGTGACCCCTGAAAAGGTTATGGAGGTCATGACTAAATTTGATTGACAGTCGCATGCTTTGTTTGTCAAAATACCCGAGTGAGGGAGGTGACCCCTCGAGACAGCTTTGTCTAACAGGAGTCAGCTATGCCCAGATACGTTTACCAGAACCTCGAGACCGGCGAACACTACGAGTTCGAGCAGGGCTTCCACGACCCCGCCTACACCCACCACCCCGAGACCGGCGCTCCCATCAAGCGCGTCATCTTTGCACCCGCGGTGGTCTTCAAGGGCTCGGGCTGGTACATCAAGGATTCCAAGGCCTCCTCGGCTTCCTCGTCCTCGTCCAAGGAAGGCTCGAGCTGCGCCACCGGCACCTGCGCCGCTGCCGCCGACTGAACAACCCCAGACCTTAGCGCCGCAAGCGCTGGCTTGCGGCTATTTGCTGCTTTTGCAGGAGGCGCCCCGTCCACCATACTGGTAACGTAAGGTGAAAGGGGTGAGGTGAGTATGTTTTTACTTTTGGGCATCGTGGTGGCCATCCTGGGAATCTTCTTGCTGACGCAAGTTGGCGGGCGACGGGCCTTGGGGGTGCCGCTTTTGCTGCTGGGCCTGGCCATGGCGGCCATCTCGCAAAGCTTTGTGGTGGTGCCGGCAGGTCATGTGGGGGTGGTGTTCAACGTGTTTGGGGGGGTTCAGCCCACGCCGCTTGGCGAAGGCTTTCGCATCGTCATTCCGGGCATTCAGAGCGTGATTCTCTACGACGCCCGCCTGAAAGAGGTCACCCTGGCCAAGGGGCCCGCCCCTTCCGGGGCAACCACCCCCGGCGAGGACGCCATCAACGCCCGCAGCAAGGAGGGGCTGGACATCGGGGTAGACGTGACGGTGCAGTACCGCATCAAACGCGAGGAGGCCGCCCAGCTTCACCGCAACCTGGGGCCGGGCTACCTCGAGACCCTCATCGTCCCGCAAATCCGCAGCAAGGTGCGCGATGCGGTGGGCCTGTTCAACGCCGCCGAGCTGATCAGCACCCAGCGAACCCAGCTCGAGGCCGCCGTGACCAAGGAACTGCGCGAAGACCTGGGCAGCCAGCACGTCGAGCTGGTCTCGGTGCTCCTGCGCCGGATTGACATCCCAGCCTCGGTGGCCAAGGTCATCGAGGAAAAGCAAACCGCCGAGCAACAGGTGCAGGTCGAGGTCAACCGCCGCCAGCAGGCCGAGATTGCCGCTCAGCGGGCGGTGGTCCAGGCCAAAGGCGAGCGCGATGCTGCCATTTTGCGGGCCGAGGGCGAGGCCCAGGCCATCCGACTGCGCGGCGAGGCCCTGCGGCAAAGCCCCCAGGTGGTTCAGCTCACGGTGGCCGAAAAGCTGGCCCCCAACATCAACACCATCCTGGTACCCACCACCGGCAACTTCCTGCTCGATTTGCGAAGCCTGCAAAGCCCTGCCCAGCCCGCACGCTAGCACACTGTGCAAGGCGTGCTTCGTCTAACCTCGAGCAGGCATTATTCCGGACACCACTCTGGCCGCCTGGGCGTGGGCGGCCAGGTCTGTTGAGCGCGCGATAGGGCCCGGCCATCTGGTAGCCTGTGCGCTATGGAATGGGTGTACGCGGCCCTGGCGGGCTATCTGTTCGGCTCGCTGCCCTTTGCTTACTGGTTTGGCGTGCTGCAAAACAAAAACCTGCTGGCCGAGGGCTCGGGCAACGTGGGCGGCACCAACGCCTGGCGGGTGCTGGGCGCGGTTCCAGGGCTGATGGTCATGGCCCTGGACGTGGCCAAGGGCCTGATGGCGGTCGCACTGGGCGAATTTCTGGCGCGTGACCCCGGAGGCGGGTTGCTGGCCGGCGCTCTGGCCGTGCTGGGCCATTGCTACTCGATATGGCTGCTGGGGCGCGGCGGCAAAGGAATTGCCCCTGCCCTGGGGGCCCTGTTCGCCATCAACCCCTGGCTCCTGGCCATGGCCGGTGGCGCTTTTGGACTGGCCTACCTGCTAACCCGCAACCCCTACCGGAGCGTGGTGCTGGCGGCGCTGACCTTCCCGCTGGCCTCGAGCGCCGTGGGCGGCAGCCTCGGTTATCTGTGGTTTGGCTTTGGCCTGGCGCTGCCCATCCTGCTCAAGCACCTGGCCGAGTGGAACCGCACCCCCGGAGAGCTGCCCAAACCGCCAGGGGGTGGCTAGAGCGCTCTTCACATGTTAGGAGCCACTCGAGTTCGAGAAAGCCTGGTTCTGAACCGAACAGTGGCCGACGAAAACATGCGTCTCGGCCCAGTCGAATTCTCGTTTTCCTGGGCGGCCACGTCTGTGAAGAGCGCGATAAGTCATGCCTGGCGAAAGGAGGCCCGCCCCCTATTCGCCCCGTCCCAAGCCCACAGCATCGTACAGCGCACCAATTTCCTCGCTCAGCAGTTTGCGGGCGGCTCCTGGGGGCAAATCGCCGGGCAGGGCCAGCGGCCCAAAAGCGATGCGCTTGAGGTAGGTCACCTGGTTGCCCCGGGCGGCAAACATCCGCTTGACCTGGTGAAAGCGGCCTTCTCGAATCACCAGCTCGACCTGGCGGGGGTTGGAGCCCAGGTGCAGCTCGGCAGGCTGGAGCCGCTCGCCCTCGAGCTCGAGCGTACCCGCAGCAAACACCGCCACATCTTCGGGGGTGGCCGGGGCTGCCAGTTCAACGTAGTAGCGCTTGGCCACCTTCCAGCGCGGGTGGGTCAGGCGGTGCAGCAGTTCGCCGTCGGTGGTCAGGAGCAAAAGCCCCTCGGTGTCTTTGTCCAGGCGGCCCACCGGCATCCAGTCGCTGCGCTGCCATTCCTCGGGCAACAGGGCCGTGACGGGGATGCCGTGGGGGTCTTTGGTAGAGGTGACATAGCCTGCCGGTTTGTTGAGCATCAAATAAAAGAAAGGTTGATAGACCAGGGATTCCCCGGCCACTTCGATGCGCGACAGGCTGGGGTCGAACTTGAACGCCGCATCGGTCACGACCACGCCATCAACGGCAATCAGGCCGGCTCGAGCCAGCTTGTGAATCTCCTTGCGGGTGCCCACCCCCAGGTGTCCCAGCACTCGGTCCAGGCGTTCTTTGGCCATGCTAAATAAAAAAACCCCCGCGTTCGGGGTTGATAGAAGTAATATACAGCCTTATACGCTATGCGTCAAGGTTATGCGGCCCAGCCCGCAGCTTCCGCGATTGGGCTGCTGCTTCGGCTGCAACCTGGCTTCGGCCAGCCAAAATACGGGCCTGCCCTTTGCACCCGGCAGTTTGTGATATAAGAAGGCTCGAATGATACGCGGACGCTTTGCCTTGGTGGTGGCCCTGCCCAAAGGGCGCAACTTTGCCGATGGTTACAATGCCCTGGCCGGGGCAGGCCTGGCCCTGCCGGCCCTCGAAAACGAGCGGGCCTTGTTGCACGGCCAGGAGGGGGGGGTGGCTATTCTGGAGCTCCGCAACCACGATGTGCCCACCTACGTAGACCTGGGCATCGCCGATGTGGGCGTCGTGGGCAACGACGTGCTCCTGGAGTCGGGGCGCGACGTCTACGAGCCGGTGGATCTGGGCACCGGGGCCTGCCGCCTCTCGCTGATTCGCCACCCGGCTGCCACCGGCCCCATCCGTCGGGTGGCCACCAAGTACCCGCGCTTCACCGCCCAGGCGCTGCGCGAGCGCGGAATGGTCGCCGACATCATCGAGCTGGCCGGCAACGTCGAGCTAGCCGCCCTGACCGGGCTGGCCGATGCGGTGGTGGATGTGGTGCAGACCGGGGCCACCCTGCGGGCGGCGGGTCTGGTGGAGCTCGAGGTGCTGGCCCACTCCACCGCCCGGTTCATCGTCAACCGCCAGTCGCTCAAGCTCAAGCGCGACCTGCTGCGCCCGCTCATCGAACGCCTGCGGGCCAATGCCCATACCCTGCCCGCCTCCACCTGACAAGCATTCCTGGGCGCCTGGGGCCCGCACGCATAACAGACTTGCGCGTATCAGATTCGAGAAGCCATATGGCCAGGCCCGCTTTTCAGAAGCTTACCGAAAGCAGCTCTGCATTGGGCACGTTTTGATGGCAGCCTGACCTTGAACAGCGCAGGGGGAGGGCTGCGTTGGGCAGACCCAGCGCGTCGGTTCTCGGCCTTGCTCGATACCCCCTCCGACCTTCCCTGCACCGTAGGAAGGAGGTTTGTGGACCCTCGAGGCCTGCACGAACCAGGGTAGCCCGATGCCATGTGCCCTTCGGCTCGCCGTTGCGAGTCTATGAGCCAACACGCTTTACAAGGAACATGGCCAGCGTAGAATCAGGCCCTATGAGCTACCGCCGACTTGGAAAATCCGGCCTGTTTGTTCACCCCATCGCCCTCGGCACCATGCAGTTTGGCTGGACCGCCGACGAGCCCACGGCTTTTGCCATCATGGATGCCTTTGTGGAAGCTGGGGGCAACCTGATTGATACCGCCGATATCTACACCACCTGGGCCGCCGGCAACCCCGGTGGGGTTTCGGAGGAAATTATTGGCCGCTGGCTCAAGAGCCGGGGGCTGCGCGACCGGGTGATTGTGGCCACCAAGGTGCGCGGCGCTATGGGGCCTGGCGGCTCGGAAGGGCGCAACCATCCCCTGCAACGCGAGGGGCTGTCGCGGGCCTGGATTATGCGGGCCGTGGAGGATAGCCTGCGCCGCTTGCAGGTTGACTACATAGACCTCTACCAGGTGCACTGGGTAGACAACCAGGTGCCCATCGAAGAAACCCTCTCGGCCCTGACCGACCTGGTGCGCAAAGGCTACGTGCGCTACATCGGCTGCTCCAACTTTTCGGCCTGGCGGCTGATGCAGGCCTTGTGGGCCTCGGACAAGCACGGCCTGGAAAGCTTTGTTTCCATCCAGCCCGAGTACAGCCTGGCCATGCCCACCCGCATGAACTTCGAGCGGGAACTCGCCAGGGTATGCGAAACCTATGGCCTGGGGGTGATTCCCTACAGCCCCCTGGCCGGTGGCTTCCTGACCGGGAAGTACCGCCGCGACCAGCCCCTGCCCGAGAGCGTGCGGGCCCAGGGCATCGCCAGTGGGCGCTTTAGCGAGCAGAACTGGAACATCCTGGACAAAATTCTGGAAATCGCCCGTCAGCACGGGGTGCATCCCGCACAGGTCGCGCTGGCCTGGCTCCTCTCGCGCCCTTTCTTGACCGCGCCCATCATCGGGGCCAACAGCGTGCAACAACTGCAAGACCTGATGCCGGCGGTTCGCCTGCAACTGAGCCCGGAGGAGATCGCGGCACTGGCCGAGGTGTCGAGCTGGCCCCTCTCTCGCACCGAGCGAGAGGTTTAGGGATACAAGAGAATTTTCCCCACGCTCTGGCGGCTTTCCATCAGGACGTGGGCCCTGGGGGCCTCTTCCAGCTTGAACCGGGCCCCAATCTCCAGCCTGATTTTTCCGGTTCGTAGCAGTGCAAACACCGCTTCCACCGTGGGCCGCAGCAACTCGGGCCGGCTGCGCCGGTAGTGCCCGCTGCTGTAGCCAACGACTGCCTTGGTCTGGCGGTGCAGGGGCCGGGTGTCAAAGGTTCCAGTCTGTCCGCTGGCGTGCCCATACACCACCATCCGGCCAAAGGGGGCCAGGCACTGCATCCCCTGGTTGAAGACCTCGCCCGCTACCGAGTCCAGGATCAGGTCGGCGCCCTGTTGCTGGGTGAGGCCCATCACCTGCTCGGCAAAGCCCGTGTAGCCCCACACTTCGTCGGCCCCCAGGTTGCGTACAAAATCGGCCTTGGCAAGGCTGCCCACGGTGCCGATGACCCGCCCGGCGCCCAGGGCTTTTGCCATCTGCACGGCCAGACTGCCCACCCCCCCGGCAGCGGCATGAACCAGCACGGTCTCGCCTTGTTGCAGCCGTCCGGCCCAGGTCAGGATGTTGTAGGCCGTGACCAGCGCAGTGAGGCCCGACACGGCCTCGTCCGGAAGCTCGGGGGGCACCGGGTAGGTGAGCACCGCTTTAGCCACCACCTTTTCGGCGTAGGAGCCCCCGGCGGCAAACACCGCGACCCGCTGCCCCACCTGCAGGCCCTCCACCCCTTCCCCCAGGGCTTCCACCACGCCCACTGCATCCAGCCCAGGGATGAAGGGCGGGGGCGAGCCCGCCTCGTAGCCGCCCCGGCGGGCCTGCACATCGGCGTAGTTGAGGCTTGTGAGGGTGGTGCGCACCCGCACCTCGCCGGCTTTGGGGCTGGGGTCGGGCACCTCCTGGTAGCGCAGGTGCTCGGGGGGGCCGTTTTGTTCAACCACGATGGCTTTCATACCGCTATTTTGGCACGATACAATAGGCCCTTGTGACGCCGGAACGCCTCGCCAGAATGCGTGCAGTGCTGGACAAACGCCAGCCCGACCTGACGGTGCTGATGGAACGGGTGCACAAGCCCCACAACTTCTCGGCCATCCTGCGCTCCTGCGATGCGGTGGGGGTGCTGGAAGCCCATGCAATTCCGGCCAAGCACGGCCTTCCCGACCTCGAGGCCGCCGAGGGCCTGAGCCTGCAAGGCAAAACCTACAACGAGACCTCCGGCTCGGCGGCCAAGTGGGTGGGGCTACAGCTTCACGAAGACACCGCCTCAGCCCTGGCCCACTTGAAGGCCCAGGGGTTTCAGGTCTTGGCCGCGCATTTTTCCGAGCGGGCGCTGGACTACCGCGAGGCCGACTACACCCGTCCGACCTGCATCCTGCTGGGCACCGAGAAGTGGGGGGTCTCGCCGGAGGCCGCCGAGCTTTCGGACGGGCATATCCAGATTCCCATGATGGGCATGGTGCAGAGCCTGAACGTGTCGGTGGCGGCGGCGGTGATCCTGTTCGAGGCCCAGCGGCAGCGCTTGCAGGCGGGATTTTACAACCAGCCCCGTCTGTCCCCTGAGCGCTATGCCGAGGTGCTGGAGCACTGGACGATGCGGCAGGCTCGAGGCCTGTAATAATGTGAGGCTGGGTGCGAGCACCAATCTACCTCCATAGCTCTGCTTTCCGCCTCGCCAGGGCTTGCAAAGGTTTCAAGCAAAGATAATCCGAGGTGCGGGCTTTTGTTCACGACATGGGACTTGCGACCTGCAACCCCCAGACGCGACCTTCAATGGTTCACGGTGGCTGACTTCTAAGATGAAAAGGGCATTAAGCATTGCGCCGGCCAAATGACACGCCTTTTACACAGAATTGGTTTAGATTAAGTACATGAGGACAGCCGCCCTCGTTGTTTTTTTATGGATTTCTGCTGCCCTGGCCGGGGCAGATGGCATTTACTACGCCCTCGAGAACCGCATTGAGAAGGGCCAGATTGTCACGGTGGGCACCCCCCAGCGCATCAAGATTGCCGGGGTGGGCCAGCTCGAGGCCCTGCTGGCCAGGGCCAGCCGGCCCGCGCGGGAAGCCCGCTGGATTTTCGACGAAACCCTCAAAGACTGGGTGCTGGTGGACCAGATGGGCCATAGCTTTGCCTTAGCCGAGGCCAAGAAGCGCTACCTCGAGGCCGTCAAAAACAAGCAGGACGAGTTCTTGTTGCCGGTCGCGCACACCCTCTCGAGCCGGGGTGCACCCTACTACTACAACCTGGGCATCCGCCAGCTCTTGGCCGAGGCCACCACCTCCTTCGGGGGTTCTTCTTACGAGCGGCGCTTCAACATCGCCCTGGGGGCCAGCCGCCTGAACGGGGTGCAGATTGCTCCTGGCGAGACCTTCTCCTTTGCCCGGGCCATGGGCGAGGTCTCCGAGCGCACCGGCTTCAAAAAAGCCTTCGTGATCTCCGGCGAACAGACCGTGGAGGGCGTGGGCGGGGGCATGTGCCAGGTCTCCACCACCCTTTTCCGCTCGGCCTACTTCGCGGGGCTGCCCATCGTGCAGCGCCGCCCGCACAGCTACCAGGTGCGCTACTACCAGCCGACCGGCCTGGACGCGGCGGTGTTTCTGCCCTACCTCGACCTCAAGTTCAAAAACGACACCCCCGGCCACCTGCTCATCCAGAGCAGCGTGAGCGGCAGCCGCCTCACCTTCCGCGTGTTCGGCACCAAGGACCGTACGGTCAGCTGGAGCAACCCGGTGACCCTGAGCCGCACCCCGGCCCCGCCCACCCGCTTTATCGTGAGCCCGGAGCTGCCCGCCCAGCGCTTTGTGCAGGTGGACTGGGCCGCCGAGGGGGCCACGGTGAACGTCTACCGCACCATCCGCTTTACGAACGGCAAGGTGACCAAGGACACCCTCTCCAGCACCTACCGCCCCTGGGGCGCGGTCTGGCTGGTGGGCGAGGGCACCCGCCTGCGCTCGGGCCGGGTGATTACCGCCGCCACCGACGACGCGCCCGGCCACCACGGCTACCGCCTGCCCACCCAGAACGCCCTGCGCCCGGCCCGCAACCGCTAGAGCGTGTCTGAATAGGTTATCAAGGGAAAAAGGGGTAGTTTAGTGTTTGCAATGACCAACTACCCCAGCGATCTTAGCACAAAGGAATACGAGGTGTTGAAGCCCCTGCTGCCCGAACTGAAGCCTCATCCCAGACGCAAGTGGGATTGGCACCTGGTCTTGAACGCTATTTTCTACGTGCTCAGAGGAGGCTGTGCCTGGCGGTTGATGCCCGCCGACCACATGCCCTGGCAGACCGCCTACCACTACTTCAGGGTGTGGAGTCTGGATGGAACTTGGGAACGGATCAACGGGAGCCTCCGGGTGCAGGTAAGGGTGGCCTCCAGGAAACACCCCGAGCCCACCGCTGGGATCGTAGATAGCCAGAGTGCCAAGACCGGTCGTCAGGGTGGGCAATGCGGGTTTGATGGACACAAGAGGGTCAAGGGACGCAAACGTTTCATCCTCACCGACACCCTGGGGCTGGTGCTCAAAGCTAAAGTACTCAAAGCCGATACGCACGAGGGGGCTGGGGGAATCCAGCTGCTCCAAGAGGCCTTTTTGGACTTCCCCACCCTGCTCAAACTCTGGGTAGATCAGGGCTTCAGGGGTAGCTTCATTGACTGGGTAGCTGCAAACCTCCCCCTCGAGGTCGAGGTCTCCCAAGGTCTGGGCAAACCTGGGGAACCCGGCTTTGTGCCCGCTCCACGGCGCTGGGTGATTGAGCGCACCTTTGCATGGCTGACTGGCTTCCGCCGGCTCACCCGTGATTTCGAACGCTTTGCCCGCACCACTGAGGCCATCATCTACGCCTGCATGACCCGCATCATGCTCGCTCGCCTGGCTAAATTCGTGTGAGGCGGCTATTCAGACACACTCTAGCGCCGCTTGCGGCGTTTTTTCCTGGTTTTGGGCTTGTCCGGGCTTTCGTCTTTGGCGGGCTCGGCCCCCCAGGCGCCAAAGTAGATTTTCTGCACCTTCACCTTGACCGGCTTGCTGAAGCCCTTGCGTTCGTTGGGCGGGCCGACCACCCGCCTCGAGCGAGCTTTGGTGTGCGGGGCCGGGCTTTTGGGCTCGGTCGCCACCACCTTGCGCGAGCCGCTCTTGGAGGCCCCTGTGGCTGGCTTTTTGCTTGAAGCCCCTGGCCTTTTGGAACGCTTTGGGCTGGGTGGGCTCGAGGCAGGCTTGGATTCATCGTAAAACTTCTCGGTTGGCACAAGGTCAATCTGTCGGGCCGAAGGGTTGGCCCCCGCGATTTTCACTTCCATCTCGTCTCCAATGCGTATGCGGCGCTTGCTGCGAAGCCCTTCTAAGGCCAGCAGGTCTTCGTGGTAGTGGTAGTGGTCGTCCTCCAAAGCGCCCAGCCGAATCATACCCTCTACCCCGTTGCTCAGGCTCACAAACACCCCAAAGCCGGTCACGCCGGAAACCGTGCCCTGGTAAACCTCGCCCCGGTGTCGCTCAGCCCACAGGCACTGGTAGTACTTGGTCAGCTCTCGCTCGGCATTTTCGGCGGCCCGCTCTCGTTCGGAGGTGTGCTCGGCAATTTTGGGAAACCGCCTGGCCCAGTCTTCCCGCTGGGCGGGCCCCGCCTTTCGGTGCAACAGCGCCCGCAAGACCCGGTGCACCACCAGGTCGGGGTAGCGGCGGATGGGGCTGGTAAAGTGCAGGTAGTGCTCCGCCGCCAGGCCGAAATGGCCCAGGTTCTCGGCTGCGTAGCGGGCCAGGCGCAACGAGCGCAGCAAGAGGGTCGAAACCACCGGGGCCTCGGGCCGGCCCTCGGCTTTCCTGAGGATGCTTTGCAGGGCTTTGGGACTCAGCTCGCCCCCCGGCAGGCTGTAGCCCAGCTTGCCCAGCGCCGCTACCAGCTTGTTGTAGGCCTCTTCGCTGGGGTCTTCGTGGACGCGAAACAGCGCGGGAATCTGCCGTTCGGCGAGGTGCCGGGCTACCGTGCGGTTGGCCAGGAGCATCAGCTCTTCAATCAAGCTGCGGGCCCTGGGCTCTTGCTGGGGGATCAGATGCAGGCTGCCGTCCTCGCCCACCTCGACCTTGACCTCGGTGAAGTGAAAATCAAGTGCACCCTGTTCCAGGCGGCGTTCTTTGAGGGTGTGGGTCAGCTTGAGCAGGTGGGCCAGGTCAGCTTTGAGGGCCTCGCTCCAGTCGGGTGGAGTGGGGCTTGGGGTGCTTTTGGGGTCTTCCAGCGAGGCCGCGAAAGCCTCCACCTCGGGGTAGGTCAGGCGGGCCACGCTCCGGATGACGCCCTCGGCAAAGCGGTAGTCTTTGACCTTGCCTTTGGGGGTCAGTTCCAAAAGTACCGAGAGCACCAGCCGGTCTTCGTAGGGTTTGAGTGAACAGATGCCGTTGGAAAGTGGCTCAGGCAGCATGGGCAACACCCGGCCCGGCAGGTAGACGCTGGTCGCCCGGGCGTAGGCCTCGTGGTCGAGGGGGGAAAACTCCCGCACATAGTGGGAGACATCGGCAATGTGGATGCCGACCCGGTAGTGGCCGTTGGGCAGAAGTTCTAGGTGAATGGCGTCGTCGAAATCCTTGGCGTCGGGGCCGTCTATGGTAAAAACCCTGAGCGAGCGAAAGTCCTCGCGCCGGGCCAGCTCCCGCTCGTCCAGATGCGCCACCCGCTCGGCTTCGGCCAGGGCTTCGGGCGAGAATACGCTGGGTAGCTCGTATTTGGCGATGATGGCCTCGGTCTCGACCTCGGGGCTATCGCCCTGGCCCAGATAAGCCGAGACCTCGCCAAAAGGCTCCGCGCCCTTGCCCTCGGGAAAAACCACCTTTGCGGCCAGCCTGGCCCCCCCCTCGAGGCCCTCTAGCCCCTCGGGGCGCAGCTTGAGGGCGGGCAGCCGGGCATCGTCGGGCTTGAGCCAGGCAAAGCCCTGTTTGAAATAAAGCCGGCCTACCACCTGGCGGTTGGCCCGCTCGAGCACCTCCACCACCACCCCCCAGGGCTTGCCATCCCGGCCCGGCGGACGCGGCTCGGCCCGCACCCGGTCGCCATGCCAGGCTCCCTGCAGGTGGCCCTTGGGAATGTACAGGTCGGGCAGGTCCGGACTGCTAGGAACGACAAACGCGAAGCCCGCCGGGTGGGCTTGCAGCCGACCTTCCAGACCCTTGCGGGCCTGGGCCTCGGGCAGCGCATAGAGCTTGCGGCGGGGCTCGAGCACCTTGCCCTCGGCCACCAGCAAGTCCAGGGCTGCTTTGGCCTGGTCCTTGTCGAGGCCTAGGCCCCGCACCACCTCACGCAGGCTGAAACGCTTTTTGGGGTGTTTTTTGAAGTAGGCGTAAATCTGCTCTTCAAGCATAGATGGGGAAACCCCAGGCTCTACAATACCCCCTCGAAGGCCAGCTGGGTGGCTTTCAACGCTCCATCCAGTGCCTCGATGCACTGGTCTATGTGGGCTTTCTCCACAATCAGCGGGGGTTCCAAGCGAACCACCTTGGGATTGTTCAGGCCAAAAGCGGTCAGCACCCCCCGCGAAGCCAGTTCGGCCACCACCACCGCGCCGATATCGGCATCGCTGAACTCGAGGCCCACCAGCAGGCCCCGCCCCCGCACCTCCTGGATGAACTCGGGGTAGGCCTTTTGCAGCCCGGCCAGCTGGCCCAGCAGATAATCGCCCATCTGGGCCGCCCTCGAGGGGATGTCCTCGGACAGCGTGACCTCGATGGCCGCCAGGGCCGCCGCCGCAGCCAGCGGGTTGCCCCCAAAGGTGGTGGAGTGAATCAGGGGCTCGGTCTTATAAATGCCGAGAATCTCCGGGCGGCAGATGGTCGCCGAGATGGGCATCACCCCACCCCCCAGGGCCTTGGCGCTCACTAGAATGTCCGGCTCGACCTCTTCCCAGTCCACCGCCCAGAGCCGCCCGGTGCGTCCTAAGCCGGTCTGCACCTCGTCAGCAATCATCACCACGCCTTTTTCGCGGGTGATGCGCCGCACCTCGCGCAGGTACCCATCGGGTGGTACCCGGATGCCCCCTTCGCCCTGGATGGGCTCCACAATCACCGCCGCGGTGTCGGGGCCAATGGCCTCCTCGATGGCCTGGGCGTCGCCAAAGGGCACCACCGTCACCCCAGGCACCAGAGGCCTGGCCGGCAGCTGGTAGTGCTCGCGCGGCGTCACCGAAAGGGCCCCCAAGGTCTTGCCGTGGTAGCCCCCCTGGGTGGTGATGAAGCCCGGTTTGCGGGTGTAGAAGCGGGCAAATTTGAGCGCCGCCTCCACCCCTTCGGTGCCGGAGTTGCCGAAATAGACCATGGACAGCTCACCGGGGGTAATCTCGGCCAGGCGGGCCGCCAGCCGGGTGGTCGGCTCGGAAATTAGTACCCGCACCGACATGGGCATCCGCTCGAGCTGAGCCTTGACCGCTTCAATCACCCTGGGGTGCCGGTGCCCCAGCGAAAGGGTGCCATAAAGCCCCAGAAAGTCCAGGTAGCGCTTGCCTTCGGTATCCCAAACGTATACCCCCTCGGCGTGGGACTCCACTTTATCCAAACCGGTAAAGCGCAGAAGCCCTGCCAGACCGGGATTGATGTGCCGCTCGAACTGCTCAAAGATGGTCATGGTCGGCCTCGAGTTTATCATGCTGCAAGCGCCCGGGCCTTTTCTGCTTGCGCCTTGCGGGCTTCTATCGCGCTCTTCACCGACGTGGCCGCCCGCGAAAACGAGAAGGGACAAAGAGACGTGCCTCACCGAGGTGAGGCGCGCTTGTCGGCGTTCTGTCTGGGCCGAGACGCATGTGTTCGAGTTTCCAGGCGGCCACGGTTCTGTTCAGAACCGGGCTTTCTTGAACTCGAATGGCTCACAATATGTGAAGGGCGCTCTAACTGTGCGGCCAAGTTTTGCCCAGCGCGGGTAGCGCGGGGACTCCCCAAAAACCAGACCCGAGGCCAAACCCAAAACCGGGGTCAAGAGCGCCTATCCGAGCGCAACCCTCTACGCGTGTTTGAAACCATTCGACCTCGAGAGGGCTTTGTTCTGGAAAAAACCATCGCGGCCCCAAGCGCAACAAAGCCGCAAGGCCAGGTCTTGCGCCCAAGAGCGACATTCCTGGCCCGGTTTGTTCAGCTCGTCCCCACCCCGCACCGCCTGTCCCTGGGCCGGGTCATCGCCGCTGTTTTTTGGGGGCCCTAGCCGATTTCGTTTTCTTTTCGGGCTGGCTCTCTTTTTCCTCATCCAGCAAAACCACCGAACCCCCCGGCAGCCGGCCTTCGCGCAAAATGGCCTCATAGACCAGACGTTCGTCATCGGTGAGCACCGGATCGGTGCCCCGCTCCTGGATAACCAGCCGCATAGGGATGATATTCCAGGGGCCGCCGATGCGATCAGGCAAACGCCCATGCTCCTTCAAATAGGGCACCACCCCCAAGCGGGCATACACCGCCGCCGTCAGCCGCAGCTCCCGGTCGCTGATGAATCTGGACTGTTCCCTGGTCTTTCCCATACATCACCAGGGTACGGCCCGGACATTTTCAGTTCGACGGAAGCAGGTGCTGTAGCAGGTGGTCTGCAATGCCGGGGGGGATTCGCACCGCTCGACCTCGCGCATCCTGGCACAGATGCCGGGTGAAACCCTCGGCCAGCAAAGTTTCGCCGCGCCAGACCCGGTACTCGTAGCGCAAGGTGCGAGAAGAAGCCTGAGAAAGCCAGGTTTCGACCTCGACCCGCTCCCCGAAGCGGGCGGGGTTGCGATAGATTAGACCAAGCTCAATGACCGCAAAGGCCAGGCCCTGGGCTTCAATCTGGGGGTAGGGCAGGCCAATCCGCTCGAGCCATTCCACCCGCGCGGCCTCGAGCCAGACCACATAGCTGCTGTGGTGCACCACCCCCATCGCATCGGTCTCAGCGTAGCGAACGGTCAGGGGCAAGCGTATGTTCATAAGTGAGCCCCAGGTATCAACTCCCTATTTTGCAGCATCCAGGCGTTCGACCAGGGCGACCAGCTCCGAGGAGACCGGCTCAATCAGTTCTGCCGGCCCTTCGACCATCACCCGCACCAGCGGCTCGGTGCCCGAGGGCCGCACATTGACCCGGCCAAGCCCGGCCAGCTGGCTTTCCGCCCGCTGAATGGCCGCGTGCAGTTCGCCGTTTTTCATCAGGCCGTGCTTGTCGCGCACCCGCACGTTTTTGAGGAGCTGGGGGTACATCGGCAGGGCCTCGTACCATTCGGCCAGGTCGCGCCCGGACTCCCGCATGGCCTTCAGGGTCAGGATGGCCGTAAGCATACCGTCGCCGGTGGGGGCGTGGTCGAGGAACAGCACATGCCCGCTCTGTTCACCCCCCAGGGATAGGGCCGCGGCCTTGAGCTTTTCGTAGACGTAGCGGTCGCCCACGGCGGTGCGGTAGAAGTTGATGCCGGCCTCGCGCAGCTTGACCTCGAGGCCCATGTTGCTCATCAGGGTGCCCACCACCCCCGGCTCCCGTCGCATCATGGCGTTCAGGTAGAGCACGTGGTCGCCGTGGAACTCACGCCCCCGCCGGTCTACCAGGATGGCCCGGTCGCCGTCGCCGTCAAAGGCCACCCCCACATCAAAACCCATCTCCACCACCTGCTGCCGCAGAAACTCCGGGTGGGTCGAGCCACAACCCTTGTTGATGTTGCGCCCATCGGGGGTGTTGAACATCACAAACACCTCGGCCCCCAGCCGCTGAAACAGGCGGTGGGCCAGGCGGAAGGTCGCACCGTTGGCAGTGTCCAGGGCCACCTTAAGCCCTTCCAGGCTGCCCCCTTTGGAAGCCAGAAAGTCCAGGTACATCCGCTCGGCCTCGCGGAAGTCGGAGACCGTGCCGATGCCATCGGTTTTGAACTCCTGGTTCAGCAGCCCTTCAATCTGGGCTTCGGCCTCGTCGGGCAGCTTGTCTCCGGCGGCGCTGAAAAACTTGATGCCGTTGTCCTGGTAAGGGTTGTGGCTGGCCGAAATCATCACCCCGGCGGTAGCCCCCAGGGCCCGGGTCAGGTAGGCCACCCCTGGGGTCGGCAGCACCCCCAGGTGCTCGACCCGCACCCCCTGCGACATCAGGCCTGCGGCCAGGGCGGCCTCGAGCATGTCGCAGGATTGTCGGGTGTCCTTGCCCAGCAAGACAACCGGTCTCCTGACCGTGCTTTTGAAAAATGCACCCGCAGCCTGGCCCAGCCGGAGCACAAACTCTGGCGTCAGCGGCGGTTCGCCCGCAACGCCCCGCACCCCATCGGTTCCAAAATACCTCCGTTCCATCTCACACAGTTTATACCCATACCGAAAGGTGTTGGGTTCGCTTGTTGCTGGGGTATGGGTCTGTCAGGGTTGACACATGAAAAAAGTGCTTGCCCTTGTCTTTTTGGGGAACCTGGCCCTGGCCCAGGGACAACCCCAGGCGGGCACCTCGCCTTTTGTGGACGTGCCACCCTGTCACTGGGCTCGAGCTGCCGTAGAGGCCCTCTCACGCCCCGACCCCAACGCACGCCCCCTGCCCTCGGCCCTGTTGGCCGAGAACGCCTTGCGCCAGGTGTTCGAGGGGCTCAAGTGCCAGGATTCGGTCTGGAGCGAACGCTTTTTGCAAAACCCCGCACCAGGCTTTGGCCGCAGTGGGGTAACCCTTCAGAGCTTTGAGCTGGCGGGGTTGCAAACCCAGGTTGCGGGCAACCAGGCGTCCATCCGTTTCAGGCTGAGCGCCGCGCTGAACGGGGCCGCCGTGCAACGCAGCGGAACGGCCCGACTGGTCTTCGCTGAACAGGGCTGGAAGGTAGACTACAGCAGCCTGGCTACGCTGAACCTGCCGGTATTTCCGCGCTAGCAGGCAGCGGGTCGTCCTCAGGCCCCGGCTGGGCCGGCAACGCCCAAGCAACCCAGCGCTGAAACTGCTCCAAACCCCGGCGGAACATCCGGCTGCGCTTGTCGGCTTTTTTGCCCTTGCCGTCGGCGATGGGAACCAGCCCCCAGTTGGCGTTCATGGGCTGGAAGTTGTCGGGATTGGCGCTCGACAGGTAGCGCACCAGGCCGCCCAGCATGGATTCCTCGGGGGGCACCAGGGGTTCTTGGCCCTGAGCCAGGCGGGCCGCGTTGAGGCCGGCCAGAAAGCCCGTGGCAGCGGACTCGAGGTACCCCTCCACCCCGCAGAGCACCCCCGCCACCAAGAGGCGAGGGTGCCTCCGAAACTGCAGGGTGGGCTCAATCAGCCGGGGCGCACACAGGTAGGTGTTGCGGTGCATCACCCCGTAGCGCACGATCTCGGCGTTCTCCAGGCCGGGAATGCACTGCACCACGCTCTTCTGGTCGCCCCACTTGAGGCCCGTCTGGAAGCCCACCAGGCTCCACATCTGGCCCCGCCGGTCCTCGGCCCGTAGCTGTACCACCGCATAAGGTTCCCTGCCTGTGCGCGGATCGGGCAGCCCCACCGGCTTCAGGGGGCCAAAGCGCGGGGTATCGTAGCCCCGGCGGGCGATTTCCTCAATGGGCATACAGCCTTCGAAGAACTCGAGCTTCTCCCAATCGTGGGGGGTGTGCCGGCGGGCCTGGGTCAGCGTTTCATAAAAGCGCCGGTACTCGGCTTCGTTCATGGGGCAGTTGAGGTAGTCTGCCTGCTGGCCGTAGCGCCCTGCCCGGTAAGCGATGTCCAGGTTGATGCTCTCGCCCAACACCACCGGCGCCGCTGCGTCGTAGAAGCCCAGGAACTCCTCCCCCAGCAAGTCCTGCAGGTGCTCGGCCAGGGCATCGGAGGTGAGGGGGCCGGTCGCCAGCACCACCACACCGTCCTTTGGCAGCGTCGTTAGCTCAGCCCGCACCACCTCAATCCGAGGGTTGGCCTGAAGCACCGCAGTAATCTCCTGGGAGAACGCTTCCCGTTCGACGGCCAGCGCACCGCCCGCCGGAACCCGGTTGCGATCCGCCGACTGCAGGATGAGCGACCCCGCAGCTCGCATCTCAGCCTGCAGCAGCCCCTTGGCGTTGGTCTCGCCCTCACCGCCCAGGCTATTGGAGCAGACCAGCTCGGCAAAATGGGCGCTTCGGTGGGCCGGAGTCATCCGCACTGGCCGCATCTCGTAAAGCCGAACCTGCGCCCCCATGCGCGCAGCCGCGTAGGCCGCCTCTGCCCCCGACAAACCAGCCCCAATCACATGCACCCACATCATTCACGAAGTGTATACCAGCTTTCATCCGCTCTACAAACTTTAGGGCATCATGAGTCAAAACCAATCTTGCTTCCAATCTCTTTCCTACCTGTGCAGAAGCCCCAAGGGAGGTAGCCATGCGTTTCAGGGAGGAGTTGGTACTCAACATCCAGGCCCCACGAGAGGTGGTCTGGGCCGCCTTTCAGGATTTCTCGAGCTGGCCCACCTGGGCCAGGGCCATCAAAGAGGTCAGCCGGGTGGGCTCGGGCTGGCGCTTTAAGGCCCGTGGACAGCCCCCGGTCGACCTGGTCTGGGTCGCCGAGGCCACCGAACGCAGGCCTCCGGAATATCTGGCCTTCCGGAGCGTGCCGGGCGTACCTCATAACCTGGAAATTTCGGGCTGGGTACGCCTGGATGAGGCGCCGGATGGAAGCACCCACCTCGAGCTCTTGTTCGAGGGCCACCCGCATTACAGCTCGCCTCTTTTGGACAGGGCCGCCGACTGGTATGCCGCGGTGTTTGGCGAGCCCAACAAGCTCCTCAAGGTGACCTTTGAGCAGTTCAAGGCCCACCTGGAAAAATCCCACCATCAGCCTGAATTGTCCACAGCCATGACCTGATCTGGGGGCGAAGCAGCCTCCAGGAAGCGGGGGTTTCTTCCCTAGCCGCCCCCGACCCCCATACCGTAAGATGGGGTCATGGACAGAAGAATACGGGTGCTCATTGCCAAGCCTGGCCTGGACGGTCACGACCGGGGGGCCAAGGTGGTCGCTCGAGCCTTGCGCGATGCCGGAATGGAGGTCATTTATACGGGCTTGCGACAAACCCCGGAGATGATCGTCTCGGCTGCCCTGCAAGAAGACGTGGATGCCATCGGCCTATCGGTGCTGTCCGGCGCCCACATGCACTACTTCAGCGAGGTGCGGCGGCTCCTCGATGAGCAGGGCGCAGGCGACATCCTGCTCTTCGGGGGCGGTATTATTCCCGATGAGGACGTGCCCCACCTCAAGCAACTGGGCGTTGCCAGCGTTTTCGGCCCCGGCACCAGCACCCAGGACATTGTGGACTTCCTGAAGAAAGCCACCCCCGAACGATGGGCGGCCCAGGGCTGAGCTCCTCTGGAGCTTGACCCGACACCGGAGCAACCCCTATGGCGAAGCCCAGAGCCAAGCCCACCAAGGTCAAAAAAACCCCCCAAAAGGCCAGACCTGAGCCCCAGCCCACAGCCTGGGTCAGGGTTCCACCCGAAGACCAGGTTCCCGAGGACGTCCGGGTCTTGTTCGGGAAGTTTCAGGAAAAGACAGGTTTCGTGCCCAACGTGGCCCGCAACTTTGCCCTCACCCCGGAGCACTTCCTGCGCTGGTTCCGCTACTACGATTTTCTGATGCGCAACGAAGACCAGAGCCATCTGAGCCGCAAGGAGCGCGAGATGATTGCGGTGGTGGTCTCCTCGGCCAACCAGTGCGAATACTGTCTGGCCTCGCACAAGGCTTATTTACGCGAAATTACCGGCGACCCCGTGCTGCCGGATGTGCTTGCGGCCAACTTCCGCCGGGCCCATCTAACCCCCAGAGAACACGCACTCCTGGAGTTTGCCTACCAGATGACGGTAGATTCGGCGGTTATGAGCTCTGCCGACGTCCAGATGCTGCGGGCCCTGGGGCTGTCCGATGAGGCCATTTTTGAGGCGGCGCAGGTCGCAGCCATGTTCAACTTCACCAACCGCCTGGCCAACGCCCTGGGCTGGGTGCCCAACGAGGTGTACTACTTTCTGCACCGGGACAAACGGTAAACTGGTCTCATGGAAGGCATAAAGCCGTTTTCTTTATGGGCTCTGATTGCCCTTCTGGTGGGTGCTTTGGTCTACCTTGCCCAGTGGCAGGGCTGGCTTCCAGGCGCATTTCCCTTTTGGGCGCTGGGCGTGGTCTTGATTCTCGCCCTGGGGTTCGCCAACCTCCTGGCCAGGGGGCCTCGGTAGCCGGGCACGCCCCAGAACACCGCATTTCAAGTTCACTCCCGGTTGCAAACCCCGGCGATACAGCACTTTCTCCTTCTAGTCCCAACCGCTGAGGCACAAGGCGCTCCTTACCGACGTGGCCGCCCGGTCATACCAACTTTGCTAGAACCCTTTGCATACCATTGCAGCGGTGTGTCGGCGCAGGGGTTCGGGCGCAGGGGGCAGGTGTGAAAAACCCACCCTCCACCCCCGAATAGCCGAGCGAAGCGCTCGCAGAGACGAGGTTGTGAATAGACCCACACACACTGAGGCGCTAGATGTGAATGGGTTTGTCCCAGGTTGCCAGCGCCGCTTCCTTCAGAACCTCGGCCAGGGTCGGGTGTGCATGAGATGCCCTGGCCAGGTCCTCGGACGAGGCATGGAAGGCCATGGCAACGGCGGCTTCGGCGATTAGATCGCCGGCCCTGGGACCGATAATGTGGACGCCGAGTATGCGGTCGGTCTCAGCATGGGCCAGGATTTTGGCAAAGCCCTCGGTGTCGTTCATGGCCCGGGCCCGCCCGTTGGCCGAGAAGGGGAACGTGCCTTTCTTGTAGGGGACTCCGGCAGCCTTCAGTTCTTCCTCGCTCCTGCCCACCGAGGCAATTTCAGGGTGGGTATAGACCACGTTGGGAATCGAGTTGTAGTCCACGTGGCCGTATCCCGTGACCATATACTCGACCGCAGCGTAGCCTTCCTCTTCGGCCTTGTGGGCCAGCATGGGGCCCGCAATCACGTCGCCGATGGCGAAGATGTTGGGCACAGCGGTCTGGTAATGGGCATTGACCGGGATGCGGCCCCGCTCGTCGGTGGAAAGCCCCACGTTTTCCAGGCCCAGCCCCTCGGTGTTGGGCACCCGCCCGGTCGCCAGCAGCACCCGGTCGGCCACCAGCGGTTCACCGCCCTCGTATTCCACCCAGCCCTTGCCGTCTTTGCTGTAGGCGGCGGTTACCCGCACCCCGGTGCGGATGTCCAGGCCCTGTTTTTTGAAGATTTTTTCCGCCGCGCGCGCGATTTCGCCATCCATCCCGCCCAGAATGGTGGGCAGGTATTCCAGCACCGTCACTTTGGAACCGAGGCGGTTCCAGACCGAGCCCAGCTCGAGGCCAATCACCCCGCCTCCAATCACCACCAGCGTCTCGGGCACCTTGGGGTAGGCAATGGCCTGGTCGGATGTGCCTACGATGTCGTAATCGAGCTCCACGCCCTTCAGTGAGGCCGGTTTGGAGCCGGTTGCAATCAGGATGCGCTCGGCCTCGAGTTCCTGCACCCCTTCCGGCCCCTCGACCACCACCTTGTTGGGAGCCACTATCCGGCCATGCCCCAGGTAGCGGGTCACCTTGTTCTTCTTGAATAGGTAGTCAATGCCTCCGGTGTTGGCCCGGACCACTTTGTCCTTGTGGGCCATTAGGGCCGGCAGGTCGAGCTCGGCCTGGCCGATTCGAACCCCGATGATCTGGTTCATCTCAGCCGCGTGAATTTTCTCGCTGGCCTCGAGCAGCGCCTTGGAGGGAATGCAGCCCACCCTTAGGCAGGTGCCACCCAGGGCCGCTTCTTTCTCGATGCAAGCCACATCCAGCCCGAGCTGGGCGGCCTTGATGGCGGCCACATAGCCCCCAGGCCCCGCTCCGATAACCACCAGTTGATGCTTTGGCATAAAACCTCATCCGTTGCAGATAGCAAACACAGCTCGAGCTAGACTTCCAGCGCCAGCCGCACCGGGTTCTCGATAAGCTCCTTGACCCGCTTGAGGAAGGTCACGGCCTCACGCCCGTCTACGATGCGGTGGTCGTAGGAGAGGGCCAGGTTCATCATGGGACGGATCACCACCGCGCCGTTTTTGGCCACGGGGCGCTCGACGATGGCATGCATGCCCAGAATGCCCACCTGCGGCGGGTTGATGATGGGGGTGGAGTTGAGCGAGCCGTAGATGCCGCCGTTGGTGATGGTAAAGGTGCCCCCCATCAGCTCCTCGGGCTTGATTTTCTTGGAGCGCACCCGTTCACCGTAATCGGCGATGATGGCCTCAATCTGGGCCATGCTGAGCTGTTCGGTGTTGCGAATCACCGGCACCACCAAACCCTCGCCCCCGCCCACCGCAATCCCGATATCGTAGTAGCGGTGGTAAACGATGTCGGTGCCGCGAATCTCGGCATTGAGCTGGGGAATTTCCTGCAGGGCCTGGGTGACCGCCTTCACAAAGAAGCTCATAAAGCCCAGCTTGACCCCGTATTTCTTCTGAAAAGCCTCGCCAAACTCCTTGCGAAGCTCCATCACCGCGCCCATGTCGGCCTCGTTGAAGGTGGTGAGCATGGCGGTGTTCTGCTTGGCCGAGAGCAACCGCTCGGCAATACGCCGTCGCAATGGGGTCATGGGTACCACATCGTCGCGGCGCTCACCTCTGGCCGTCATCGGCGCCGGGGGGCTGGGCTGGGGTGCAGGGGGTGGGGCTGCCCGTTGCACGTCCTCTTTGAGCACCCGTCCGCCGGGGCCGGTTCCCTGTAGGCTGGCCGCCTGGATGCCCGTCTGGGCGGCCAGCCGCTCTGCAGAGGGCATGACTTTTGCTTCCGCTACGGCCACACCTGGGCTGGGCGCCGGCGGCTGGACGGGCGGGGCCGCCGGGGCGGCAACCGAAGCCACAGCCCCCTCCTCCAGCAGGGCGACCACATCCCCCACTTTGGCCTGTCCGCTGGGGATGAGGATTTTTGCCAATCGCCCCTGCGCGGGTGAGGGTAGTTCCAGGGTGGCCTTGTCGGTCACAAGCTCCACCAGGGGCTCGTCCGCCCCCACCAGGTCGCCCTCTTTCTTGAGCCACTGTCCAATTTCCACTTCGGTGATGGATTCTCCCACTGCGGGAATCTTGAGTTCCAAGGCCATGCTGCCTCCCATTCCGGGGTGCCGAAGCACCTCAACCGGTTCAACTTTACTGCAAGTGAGGGCCAGGGGTTTCCCAAACCATGAACGGGCCTGTTTTGAGTGGAAAGCCCCTCACCCTCTGCCACCCTGAGTCAAGAGGTTCGGCCTCCAAGACCCGTACCCCACGCCCCTTACAAACCCAGGGCCGCCGATACAATCGCCTTTTGCTCCTTGTCGTGCACCTTCTTGGAGCCCACCGCCGGACTGCTGGACTCGGGGCGGGCCACCACGCTCAAGGGGTGACCAAAGATGCGGTCGCCAAAGCGAGCCCGGATGAACCACCAGGCCCCCATGTTGGCCGGTTCTTCCTGGGTCCAGACCACTTCGGTCTGGGCGGGGTACTGCGCCAGGGCAGCCTCGAGTTCCCGCATCGGAAAGGGGTAGAGCTGCTCCAGGCGGATGATGGCAACGTCCTCCCTGGCCGCCGCCCTCCGGGCCGCCTCGAGGTCGTAGTACACCTTGCCCGAGCAGAGCACCACCCGCTTGATTTCGGCGCCGGGGCTGCCCGCAAGCACCCGCTGGAAGCGGCCCTGGGCCAGTTCCTCCAGCCTCGAGACGGCATCGGGGTTGCGCAGCAGGCTCTTGGGGGTCATGACGATTAAAGGCTTGCGCCAGGGGCGCACCACCTGACGGCGCAGCAGGTGAAAGTACTGCGCGGGGGTGGTGGGGTAGGCCACCTGCATGTTGTCGTTGGAGCAAAGCTGCAAGAAGCGCTCGAGGCGGGCGCTGCTGTGCTCAGGGCCGCCGCCCTCCATGCCGTGCGGCAGCAGCAAAACAATCCCGGAAAGCCGGCTCCACTTGGCCTCAGCCGAGGCGATGAACTGGTCAATGATGACCTGAGCGGTATTTACAAAATCGCCGTACTGGGCCTCCCAGCCCACCAGCGCCTCGGGCATGTCCAGGCTGTAGCCGTACTCGAAGCCCAGCACCGCCGCTTCAGACAGCGCCGAATTGTAAAGCTCCACCGGCGCCTGGCCTTCGGCCAGATGATGGGCGGGAATGTAGCGTTCGCCGGTCAGGTGGTCGGTGTAGCCGCCGTGCCGCTGGGTAAACGTGCCACGAACCACATCCTGGCCCGAAAGCCGCACCGGATGACCCTCCACTGCCAGCGAGGCAAAGGCCAGCATCTCGGCGGAGGCCCAGTCCAGCGGGCGCTTGTTCTGGCCCATCTCGCGGCGGCCTTCCACAAACTTGGTGAGCTTGGGGTGCAGGTTGAACCCCTCCGGCAGGCGGGTCAGGCTCTCCATCAGGGCCGAGAGCTTTTCCTGGGGCACCCCTGTCTCCGGGTCGGGCACGCCCTCCTCGGGGCCGCCCAGAAAGCCCTTCCACACCCCACCGCCGGCAGGGGGACGGGTGGGGGTCGGCTCACGCCGGGCCCCCGAGAAGGCCGCCTCGAGGGTGTCCTGGTACTGCTTGGCCAGCTGGTTGCAGCCCTCCTGGGTGCAGAGGCCCTCCTCCACCAGCCTGGCCTGGTAACTCAGGTACAGGGGCTTTTTGGCCGCTATGCGGCGGTACATATCGGGCTGGGTAAAGCTGGGCTCGTCCGTCTCGTTGTGGCCGCGCTTGCGGTAGCCGATCAGGTCAATGAACACGTCGCGCTTGAAGGTCTTGCGAAACTCCATCGCCAGCTCCACCACCCCCACCAGCGCCTCGGGGTCCTCGGCGTTGACGTGGAAAATGGGGGACTCGAGCATCTTGGCAATCTCGGTCGAGTAGCGTCCGGCCGTGTATTCGTGCGGCTCGGTGGTAAAGCCGACCTGGTTGTTGAGGATGATGTGCACCGCTCCCCCCACGGTGTAGGCCGGAATCCCCGAGATGTTCAGGGTTTCCTGCACAATTCCCTCACCAATGAAGGCCGCATCCCCATGCACCAGCAACAGCATGCCTTTCTCGCGCTTGCGATCCCCAAAGCGGTCTTGCTTGGCGCGGGTGCGGCCCATCGCCACCGGCGCCACGAACTCGAGGTGCGAGGGGTTGAAGTTGAGCGACAGGTGCACATTGCCATAGGGCGTGGTTAGGTCGTTGGAGTAGCCCAGGTGGTATTTCACGTCGCCGTGGTAGCCCTCGGGGAAGTGCTCCTCAAACTCCAGAAAAATGTCCCGCAAGGGCTTTCTAACCACATTGGCCAGCACGTTCAGGCGGCCCCGGTGGGCCATCCCCATGACCACCTCCACCACCCCTTGCCGGGCGGCGCTCTCGAGGGTCAGGTCGAGCAGTGGAATCAGGGATTCGGTGCCTTCCAGGCTGAAGGTCTTGGCCCCCAAATACTTCTTTTGCAGGAACTCTTCAAACAGGGTGGCCTGCATCAGGCGCTCGTGCATCTTCTTCTTCTGCTCAGCCGTGGGCCGGGCAAACCCGGCGGCCAGACGGGCCTCAATCCAGTTGCGCACCGCCGGATCATCGAGGTGGCCGTACTCGATGCCCACCGTTCCGCCAAACCGGGCCTTGTACTGCTCCAAAACCGCCCGCAAGGTTGGCGCACCCAGTTCCACTGGAACCGGGCGATCCAGATCGGCCTCGCTCAGACCGAAAAAGCTGGGGTCAAGCTCGGGTGGGGTGCGGCGCTCGCGCTCCAGCGGGTCTATGCGTGCGACCAGATGACCGCGCTCCCGGTAGGTACGCAAAAATCGCACCGCGCGCAAAAAAAACGAGGCCAGTTCCGACACCGAGGCCCCGTCCAACGGTTCTCGCTGGGCCACCTGGCCATTTCCGCCGCCGGTCTCGGCCTGAACAGCGTGGAAATAACTGGACCATTCGGGCGGAATGGATGCTGGGTTTTGCTCGTATTCCTGGTAGAGGGCCTCCAAAAAGGCCAGGTTCGAACTGTCCACTGCACGTTCCATACTCACGGTTCCTTAGTCTACTAGGTTCACTGCCGACCAAACGTGCCAGGTTACAATAAAAAGGCGCCCGGATGCCTTTTACATCCAGTTTGATGTGGCCCCTGGCCTGCCGGTTGGGCGAGATAATCGAGGAGCATGCGCCTGGCCCCTAGACCCCCCGCCGCGCAGCCCTGCCCTCCGAGCTTTTCACTGAGCCAGGGTGTCAGTCTTTGCAGCAGCCTCGAGGTCCAGCCGTGTAATCCCCCCCGCCGAGTGGGTCACATAAGCGACCCTGACCATACCCCACATAATCTCCAGGCTGTCCGGATGGTGGTCGGCCTTTTCGGCCTGGAGGGCCACCTTGACCGCAAAGGCCACCCCTTCAGCATAGGTATCAAACACAAAGGTTTTCTCAATGCGGCCTTCCTTCAGGGCCCAGCCCGGAAGGTCTTGCAGGGCAGTCCGAACTTCCTCGTTGTTTAGTCTGATGGCCATGGTGCGCCTCCCTGGGCTGCTGTGCCCGATGCCCCTGAGCATGCCCGAGTTTTATTCTGGTTTGCAAGACCCCAAAAGAGTGTGCTATACTCCGCGATGGCGCTTTTTTTGGGAGGTGTCCCCGAGCCGCCCAACAAAAGGCAAATCAAATCCTGCAACGGCGTTGGTAGGCGCCGATGCAAAATGGAGAAAGCTGTGTTCAAGACGTTTGTTCCTGAACCAAGAGAACCCGCTTGGGTGCTGATTGATGCCAAGGGCCAGCCCATCGGACGGGTGGCCTCCAAGATCGCCGCCGTGCTGCGCGGCAAGCACAAGCCCGACTTCACCCCCAACATGGCCACCGGCGATTGCGTGGTGGTCATCAATGCCGACAAGGTGATCCTGAAGGGCTCCAAGCCCCGCACCAAGGTCTATACCCGCTACTCGGGCTACCCCGGCGGTCTCAAGCGCACGGTGGGCGCGGTGATGCTGGCCGAAAAGCCGGTCAAGGCCGTTGAGCACGCGGTTAAGGGTATGCTGCCCAAAGGCCCCCTGGGCAACATTATGTTCCGCCGCCTCAAGGTTTATGCCGGCGCCAACCATCCCCATGCAGCCCAGAAGCCCGTCAAGATGGAGGTCGAATAATGGAACAGTACTACGGCACGGGCCGTCGCAAAACCAGCGTGGCGCGGGTTTTTTTGCGTCCGGGCAGCGGCAAAATTGAGGTCAATGGCATGGCCTTTACCGACTACTTTGGCGGCCTGGTCAAGGCCGTTTCGGCCCTGGAACCCCTGCGGCGGGTGGATGCCGTCAACCGCTTTGATGCCTACATCACTGTGGAAGGCGGTGGCAAGGCCGGGCAGGTAGATGCCATCCAGCTCGGCATTGCCCGCGCCCTGGTGAACTACAACAGCGACCTGCGGGCCAAGCTCAAGCCAGCGGGGCTGCTCTCACGCGACCCCCGCGAAGTCGAACGCAAGAAGTACGGCAAGCACAAAGCCCGCCGTGCTCCGCAGTACAGCAAACGCTAGAAACCGAACCCCCAAGCCCCCGCCTTCCTGGTGGGGGCTTTTTTTTAGCTGAGGGCGTATCCTGGGGCATTATCCAGGCTGAGGTCAGGCAAATCGTGGATGCCAAAGACTGGCTCTGGGCAAGGTGGTGGTCCGGGGCGGAACCGAAGCGTTCGGGCTCGAGCGCCTCCTGGGCAACCTTGCGGCCAGCTTTCCAGCAAGCCCAACCGACCTGGGCGGCCTGTACAAAATCTGGCAACAGGTGGCCTCCAGGAGACAGGACTGGCTGGTCTCTGCCAACCCGGAGGCCGGGGTTGCCTATCATTTCACCGACGGTAAGGCCCACAACAGCGCCCGCGAAATTGTCCTGCACTATACGAGCCACACACACTTCCATAGAGGGCAGTTGGCCAGCCAGTTTATCGCGCCCTTCACAGACCTGGCCACCTATCCAGGCGGCCAGTGTTCTGTCCAGGACAAAGCCTTCTTGTAGTCGAATGGCTTAAATATGTGAAAAGCGCTCTAGGCTTCGGTTTCTTCCAGGTCGCTTTCCAGCTCACCCGCCTCGGGGTTCTTTTTCATGACCTCGCGCAGCACGGCGGTGGCATAGGCCCCTTTGGGCAGAAAAAAACCGACCCATAGCCCCTCCGGGGCCTCCTCTACAAAGGCTTCCGTAAGGGGAAAGCGAATCAGGCGACGGTCGCCCCGGCGGGAGGCAAAATGGTGGCGCTCGAGCTCGTATTTCTGCAAAATCCGATCCTCGAGGGCCCGGGCGGCTCCCTCAGCTTCGCGGTATTTCTTGCCGTACAAAGCGCCCGTTGCGCTGATTTCAAAGCGCAGCGCGCGGGGGTTTTCCTGGGCTGCATCTTTCACCACAAACTCCCCGCCGGTATCGTGTTTTTTGGCTATATCTCCCTCGATGACCTTATCGAATAGCCCCTCCTCCAGGCGCAGGGCCAGCCAGTCGTTAAACAGGAGGCTTTGCAGGCTGGCTAGCAAAAATTTTTTGAGCCAGGAGGGGCTGTGCACCTTGCCTTTTTTGACCAGTTCGTAGCCCTTGACCGGGTTCATCCCTCCAAGGCCGAAGCGCTGGGGGCCGTAGTAGTTGGGTACCCCTTGGCGCTCGAGCACCCGCAGGATGGCTTCAACCTGCTCTTTAGGCCCGACCCCGGCGGGCCCTGGCTCGCTCTGGCCTCGAGCCTGCCGAATCAAAATGCGAAAGCGGTTGCCCCGCAAATGCCCTACCCGAAGCTTGTGGGGGTGCAGCCCCCAGTCCAGCACCCGCAGGTTTTGCAGTTCCTGCAAGCGCTCCAGGCGCTGTTGGTAGCGGGCCGGGATGCTGAACCACTGTCGGGTCAGGGCGTGCTTGTCCTTGAGGCCCGCCACCCCGATGTGGGCTTCGTTGATGTGTAGCCGGTCTCGGATGAACTCGAATACGGCCCTTGTGGTCAGGCCCTCTTTCTCAATAAGCACCAGGAGGTGTTCGCCCTGGCCCAGGGGGGCATAGGCCGGCACTTCATAGACCTGAAAATCGCTGGGTTGATGGCGGATGACCCCATCCACCCCAGGCAGTTCGGGGGTGAGGTAAGGGTAGATATCAAAGTCAAAGCGAAGATTGGGAAATGAGGCCATAACCAATAGCATATAGGGGTGGATTCTGTAGATGTAAGTTGGCTGGAAGCCCAGTTTGCCAACCACCTGACCCGCCTGGTGCCGGAGGGCAGTCTAGTTGCGGCGGTGTCGGGCGGCGGTGATTCGGTGGCCCTGCTGCTCCTTCTGACGTCCACCCCCCGCAAAGTGGTGGTGGCCCACCTCGATCACTCCCTGCGCGAGGGCTCGGCTGCCGACGCCCTGTGGGTCAGGTCGCTGGCCGAACGCCTGGGGTATCCCTTTGAATCGGAGAAACTCAATGTCGCCCAGATTGCCGGCGAGCGCGGGGAGAACCTCGAGGCCACCGCTCGAGACCTGCGCTATGGTTTTCTGGCCAAGGTAGCCAAGAAGCACGGCGCTCAGGCCATCCTGACCGCCCACACCGAGGACGACCAGGCCGAGACGGTGCTGTTGCAACTATTGCAGGGCACCGGGCGGGGCTTGGGGATGCGCCCCAGGCGGGGTAAGGTGGTGCGCCCTTTGCTCGAGGTCAGCCGCAGCACCCTGCGGGCCTACCTGCGCAGCAAGAACCAGGACTGGCTTGAGGACATCAGCAACGCCGACACCTCGATGGATCGCAATTTCCTGCGCCATGAAATTGTTCCCCGGCTGAAAGACCGCTTCCCCCAGACCAACGCCTCCCTCTCCCGCTTTGCCGCCATCTCCCAGCTCGACGATGAGGCCCTGGACCCCCTGGCCGCCCAGCTGCTGCTGCGGGATCGGCGCTGGCCCTGTCCGGCTTTTCGCGTGGCCCCGCTGCTTCAGGCCCCAGCCGGACTGCGACGCCGGGCTTTACGGCAGATGCTCGAGCAGGTTCAGCTGCGGCCCGAGGCGGGCTGGATTACCCAGCTCGAGCGGGCCTTGCAGGGCGAGGCTTTTACCCTGCCCGAAGGCTGGCAGGTCCGCCGCCGCGACGGCACCCTGTTTCTGATTCCGCCCGTTGTGGATGCCTTTCCGCCCTGGCGGGGCTCGAGGCTCCCCAAGCCGGGTGACCAGATTGACCTGCCGGAGGGCCGGGTCAGGCTGGTGGATTTCTTCACAGAACACAGCGTTCCCACCGAGCTCAAGCAGGTCTGGCCGGTGCGTGCAGTGGAGGAGGTGGTGCAGGAAGTCTGGAACCTCTGGCCCGAGTCGGATGACCTCGAGCACATGCGGACGGCCCTCGAGCAGGCCAGGCGGGCCCTGGAACAGGGCGAAGTGCCCATCGGGGCGGTGGTGGTCTGGGATGGCCTTGAACTGGCCACAGCCCACAACCTGGTGGAGCAAAGCCAGGACGCCACCGCCCATGCCGAGCTGCTGGCCCTGCAGAAAGCCCTGCTCAAGAGGCAGGCCAAGGTACTCCCGGGAGCCACCGTCTACGTTACGTTGGAGCCCTGTCCGATGTGCTTTGGCGCCCTCGTGGAAGCCCAGGTGCGGCGGGTGGTCTACGCCGTGGAGAACCTCAAGGCCGGGGCCGTCACCGTCCACCGCCTGAGACCGCCCTTCGAGTGGGAAGGCGGCTGGCTCGAGCGCGATTCAGCCAGGCTGCTCAGGGGCTTTTTTGCACAAAAACGCGCCTCGAAATGAGCCTGGAGCGCTCTTCACATAAGCCATTCGAGTTTTAGAAAGCCTGGTTCTGAACAGAACAGGGGCCGCCTGGAAACTCGAAAACATGCGTCTCGGCCCAGACGCAACGCAGACAACCGTGCCTCACCGAGGTAAGGCACGTCTCTTTGTCCCTTCTCGTTTTCGTGGGCGGCCACGTCTGTGAGGAGCGCGATAAGGCTGAACGCTCAATGCCGAGAGGCCATCAATATGCCCCCAGTTCGTACGCCGGATTCCGTTGCCCGCATCAACAACCGCGCACAGCGATCTTGCGGACGCGCCGACCCCTGGCCTTCGGCCCGCAACGTTTGCCTGGGCACTGGCCTCTCTGCAACCCTGCAACAGTCAGAAATTTCAGGCGCACAAGCAACTTTCAACAATCCTCCAGGTGAGAGAAGGTTCAAGGGGGAAGTGGGTCTCCCCCAGCAACCCCCCACCCCCATCCCCTGCCTCTTTGCTCCTACAGTTTGCATAGCGTTCAAGCAAGGTTGGTCCAGAACCTCCACTCCGCGCCCCAAGGGCTTGAAGATCCGTTACTTCAAGACCACATGAACCCGACAGCCCGCCCCCAAAACGTATACTGGGAAGGGTTACATGGTGCGTGTGTGGATGCTTATATTCGTGTTGCTGGGGGCCGCCCACGCCCAGCAGGATTTGCTGCTGCGGGTCTTGCTGGCCGAAGCCCCGGCAGGCAGCCTTCAACTGGGGCCGCACCAGCGCAACAGCGCCCTTGGTAGCCAGGATTTCGGCGCAGGCACCCTGCGGGTCACGGCTGGTTCGGGCGAGGTGCTGGTAGACGGCAAAAGTGCCGGGCCGTGGGTGGAGTTTGCGCCGGCGGATGGTTTCACTTTTGCAGGACGCAACTACCGGGGCAACCTGCTGGCAGTGTGGCAGGCCGGGCGGCTGCTTTTCATCAACCGGGTCTGGCTCGAGGACTACCTGCTGGGGGTGGTACCCGGAGAGGTTCCTGCCTCGTTTCCGGGGGCGGTGCTGCAAGCCCAGGCCATACTGGCCCGCACCTTCGCGCTCTATCGCCTGAACCCCCAGGGCCTTTACGACCTCTGCTCGAGTGAGCGCTGCCAGGTGTACCTCGGTCGCTCGGTGGAGACCCCCCGCCACACCAGCGCCGTCTACGCCACCCGCAGCCTGATCGTAAGCTACAACCAAAGGCCCATCACCGCGGTCTATCACGCCGACTCCGGAGGCTACACCGCCGCCGCCGCCGAGGTCTGGGGCAGTGCAGTTCCTTATCTGATTGCCCGCCCCGACCCCTTTGCCATAAGCCCGGATGGCCTCTGGAGCCGAACCCTCTCACCAGAGGCAGTAGCCCGCAGCCTGGCCAGCCAGGGCATTCAGGTAGGCACCGTGCAGGGCCTTGCACCCATGTACCTGAGCGAGAGCGGTCGTCCCCTGCGTCTTCGTATTGTGGGTAGTAGCCGGAGCGTGGAGCTCGACGCCCCCCAGTCCACCCGGCTGTTGCGCGGCCTGGGGCTCCCCTCCACCCGTGTGCGCTTCGATGGCTGGCAGGTCATTGGACAAGGAAGGGGCCACGGGGTGGGCATGAGCCAGTGGGGCGCCCGCGGACTGGCCCTCCAGGGCTGGGATTTCCGGCAAATTTTGGGCTACTACTACCCCGGCACTTTCCTCAGCAGCTTCGAGGTGGTGGCAGGCCTGCAAGAACAACTCCATCGAGCCGGATACCCTACATTCCCCACCCGCGCCGGTTTTGGGTTACAGACCCTTGCAACCCAAGTACAAGCACCAACCACCCGGCGCTTCCCTTTTGGGCCTGTTCAGTTTTAGGGATTCGTGTCCAGGGCCAGCTTTGAGCGCTCTTCACATTTTTTGAGCCACTCGAGTTCGAGAACGCCTGGTTCTGAACAGAACAGCGGCCGCCCATCCAGGCGGCCACGTCTGTGAAGAGCGCGATTGGCACACAGTCGTAATACCCACACCCGCCTACAGATTTTCAAAGAGTGATAGCCCTCGAGCCCCTGGTTGGGGAGGGTATCGGACAGGCCCCCCATTTGCTGGTTGCGTGAAGGGCCAGGTCAGCAAGCCCGTGCGGGTGCGGTTGTCCGGGCTTTGATGCAAAACAGTACGCATCGTTTTTTGTTGAAGATATCGAAATTTATGGCCCCAGACCATAAACCATCGCCTCCCTGCTGCGGGCCTTCACTTGCAATCTGGGTCAATCTACCATTCTCATAACATTTTCTTGCTTATATTGAAGCATGACCCTGCGAAGCTTGTGGCTCAGCGGTGTGGTGGTGCTTGGAATGGTCAGCCCGGCCCTGGCCTCGCCCGCCCAGGATTTATTTGACCAGGCCACTTTCCTGATTGGTTTTTATTACAATGGCCCGTCCAAAGTTGCCCACTTTCGGGAACTGCGGCGGCAGTACCAGCCCCAGCTAGACCAGCTCTGCGCCCTCGAGCGCGAACGGTGTGGCTTCGACAAGGCCAAACAGGTCATCGCCCGGATTATTCAGGACATCGCCGACCCCTTTACGGTGCTGATGACCCGTGAACAACTCATAGACGACCAGCGCTACGGGGCCGGACTGGGGCCCGCCGCCCCCAGGATTGGCGTCTGGGTGCGCGAAAGCCCAAGGGGGCTGGTGGTCAGCGAAGCCTTCCCCGGCGAGCCCGCTTTCGAGGCGGGGTTGCGGCGCGGCGACCTGATAACCCAGATTGGCGCTCAAGCCGCCACCCTGGCCCGGCTCGCCGCAGCCGAGGCTTCCCGCACGGCCTTTAGCCTCAGCTACAGCCGCCAGGGCACGGCCCGCACGGTCAACCTTACCCCCCGAGTGGCCGAAGCCACCATGCGACCCCGCCTCGAGATCAACAACAACATCGCCTACCTGCGCATCTATCACCTCTACAGCTCCGACAACTACTCCACCGCCGAGCGCGTCCACGACGCCGCCCGCCGGGCCGAGCAGGCCGGGGCCCGGGGCATGGTGATTGACCTGCGCGACGCCCTGACCGGCTACGACTCCGAGGCCCTGCTGGCCGCCGCCGCCTTTACCGGCAAGGGCGGCTTTATCTACGACCGGCGCTTCCAGGGGCAGGACGAAACCCACACGGTCGAAAATGGCAAGCTGTTTGTGCAAACCGAGGGTGGTGATAAGGAGGAGCAAAGCGCGGTAGAGCGGCCTTATCTGGCACGCCTGCCGGTGGTGGTGCTGGTCAACCGCCTCACCATCAACTCCGCCGAGATGCTGGCTTATTTCCTGCAATCTGCGGGCCGGGCCAAGGTGGTGGGCGAAGCAACCGCGGGGGCCCTGGGGATGTCCGGCAGCGCCGAGGGCCCCCTGATTAATGGCGAGTTTATTGCGGTCTCTTCGCTGCGCATGCGCAACCTCGATGGCTCGCCTTTCCCCCTCAGGGTAACCCCGGATGTGGCGGTAGCAGACGACCTCGAGGCCCTGATCGCGGGGCGCGATGTGGTGCTGGAACGCGCCCTGGAAATGCTGCGGTAGGTGGATGTTATGCGCAAACTGTTGGCAACCCTGGCCCTGGTGCTTGGCTCGCTCTCGCTGGCCTCGCCCGCCCAAGACCTTTTCGACCAGGCCAGCTTCTACGTGGAGTTTTATTACAACGGCCCGGCCACCCTCAACCTCAAAGAGCTGACCAGCCGCTACCAAAGCGAGCTGGATCGCGCCTGCGCTCCCCAAAAAGACACCTGCCCCTACGACCAGGCGGTGCCCATCATCCAGCGCATGGTTGCCGAGTTGAACGACAACCACACCTATTACCTGAGCCCCGAAGCCCTGCGCGGAACCCGCGAAAGCCGCCAGGGCAACGCGCCCTCGCGCACCCTGCGCATCGGCGTGACCCACCTGCCCATTCCGGGCTCGCGCGACCGTCTGGTGGTGGATGTGGTGGAGGGGGGCCCCGCCGACGAGGCCGGACTGGCCTACGGCGACCGCATCATCGCCGTCAATGGGCGCCCCCTGAGCGAGCTGCCCGACGACAATCAGGCTGCGCAGTTCCTGGTGCAGTCGGTGCAGTCGGGCCGCCCGGTGGTGCTGACCATCCTGCGGGGGCCGGAGCGCCAGCGCCTCGAGATCACCCTGACCGGTCGTGAAATCAACCTGGCCCGCTTCCCCTCCCTCAAAATGAGGCCCGACGGGGTGGCGGTGCTCAAAATCCCCGACTTCGACGCCCAGGGCCAGGTGGGCCGCCGGGTGCACGAGCTGGTGCGCGAGGCCCAGCAGAAAAACGCCCGGGCGATGGTTCTGGAGCTGCGCGGCAACAGCGGCGGTCTGCTCAACGAGATGATCTACTCGGCGGCGGCCTTCCTGGACGAGCCTTATGTAGCCCTGCTCGACCGCTACCAGACCGAGCGCACCGAATTTCGCATCCGCGATGGGCGCTTTTTCGTGACCCGCAATGGCCAGAGCGAAAACGCCAGCCTGCCTATCCTGGCCCGCTGGCGCGGCCCCCTGGTGGTGCTGATAGACGAAAACACCGCCTCGGGCGGGGAGTACCTGGCTTCCGCCATCCAGAAAGCCAAACTGGCGCCTTTGGTGGGGGTCGCCACCCTGGGCATTGGCAACACCACCACCCGCCCCCTCAACCTGATCAACGGCGGGGCCCTGAGCATCTCCTATAACCGCGCCTTTTTTGCCGATGGAACCCCCTACCCGGCTCGAGCCACCCCGGACTTTGTGGTGGAAAACTCCCTCGAGCAACTGGCCAATACCGGGCGCGACCTGCCGTTTGAAAAAGCCCTGGAAGCCCTCGGCATCAAGGCGGGCAGGTAGGGCGAGAAAGCATGGTCCTGGATAGAACCGTGGCGGCCTGGATGGTCAGCTAAGCCTGTGCTACCAACCTTACACAGCAAAGATACCCATACACGCCCACAAAAGAGTGATAGCCCTCAACCCCCTCCCTACCGCGTAGGGGAAGGTTGGGGAGGGTTTATGTCAGGGCCCTCATTTCACATGATGGCTTGTGGGGCCATGTCAGCAACCCCACCTGGCTTTCCCGAAGAGGTAGGGGAGGAACCGAGCGAGGCCAGGCCAGGATTAATCACCGCGCGGGGTTGGTTGTACGGGCTTTTATGCAACGCAGGTTTAGGCGCGCAAGCTTTCAAGGAAGCACAGGATGGGAGTGGGTGGCCGGAGGTGGGGGGTACCTGTCCCCAACGCCCTGACCCCTGCTTCAACTCTCCGCTTCGATTGTATGCAAGAGGCACGCAATAAAGGCCACAGAGCCGGGTGGAAGGCTCCCCCGGCCCCGCACAAAAAGCGGCTACTTTACGAGTTCGACCAGAGCCAGTTGGGTGCCATCGCCCCGGCGACGCTCGGCCAGCTTCAGCACGCGGGTGTAGCCGCCGGGACGGTCGGCATACCGCGGAGCGATTTCCTCAAACAGCTTCTTGACCAGCTTGGGGTCGTGCAGGTCGCGCAACACCTGGCGGCGCAGGTGGTTGCGCCGGGCGTAGGCCGCCAGCTCTTCGGGCGTGGCCATGCGCTCGCCTTCCTGTAGGGGCAGCTCCTTGCCGTTCTTGTCCCGGCGCTTGGTGAAGCGCACATTGTCGGGCACGCTGAGGGTGGGGGCTTTCTTGGCAGCAGAAATCAGGCTGTCCACATAGCCTGCCAGCTCCTTGGCCTTGGGGATGGTGGTGGTGATTTTCCCCTCCTCCGAGAGCAGCAGGCTCTTGGCCAGGTTGCGGAACAGGGCCACGCGATGCGAAGAGTTCCGATTGAGTTTTCTTCCAGCTTTCCGGTGACGCATTTTTGCTCCTTGGGAGCGTCGAGGGCTAAGCGACGCTAGTCTTTCATTACCAGCCCGTGCTGGGCCAGGCAGTCCTTAATCTCTTGCAGGCTGCGGTCGCCAATGCCCGGCACTTTCTTGAGTTCGCGCTCGGAGAGGGCCAGCAGGCTTTCCACGCTCTCGATGCCCTCCTCCTTGAGGTTGTGCAAAACGCGGGTGGTCAGGCCCAGGTCGTCCAGGGTAAGACCCACTCCCTTGGCCACCGGGGCTGCCGGAGCCGGGGCAGCAGAAGCCGCAGGGGCGGCTGTGGCCGTGGCCGGGGCGGGCTTGTGTTCGAAGCGCACTACTGGCGACTGATCGAAGAAGCCGAGTTGTTCGCGCAGGATGGCCACCGATTGTTGCAGCGCATCCATGGGCGAAACCGAGCCGTTGGTCCAGACCCGCAGGGTCAGCTTGTCCAGGTCGGTGCGCTGGCCCAGACGGGTATCCTCCACCTGGTAGGCCACCCGGCGCACGGGCGAGTAGAGGGCATCCACCGGAATCGAGGAGATCCGGTCTTTGATGCCGTGTTTTTCTGCCGGCACATAGCCGGTGCCTTCATCTACCCGCACCTCCATGACCAGCTTGCCCTTCTCTTCCAGCGTTGCAATGTACTGGTCGGGGTTGACCACCTCGGCATCGGGGGGGCACTCGAGGTCCCGGGCATACACCACCTTGGGGCCGGTGGCCCGAAGGGTGAGGGTCTTGGGGCCGCTGCCCGGATTGGCAAAGCGCACGACCAGCTCCTTGAGGTTCAGGATGAGCTGAATGGCATCTTCCTTGACCCCTGGAATGGTGGAAAACTCGTGCAGCACGTCTTCGATGTAAACGCTGGTGACGGCGGTACCGGGAATCGAGGACAGCAAAATTCGACGCAGCGGGTTACCCAGGGTCACGCCGAATCCCCGCTCGAGGGGCTCGAGCACAAACTCGCCGTAGTTCCCGTCAATGCGGGCGTTGAAAACAGGGGCTTTGGTCTTGGTGGTTTCCAAAATTTCCTCCTCTGGAGGTGTCGAGGGGGGTCTGAGGGGCTTGACCCGGCCTCGACGCTAGGCTCACAACGCTTACCTCGAGTAGAACTCGATCACCAACTGTTCGTTCACCGGCAGCGAGAGCATTTCCCGCTCGGGTACGCGCAGGAAGCGCCCGGTCATGGTGTCGGCGTTAAATTCCAGCCAGGGGAAGGCCTTGCGGTTCTTGAAGCGTTCGACGTTCTGGACGATAAAGTCCATTTTCTTGGCCTTCTCCGATACCTTGATTTCGTCCCCTTGACGCAGGCGATAGCCGGGAACCGTCACCCGCCGACCGTTGACCAGAATGTGACCGTGGCGCACAAACTGCCGGGCCTGGCGGCGGGTCGAGGCAATGCCCAGGCGGAACACCACGTTGTCCAGACGGCTCTCGAGCAGTTGCAGGAAGACCGTACCGGTCACGCCTTTCTTGCGGCTGGCCTCTTCGAAGAGGTTGCGGAACTGCGTTTCCGAGACATCGTAGATGAAGCGCAGTTTTTGCTTCTCGCGCAGGCGCACCGCGAAGTCGGAGGGACGGCCCTTGCGCTTCTGGCCGTGCTGGCCCGGCGCATACGGGCGGCGATCCAGGTATTTTTGAACTTTTTCGGTCTCGGCCACGTTCACCCCAAGGTGACGCGCCACTTTTACGATTGGCCCTCTATAACGACCCATTCTCTCTCCTCCATCGGTCGGGTAGCCAGACTGCTCTCAGCGCTCTCCCAACCGGGTTCCCCAGACCAGCAGGGTGAAGCAGGGAACCAAAGTTTCACCCCAGCAGCGATACTTAGACGGTTTTGCGGAACTTCTTGCGGGGACGGCAGCCGTTGTGCGGCAGGGGGGTGTCGTCCACAATGGAGCGCACCTGGAGCCCACTGGCCTGCAAAGCCCGAATGGCCTGCTCACGGCCTGCGCCGGTGCCGCGCACCACCACTTCCACACTGCTCATCCCAAAACCCTGGGCCTTCTTGGCGGCATCCATCGCCGCCAGCTGGGCCGCATAGGGCGTCCCCTTGCGGCTGCCCTTGTAGCCAATCACCCCCCCCGACGACCAGGTAATCGGGTGGCCGTTGGTATCGGTGATGGTCACAATGGTGTTGTTGTAGGAGGCGTGAATAAACGCCCGGCCCGTCGTTACTTGACGTTTGACCTTCTTCTTGCGACTGCTTGAAGCTTTTTTCTCAGCCATACTCTCCTCGCGTTTGCTCCACGGAAAAAGGGAAGTGGAGCGGTATCAGGAGTCTCAACTGGCGTGTACACGATGCACCATTGGCGCATCTACGTTCCAGCTTTATCGGGGGGTTGCGAAAAAACTCGAGCCACTACCCCATGTTCACTACTTGCGGGGGGCCTTTTTCTTGCCGGCCACGGTCTTGCGGGGCCCCTTGCGGCTGCGGGCGTTGGTCCGGGTCCGCTGGCCGCGCACGGGCAGTCCCCGACGGTGACGCAAGCCCCGGTAGCAGCCGATGTCCATCAGGCGCTTGATATTGCTGGCCACCTCGGCGCGCAGTTCGCCCTCGAGCTTGTAGGTGTTTTCCACAAACTCACGCAGCCGGGCCACCTCGGCCTCGCTGAGGTCTTTGACCCGGGTCGCCGGATTGACGTTGGTGGCTGCCAGGGCTTCTTTCGCACGGGCCGGGCCCACCCCGTACACATAGGTCAGGGCAATGTCCACGCGCTTGTTGCGGGGGATTTCCACACCAGAAATACGAGCCATTCCTTCACCTCCTTCCGTTTAGCCTTGACGCTGCTTGTGGGTAGGGTCTTCGCAGATCACATACACGCGCCCATGGCGCTTGATGACCTTGCACTTGTCGCACATTTTCTTGACTGAGGTACGCACTTTCATGGTTACTCCTTCGGTTGCCCTGGCTCTATGCCCTACCTTCTGTAAACGATCCTGCCCCGGGTTGGGTCGTAGGGGGTAATCTCGACCACCACCCGGTCTCCCGGCAAAATGCGGATGTAGTTCATGCGCATCTTGCCTGAGATGTAGCAGAGAATCTCGGGGCCGTTGTCGAGCTGCACCCGAAATGTGGTGTTGGGCAGCGCTTCGCTGATGACCCCTTCGGCTCGAATTGTGTCCTTCTCCTTGGCCAAGCATCTCCTCCTAGCGCAAATCCCGCCTAGCGCCCCACCGGCACAGATTTCTGGCTCCCCGTCAAGAGGCGAGGGCCAGACTCGGTAATAAGCACTGTGTTTTCGTAGTGGGCCGCCAGGTTGCCTTTGCCAACCGTGGCCGTCCAACCATCCGCCAATATTACCATCTTGGCAGGGTACAAAGCAACCATCGGCTCGAAGGCCAGGGTCATGCCGGGGCGCAGCTTGGGGCCTTTGCCGGGGTCGCCATAGTTGGGCACCTGGGGGTCTTCGTGCAGCTCCCGCCCCACCCCGTGCCCCACCATCTCGCGGATACACCACAGGCCGTGCTTCTTCTCTACAAAATCCTGCACTGCCGCAGCCACATCACCGATGCGCTTGCCCGGCTGCATGAGTTCCAGGCCCAGCCAGAAGGCTTCCTCGGTCACCTGCATCAGCTTCTGGGCTTCGGGTGAGACCTGGCCCACCGCATAGGTGCGGGCCATGTCGGTGGTGTAGCCATCGTGGGTAAAGAGAAAATCAATCTTGAGGAGCTCCCCCTCCTGCAAAGGGCGTTTGGAGGGCAAGCCGTGCACCACCACATCGTCTATGGACATGCAGGTTGCGCTGGGGTAAGGTATCTGCCCACCCGCCCGGTAGCCAATCTGGGGCGCTTTGCCCCCCACCCGCTGAATCGCCCGCAGGATGATCTGGTCAAGCTCGAGGGTGCTTACCCCAGGCCGGATGTGGGGCTCCACCTCGGCAAAGATAGCGGTATGAAGCTGACCGGTGCGGGTCATCTTCTCGATTTCCCAGGGCGATTTGATGTGGATGGCCATATTCGCTAAAAGGGACTGGGCTCTAGGCGGCGGGGATGCCCAGGGCTTCCTGAATGGCCCGGTAGACCTCGTCCACCTTGCCCAGGCCGTTGATTTCCTTCAGGCTGCCGGTTTTTTGGTAGTAGTCCACCAAAGGCTGGGTTTTCTGGCGGTACTCCACCATCCGGGCCCGGATGGTCTCCTCGTTGTCATCCGAACGGCCTTCTTCCAGCGCCCGGCCCAGCAAGCGCCGCACCAGTTCGTCCTCGGGGGCCGTGACCAGCAAAACCCCCAGCAAGCGAATGTGCTGCTCCTGCAAAAGTCGATCCAGGGCTTCGGCCTGGGCCAGGGTGCGGGGAAAGCCATCAAAGATGACCTTGGGGTCGGGCATGGCGGCCAGCTCGGCCCCGATCAAGCCCAAAATAATCTCGTCGGGAACCAGCTTGCCGGCATCCATGAGGGGCTTGGCCAGCTGGCCCAGCTCGGTGCCACGGGCCACGTGGCTGCGCAATATGTCACCCGTTGAAAGCTGCTTGAAGCCCATCTCGGAAGCCAGGCGCTTGGCCTGGGTACCCTTGCCTGCGCCAGGGGGGCCTAGGAAGATGACCGCCTCTGCCATATCTCTACCGTCTCCTTATCGCGCTCCCGCTCTTCGTAGTGCCTGCGTGAATCCAACACGCTGTCCGGTAAGGCCGATAATCCATCAATAGCCTGCAAAACCTTCAGCAAAATTAGCCCTAGACCCATGTCCCCCGACGATTGATAACCCGTGCTGCCTGAAACCACCCATCACTGTTCGGGCTACGGCGAAATCCTAGCGGGTACGGCCCCGCAGCCGACCCTTGGACAAGAATCCCTCGTAGTTGCGCATCTGCAACTGGGCTTCAATCTGGCGCAGGGTGTCGAGCGCAACCCCGACCACAATCAACAGGCTGATGCCCGAGAAGTGGAAGGCCAAGGTGGTCACGCCCGTCACGTTTTGCATGATGGTGGGCAGGGCCGCCACAATGCCCAGGAAGATGGCCCCCCACAGGGTCAGGCGGGAGACAATGTGCTCCAGGAACTTCACCGTGGGGTCGCCGGGGCGAATACCGGGAATGAAACCCCCATACTCGCGCAGGTTCTCCGAAATTCGGCGGGGGTCAAACTGCACGGCGGTATAGACGTAGGTAAACCCCACAATCAGCAGAACCTCAATCAGCAGACCGGGAAAGCGGTTGGGGGTAAAAAAGTTGGCAACCCCCTGGGCCAACGACGACTCAGGGAAGACCCCGGTAATAAAGAGCGGGAGTTGGAGCAACGCCGCCGCAAAAATAATGGGGATGACCCCCGCTGCATTGAGTTTGATGGGGATGTAGGTGGCCTGACCGCCAAACATCTTGCGGCCTACCTGCTTGCGGGCGTACTGTACCGGAATGCGCCGCTCGGCCTGCTGCACGGCGGCCATGGCCCCAAAAGCCAGCACGATAAAGGCCAGGAAGATCAGGAGGGCAATCAGGTTGACCTCGCCGGTGCGCACCAGGCCGAAGGTGCGGCCCAGCTGGGGCAGCCAGGAGGCCACGATGCCCGCAAAGATCACCATGCTGGTACCGTTGCCGATACCGTATTCGGTGATCCGCTCGGCCATCCAGAGCAACAGGGCAATGCCGGCCACCTGGGTCACCACCACCACAAAGTAAAAGAAGAAGCCGGGTTCCCAGCCGGGGAGCAGGAAAGCCCCGTTGTTCGAACCCAAAAAGGCCGTGGCCAGAAACAAGCCCTGTACCGCCCCCAGGGCAATACCGGCATAGCGGGTGTACTGGGTGATGATGCGGCGGCCTTCCTCGCCTTCCTTTTGCAGCTTTTCCAGCGCCGGAATCACCGTGACCAGCAGCTGCATGATGATGGCGGCGGTGATGTAGGGCATGATGCCCAGGGCAAAGATCGAGAACTGTTCAAAGTTGCCGCCGGAGAACAGGTTGACCAGACCCAAGGCACTCCCCGCCTGGGTACCCAGAAACTCGCGGATCTTGCTGATGTCCACCCCAGGGGTGGGGATGAAGGTTCCCAACCGATACAGCGCCAGCACCAAGAGCGTAAACAGGATGCGCTTACGCAGCTCAGGGATGACGATGGCGGAGCGGAAGGCCGCGAGCATTCTAGGCCCCCTCGAGCACAACCGCCTCGCCGCCCGCAGCCTTTAGTTTTTCGACGGCTGCTTGCGAGAACTTGTGGGCATGCACCCTAACGCCCCTGGCATCCCCCTGGGCCAGCACCTTGACGGGATACCCTGGACGCACCAGACCCGCCTTGGCCAGGGCTTCGGGGCCTACTTCGCCGGAGGTGAAGTGTTTGGCAATGGCGCCCAGGTTGACCACCTGGTATTCCACCCGCTTGAGTTCGCCGTGGGAGTCGCCCTTCATGCCGCGCTTGGGCAGGCGCATCAGAAGGGTGGAGCGGCCCCCCTCAAAGCGGGCCGGGTTCTTGAGGCCGCCCGAGCGGGATTTCTGGCCCTTGTGACCGCGCCCGGCGGTCTTGCCCTTGCCCGAGCCGGGACCCCGACCCACGCGCTTGTGGCGTTTGTTGGCCCCCTGGTTGGGACGAATATCGGTGAGTTTCATTCCAGCACCTCCACCAGGTGGGACACCTTGCGGATTTGACCGCGCATGGCCGGGTTGTCCTGCACCTCACGCACACGGTTCATCTTAGTCAGGCCCAGCACCTTGAGGGCGGCTTTCTGGTCTTTGGGATAGCCGATGGGGCTCTTGACCAGCCGAACCTTGACGGTTGCCATCAGGCCACCTCCTCGGGTTTGGCAGGGGCTTTGCGCAGGCGCTTCACATCGTCCCAGGTCTGGAGCTGGCGCAGGGCTTCCATGGTGGCATAGGCGATGTTCACCGCGTTGCGGGAGCCCAGCTCCTTGGTCAGGATATCGGTGATGCCAGCCAGCTCGAGGATGGCGCGGGGCACCTGGCCCGCAATCACCCCGGTTCCCGGCGCCGCCGGACGCAGCAGGATGGTGGAAGAACCCCAGGTCACGCTGATCTCGTGCGGAATAGTGCCGTTGTGCAGGGGCACCTCGATCATCTCACGCTTGGCGTAGTTGTTGGCTTTTTGCACCGCCATGGGGACTTCCTTGGCCTTGCCCAGACCCAGGCCCACCCGGCCCTGCCGGTCTCCCACGGCCACCAGGGCACCGAAGCGGAAGCGACGCCCCCCCTGGTAGGTCTTGGAAGTGCGGCGCACAAAGATCATCTTTTCTTCAAAATCGGTTTCAGGCATATGTAACCTCGCTGAAGGCGGAAGGCAGAAAGCTGAAAGCCAGGATCAGCGCCTTGGGCTTCAGGCTTTTGGCCTTCGGCTCAGAACTCCAGTCCCCCTTCACGTGCACCATCGGCCAGGGCCTTGACGCGCCCGTGGTATTTGAAGGCACCCCGGTCAAAGACCACCTGGACAATTCCCTTGGCCTTGGCTGCCTCTGCAATGGCTACGCCCACTTTCCGGGCCACTTCGGTTTTGTTGCCCGAAAGCTTGAGGGACTTGCTCGAGACAGCAGCCAGGGTCTCCCCTTTGCTGTCGTCAATGATTTGTGCGTAGATGTGCTGCAAGCTGCGGTGAACGCTGAGGCGCAGCCGGCCTGAGGCTTTGACGGCATTGCGCACCCGAAACTTGCGGCGGTCTTCAGTGGACAAACGGGCCACAGACTCTCCTTTCTGCTAAACTGCCCCCATCCTCTTATGCATGGGTGGGGCTACTTGCCCGCAGTCTTGCCGGGCTTGGTCTTGATCACCTCGTCGGCATAGCGAATGCCCTTGGCGTGGTAGGCATCGGGTGGACGCACCGCCCGTACGTTGGCTGCTACCTGACCTACCAGTTGCTTGTCAATCCCCACGATGCGGATTTTGGTGGGTTCGGGCACCTCGAAGGTGATGCCGGCGGGGGGGGTAACAATGTCTTTGTGGCTATGCCCCACGGTGAGCTCGAGGTTCTTGCCCTGCATGGCCGCACGGTAACCGGTACCGCTGATGATCATTTCCTTTACATAACCCGTCGAAACGCCCTGAACCGCGTTGGCAATCAGGGTGCGGGTCAGGCCATGCAGGCTTTTGTGGGTGCGGCTATCGGAGGGACGGCTCACTGTGATGGTGCCGTTTTCGTTCTTGATGGTCAGGTCGGCATGCACCGGCACAGACAGTTCACCCTTGGCCCCCTTAACCTTGACCAGCCCGCTGGTCACCTCGACGGTCACACCCTTGGGCAAGGTGATGGGTTGTTTTCCAATTCGAGACATGTTCACTTTCTCCTTACTGGGGCCCCCGATTTGAGCGCGATGGCTGCCCGGGGCAGCCCAGGCCGCTCTTGGGGGCGGCTCAAATTGGGGTGGGGCTACCACACCTCGCAAATCACTTCGCCACCCACCCCCAGCTTGCGGGCTTCGCGGTCCGGCAACAGCCCCTTGGAGGTCGAGACGATGGCCAGCCCCAGGCCGCGGCGCACGCGGGGTAGGTTCTCGGCTGTCACGTACACTCGACGACCCGGACGGCTCACCCGCTGGATGTGCTGGATGACCCGTTCGCGGCGGGGGCCGTATTTGAGGGTCAGGCGAAGGTAGGGCTTGCCATCCACCTCAACCTGCTCCATTCCCTTGAGAAAACCTTCCTTGACAAGGATGCTGGCAATCTGCTGCTTGAACTTAGAAGCAGGCACATCCACGCTCTCCTTGTAGACCTGGACTCCGTTGCGAATCCGGGTCAGCATATCGGCAATCGGATCACTGAGCATTGCAAAATCTCCTTACTTCCTGGGCGGCTCTGTTGGGCCTGGAGGTTTGCGGAACCCGGTCTTGGCCAAAATAGCCAACCTGCCAGTTCAGAACCCCCACAGAGGGCACCCGCAGAATCGGCCTTGCGGTATCGGCGAAAACTCACCGACCTACAAAGCCATCTTTACCAACTGGCTTTCTTGACCCCCGGCAACTGACCCTTGTGAGCCATTTCGCGGAACTGAAGACGCGAGATGCCGAAGTAACGCAAGAAAGCCTTGGAACGGCCCGTTACCGCGCAACGGTTCTTGTGGCGGGTTGGGCTGGCGTCGCGGGGCAGCTCGGCCAGGGCCGCGTAATCGCCCGCCGCCTTGAGGGCCGCCCGCTTGGCCGCATACTTGGCGATGGTTTTGAGTTTGCGCTTCATCTTCTCGACCTGTGATTTCTTGGCCATCGTTTCACCTCCTTTCTGAATGAGTCAAACTTACTTCCTGAAGGGGAAGCCCAGGAGTTCCAGCAGGGCTCGAGCTTCTTCATCGGTCTTGGCCGTGGTGACCACCGCAATGTCCATCCCCCGCACCGCGTCCACCATATCGAAGGTAATCTCGGGGAAGATGGCTTGCTCACGCAGGCCCAGGTTGTAGTTACCGCGGCCATCAAAGGCCCCAGGATTGACCCCGCGAAAATCGCGGATGCGCGGCAGGGCAATATGAATCAGCTTCTCGGCAAAAATCCACATCCGATCCCCGCGCAGCGTAACCCGCAAACCGATGGGCATCCCCTGGCGGAGCTTGAAGTTGGAGATGGACTTCTTCGCACGGGTGATGGCCGGCTGCTGCCCGGTGATCACCGCCAGCTCCTTGCCGGCTTTTTCCAGAATGCGGCTATCCTCCTTGGCTTCGCCAAGGCCCTGGTTGACCACAATTTTCACCAGGCGGGGCACCGCCATGATGTTCTCGTAGCCAAACCGCTTCATCAACTCGGGTCGAATCTCCTCGAGGTAACGTTTCTTCAGGGCAACTTCCAGTGGCATTCACAACCCCCTTACTTGGTGTCCAGCACCCCACCACACTTGGCGCAGGCCCGCACCTTGGTTCCATCGGGCAGTAGCTTTTTGCGGATGCGGGTAGGCTTCTCGCAGCTCGGGCAGATGGGCATCACCTTGGAGGCGTGAATGGGTGCCTCGGTTTCGATGAACCCTCCCTGGGGGTTGCGGGGGTTGGGGCGCACGGCCTTCTTGATCAGGTTGAGCCCCTCCACCACCACCAGCCCCTCTTTGGGCATGACCGCTTTGATTTTACCGGTGGCGCCGCGCAGCCCTTCCTTGCCGGAAAGCACTTTCACGGTGTCGCCCTTTTTGACATGTACCTTCATTTTTCCTCCGATTTTGCTTCCAGCGCCAGTCCTGCCAGACCCAAGACACCAAAAGAAGAGTGTAGCAGAAACCGGCCCAAAAAGCATCTCTGGCTAGGGCTTGCTCGGAAGCCGACCTCTCCCCAACAAGCCGGGTGCGGGACAGAAGACCCTAAAGCCCCCTGTGCATCGGACCACTTGCCTACGGCAAGAACCCGCACACCCTCCTCAAAGCACTTCAGGCGCCAGCGAAACAATTTTCATGAAGCCTCGCTCGCGCAGTTCGCGGGCCACCGGGCCAAACACACGGGTGCCCCTCGGCTCGTTCTGCGGGTTGATGATGACCGCCGCATTGGTGTCGAAACGGATGGAAGAACCATCCTGACGGCGAATTTCCTTGGCGGTTCGCACCACCACCGCCTTGACCACATCGCCCTCTTTCACCATGCCCCGGGGAATGGCCTCCTTGACCGAGGCCACAATGATATCGCCCACGCTGGCGTACTTGCGGTAGTGGCCCCCCATCACCCGGATGCAGGCAATTTTACGGGCACCGGTGTTGTCGGCAACTTCCAGCACAGTTTCTTGCTGAATCACGCGTTACCACGCTCCTTGCGCAGTTGGTAGCGCTCGACCAGATCCATGCGGCCTTCCTCGAGGCGCCCCACCACCACGAACTTCTTGTTTTTGGATATCGGGGTAGCTTCTCTGATCTCGACGATGTCGCCGAGTTTGTACTGGTCGTTCTCGTCGTGGGCAAGGTACTTTTTGGATTGCTTGATGACCTTGCCATACAGCGGGTGTTGCATCTGGCGCTCTACCAGAACCGTGACGGTCTTCTGCGCCTTATCGCTCACCACCACGCCGGTCAGAACTTTCTTGGGCATTGCAAACTCCTTTCTCAGGCCTTCCTGGCGCGGGGCTTTTTAGAGGCAGGCTTGGATGAGGGCTGGCTTTCCCCATCGGCCCCCCGGGCCTTTTCCCCCAGCACGGTCAGCATGCGCGCAATCTCGCGCTTGGCTTGGGTGACTCGATGGTTCTTATCGAGCTGTCCGATGCTGGACTGGAAGCGCAGTTCCATCAGTTCTTTCTTGGTGTCCTGAATTCGCTTTTGCAGCTCCTGCACCGGCAGCTTGCGCAGCTCACTGGGCTTCGTCGTAGGCATCGCGTCTCACCACCTTGGTTTGAATGGGCAGCTTGTGCCCGGCCAGACGGAGGGCTTCCCGGGCCTGCTCTTCGGTTACGCCGGAAACCTCAAACATCACACGGCCCGGCTTGACCACCGCCACATACCCCTCCACATTGCCCTTGCCCTTACCCATGCGCACTTCCAGGGGCTTCTTGGTAAAGGGCTTGTCGGGGAAGATTCGAATGAAAATTTTGCCGCCGCGGCGGAAGTGGCGCACCATGGCCACACGGGCCGCCTCGATCTGCTGGCTGGTCACCCAGGAAGGCTCCATGGCGACCAGGCCCCACTCGCCGAAAGCCACGTAGTCGCCTCCCTTGGCCGTACCCCGCATCCGGCCCCGGTGGGCTTTGCGGTACTTCATGCGTTTGGGCATCAACATGCTCTATTCACCTTCCTTAGCCCCGGCGGTGGCCTTGCGTACCGCCGAGCGGCGCCGGGGCTTGCTGTCTTCGCGTTCGCGCTTTGGCGCTGCGGGGCGGGCCGTAGGCGCTGCGCCCGGCACAATCTTCTTGCCGCCAATCACTTCACCCATAAAGACATAGGCCTTGACCCCCAGCGAACCGTAGGTGGTCTCGGCCCGGGCGGTGCCGTAGTCGATGTTGGCCCGCAGGGTGTGCAGGGGCACGCGGCCCTCAGCTGCCCACTCCACACGGGCCTGTTCAGCCCCGCCAATGCGCCCCGAGACCACAATTTTGGCGCCCTGCGCCCCGGATTCACGAACCCGCTGCACCGCCTGCTTGATGCTCCGGCGCACCGCGAAGCGGCGTTCGATCTGTTCGGCCACGCGCTGGGCGACCAGGGGCGCGGACAGGTTGGGGTTGCCCACTTCCTGTACGTTCAGGGCAACCGCCTTGCCGGGGAACTTGCTCTGCAAGGTCTCGCGCAGGCGCTTGATGGTTTCGCCCCCCCGGCCAATCACCACGCCGGGCTTGGCCGCATAAACGGTAACGGCAATGTTGTCGGCGGCGCGTTCGATGTCAATGCGGGCCAGGCCCGCCGGACGGAGCTCTTTCTCGATGGTCTGGCGAATCAGGCGGTCGTCTTGCAGGATTTTGGCATAAGACTTTTTACCCGCATACCAGCGCGACTCAAACTCGCGGGTAATGCCCAGGCGCAGGCCGACGGGATTGATCTTGTTACCCATTTTTCTCCCCCACGATGATGGTGATGTGGCTGGTACGCTTTTTGATCATGTTGGCGCTCCCTCGAGCCCGGGGCAGCATCCGCTTGATGGCCGGCCCCTCGTCCACGTAGGCCGCCTTGACGAAGATCTGGTCTTCGATCATGTTCTTGCGGTCGTCGTTCATGCCGTTGGCGGCAGCCGACTCGAGCACCTTGGCCACAATCTCCGACGCGCGGTGCGGGGTGTACTTGAGGATGGCGCGGGCCTCTTCCAGCTTTTTGCCGCGGATCAGGTCCACCACCAGGCGCACCTTCTGGGGCGACATACGAACGTAGCGGGCGGTGGCCTGCGCATAAGTGTGGGGTTTTTCGCCCTGCAAAGCCTCGCTCCGCTGGCGCAGGGACATCCGGGCATAGCGCTGCAAGCCCGCCGAACCGGGGTAGTGTACATCGCGCAGGTCTTTGCGGATATCGCTGCGCTCGCCTTTTTTAAGACGCTTTCTGGCTTCCATGATTGGCCCCCTTACTTCTTGGCGGTCTTGGCCTCTTTGCTGTGGCCCCGGTAGGTGCGGGTGGGCGAGAACTCGCCGAGCTTATGCCCGACCATCTGTTCGGTGATGTAGACCGGTACGTGCTGCTTGCCGTTGTAAACCGCCAGGGTGTGGCCGATCATTTCCGGCACGATGGTGCTCCGGCGGCTCCAGGTTTTGATCACCCGCTTTTCGCCTTTGGCGTTCATCGCCTCGACTTTTTCCAGCAGGTGGCCTTCCACGAAAATTCCTTTTTTCAAGCTGCGTGGCATAGTGCACCTCTATTTGCGACGAGACACGATAAGCGCGCTCGAGGGCTTCTTCTTCTTGCGGGTTTTGAGACCTTTGGCCTGCTGGCCCCAGGGCGAAACCGGAGGACGACCGCGGGGCGCACGCCCTTCACCACCCCCGTGCGGGTGGTCTACCGGGTTCATCACCGTACCGCGCACGTGGCCTTTGCGCCCCAGGTGCCGCTTGCGACCGGCTTTGCCCAGCACGATGTTCTTGTGATCGGCGTTGGAAACCACCCCCACCGTGGCGTAGCACTCGCCATGCACCTTGCGCAGCTCCCCCGAGGGCAGCCGCAGGATCACATAGTCGCCTTCGCGGCCCTGTACCTGCACGCTGGTACCGGCGCTGCGGGCCATCTTGGCGCCTTTGCCGGGCTCGAGCTCCACTGCATGAATCACCGTACCCACCGGGATAAAGCGCAGCGGAAGGGCGTTGCCCACCGCAATGGCCGCTTCGGGGCCGCTAACTACGGTGCTGCCCACCTGGAGGCTATCGGGGGCCAGAATGTAGCGCTTCTCGCCATCCCGGTAAAACAGCAGAGCAATCCGGGCGGTGCGGTTGGGGTCGTACTCGAGGGCCGCCACCCGCGCCGGAATACCGGCCTTGTCGCGGCGGCGGAAGTCAATGATGCGGTAGAGCTGCTTGTGGCCCCCGGAGATGAAGCGGCTGGTGGTGCGGCCTTGGTTGTTGCGCCCCCCGGTTTTTTTCAAGGGGGCGGTCAGGCTCTTCTCCGGACGCTTCTTGGTCAGGTCGGAGAAGTCGGCCACCGTCATGAAGCGGCGCGATGGGGTGTAGGGTCTGAACTTCTTTACTGCCATTTTCTTTTCCTCTCACCTGATACGGACTAACCGAGTCGTCCTGATGCCAAGTGGATTTTGTGCCCCTTCATTGGTGCGTTCTGGCGCACCACTCGGTCTCGAGGCGGTCTGGAGGTGGGCAATTGGCTGCGAAAAAGCCGTTGGTTTGCTTTATTGAAGACCATCTCCCCCACCTCCCGCTAAAAACTCCCCACAGTTTGGGGTGCATCGCCTAGATCAGTCCCTCCAGGGCTTCGATCTTCTGGCCAGGGGCCACCGTGACAATGGCCTTTTTGCGATCGGGGCGCTTGCCCATGAAGCGGCCAAGGCGCTTGTCTTTACCCAGCACATTCTGGGTGTTGACCCGCACCACCTTAACCTTGAAAGCCGCTTCCACAGCATTGGCAATCTCGGTCTTGTTGGCCTTGGGATGAACCCAGAAGGTATACACCCCTTCGGCGAAACGGCCATAGGCTTTTTCCGACAGCACGGGTTGAATGAGCACGTCGTGGGGCGTTTTCATCAGGCCTCACCCCCCTCGCCCTGGTTGACCCGGGCCTGCACACCCTCCCAAGCGGCGGCCTCCATCACCAGGGCCTCCTGGCGCATGATGTCGTAGACGTTGAGCCCTTCGGGGGCCAGCACCCGCACCTTGGGCAGGTTGCGGGCCGCGCGGGCGACCTTCTCGTCGCTGGTGACCAGCAGGATGGAGAGGCCCTCGAGGTTGTGGGCTTTGAGCCAGGCCACAAACTCCTTGGTTTTGCCGTTCACGCCCTGGAAGTTCTCGACCAGGAAGAGCTTGCCTTCCCGGGCCCGATCGGCCAGGGCCATGCCCAGGCCCAGTTTGCGTACCTTTTTGGGCAGGGTGTAGCTGTAGTCGCGGGGCTGCGGGCCAAAAACCGTGCCGCCCCCAACGAAAATGGGCGCTCCGTAGTCGCCGTGGCGGGCCCGCCCGGTGTGCTTCTGGCCGTACATCTTCTTGGTGGTGAAGTTCACCATGCCACGGGTCTTGGTTGCGGCCGTGCCCCGTCGGCGCGAGGCCAGCTGCCAGCGCACGACCTCGTAGAGCACGTGGCCGTTCACTTTGTCAGGAAGCACCGCTTCCACGGTCTTGTTGCTTCCGAGCACCGGAAGGCTGTACATCACTTACCTCCCTTTTGGGCCTTGAGGGCGGGCACTTTGCTGGTCTGCCGCACCACCACCAGGCTGCCGTTGGCCCCCGGCACCGAGCCTTTGACCAGAATCAGGTTCTCGCCCTCCAGCACATCCACGACCTCGAGGCCCTGGATGGTCACTTTTTCGTTGCCCCAGCGCCCGGCCATCTTCTTGCCCTTGAAGACCCGGCCCGGGGTCTTGCGGTTACCGATGGACCCCCCGTGCCGGTGCACTTTGTGGGCCCCGTGGGAGTCGTAACCACCGGCAAAGTTCCACTTCTTCATCACTCCGGTGAACCCGTGGCCTTTGGAGGTGCCGGTCACATCCACCACCTCGCCGGGGTTGAAAATGCTCACCGTCACGGTGTTGCCCTCGGGGTTGAAGCCCCTTAGCTCCCGCAGGTAGCGAACAGGCTCGATACCCGCCTTGGCAAAATGCCCCTTGAGGGGCTTGTTGACCCGCTGGGACTTCTGGCTCTGAAAGCCCAGCTGCACCGCCTCGTAGCCATCCTTTTCGGTGGTTTTACGCTGCACCACGGGGCAGGGGCCGGCCAGAATCACCGTCACGGGAATGGCCTTGTCCCCCTTCCAGACCTGGGTCATTCCGACTTTGGTACCAAGGATGCCCTTCATCAGCGGCCTCCTACCATCTTGAGTTCAATCTCAACGCCGGTGGGCAGGTCGAGGTTGCGAAGCCCCTCGATGGTCTTGGGGGTGGGGTCGGTGATGTCCACCAGGCGGTTGTGGGTGCGCAGTTCAAAGTGCTCCCGGCTGTCTTTGTGTTTGAAGGGGCCCCGCAACACCGTGAAGCGTCGGATGCGGGTAGGCAGGGGCACCGGGCCCGCCACCTGTGCCCCGCTGCGGCGGGCCGTCTCCACAATCTTGGCCGCCGAGGCGTCCAAGCTCTTGTGGTCAAAGCCCCGAAGTTTGATACGAATCTTTGGCATTCAGGGCCTCCCTTACTCGATAATTTTGGCGACCACACCTGCACCCACGGTACGACCGCCCTCGCGGATGGCGAAGCGCAGGCCTTCTTCCATGGCGATGGGCTTGATCAGCTCCACCGTGAAGGTCACGTTGTCCCCCGGCATGACCATCTCCACCCCGGCGGGCAGCTCCACCACCCCGGTCACGTCGGTGGTGCGGAAGTAGAACACCTCTCTAGAGGTGGAGAAAAGCGCGGTGTCCGGACCCCCCTCCTGCTTGTTCAGGGTGTGC
>NZ_JANWVH010000079.1 GCF_025056915.1 Meiothermus sp. | reverse complement strand
CACCACCGTCACCCCGGCGGCGGCGAGCTGGTCGAAGACCTGCGGCGGCCTGGCGTCCTCCCGGCCCACGACCAGGGTGGGCCTCAGGGCCAGGATACCCTCGGCGTTGAGCTGGAACTGGTAGCCCACAGTGGGGAGCTTGTTCACCGCAGCCGGGTAGTAGCTGCTGGTGTCGCGCCCCACCACCTTGTCCCCCACCCCCAGGGCAAAGAGAATCTCGGTGGTCACCCCATTCAGGCTCACGATGCGCTCAATGGAGCGCACCGTGATGGTCTGGCCCCGGGCGTCCTTGACGGTAAAGGGCTGTCCCAGGGCGGCTAGATTGAACAACAAAAGCGCGAAAGTCAAAAAACGCCGCATGAAACACTCCTTTTACTCGGCATTGCTGTCGGTAACTACCTCAAAGGTTTCCAATCGGTTATGCGCGCGGAAGGCCTCCCGCGGCAGGGTGCCGCTTCGGGCGTGGCCCTCCTTGAACTCGGGGCTATTCACCCAGTTCTGGAAATGGGCCTCACTTTCCCAGAAGGTCATCACGATGTAGGGCTCCTCGGCTGGATTGGCCGGGCGCAGCAGCAGGTTGCGGATGAAGCCCGGCATGCGGTCTACCAGGCGGGCCCTTTGTCGAAAGTTTTGCTCAAAGTGATTGGCGAAGTCCTCGCTCACTTCGATACGATTCATGGTGATAAACATCTCAACCTCCTTCTAGAAGGCAAGGCTAGACCGCTTTTATTTGAATGTCAAGTATTCCGCTCGGAATATCGCATTTTTGAAAACAGTAACTATTTCAATCAACGAGGCCCTTTGTTTTCCGTTCTCAGCCCAAGGCCCCTTTCTCTGCTGGAAAAGCAGCGCTTGACGGTTGTGCGGGCTTCAACCCCAGCTTCAGGTGGAACTGAATGGGCAGCACCTGGCTGGGCTACCCGCGCGGGCAAGGTCTACCCCGTTGTATCCGCATTCGAAGCAGCTTCCTCAGTGGTCTGCCGGCTAAATGAGTCTCGATTGAGATTCTATGTTGCCACCTCAAGGTGGGGCAGTAGCAGACCCTTAAGCGCCGAGAGCGCATCAACGGCGAACGCAAGTACCTGTTAGAACGTCGCCTCAAGAATGACTACCGCATCATCTAGCTCAGACCTGAACGGGGTCTATCCATCTGCGGCTTGCGTTGGAGCATCAAAGCCGTGTTCGGCTCCGGTGGTTTCAACCCCGAGCAGACCCATGTCGCCTAACCTGATAAACCCTCCCGTCTACTGATTCTCCTGACCATCGCCGTCATCCAAGCTTTCGCCGCTGGTCTTCAGCCCCACCAAGAGCAACCCACGCCTCCCAAAAAACATGCTCGCAGAGTCACATCTCTTTTCGTTTGGGCCTCGACGACCTCGAGCGCCTCCTTCGCACCCACGTTTTTCTGCTCCCAGTCAATCTTTTTCGACCCTCGAGGCGCACTCAGGATACACCGGCTTCAATATCAGGGTTGACAGCATCAGGCCCGAATGTTAGTGTTGAGGTAACGTTAACTCATAAAGCCTTTTTAGTGCTTTCTCAAGGTTAATATGAATGGTAATAAGGTTACCCTAGAGCACGTCGCCCGCTTGGCTGGCGTTTCGATCATCACCGTGTCCAAAGTGCTCAATAACAAAGGGCGCATTTCGGAAGCCACCCGGGCACGGGTTCTTCAAGCAGCCAGCCAGCTTGGCTACGTAGCTAATTCAGCAGCCCGCAGCCTGCGGGGACGCCCCACCCAAATCCTGGGCATGGTCATTCCCGAGTTGGTCAGTCCATACTTTGCAGAAGTAGCCCGCGCAGCCGCTGACTGTGCCAGCCAGATGGGCTATGACCTGGCCGTATTTACCACCTCGCGCGACCCTGAGCGAGAGCGTGAGCGCGTAGGAACCTTACTTGGGGGGCTGGCCGATGGGCTTGTTTTCGTAGTGCCCATCGGCGCGGCGGGTTTTCTCGCCACCCTCGAGCGCAGCAGGTCTCCGGTTGTACTGGTCAACCACTTCGGAACCCCTACCCACCTTCCCGTGGTGCGTGCCGACAGCTTCGAAGGCTCACTGGCCGCAATAAGGCATCTGCTGGCCCTGGGCCACCGGCGCATTGGATTTGTGAGCGGTGCCGCCCACTCCAGTCAGGCAGCCGAGCGTTTACGGGCTTACCGCGAGTGCATGATGGCCGCCGGTCTATGGGACGAGCAGCTGGTGCGACCAGGGGACTTTACACAGCAACGGGGTGTGGAGGCGGGTCACGAGCTGCTAAGCCTCGAGCATCCTCCCACAGCCATCTTTGCTGCGAGCGACCTTACCGCTTTCGGTGTCATCGCGGCAGCACGCTCCCGCGGTCTACAGGTGCCCGAGGATCTATCAGTGGTGGGCTTCGACGACATCCCTGCAGCCGCCCACTCACATCCCAGCCTGACCACTGTGGCCCATCCCATCCCAGCCATGGCCCAGGCAGCCGTTGAGCTCATCACCAGGGCAATGGCCGGTGAGAACGTGCGCGATGTGCATATCGAATTTCCCAGCCAACTGGTGGTGCGCGAATCCTGCGCCCCTCCCCCATCGAATAATCGGAGGAAACACCGGTGAGTTTCGCACCCGCCCCTCAGCCAAATCGGAGACTGAAGCGTCTGGCCCAATCCGTCTGGCAGCACCGGATGCTCTACCTCATGCTGTTGCCTGGCCTGGCCTACTTCATCATCTTTCGCTACTGGCCGCTGTGGAATGCCCAGATCGCTTTCCGCGACTTCCAGCCTACGCTGGGCGTGTGGGGCAGTCCCTGGGTGGGGTTTCAACACTTTCAAGAGTTCTTCGGCTCATATTACTTCAGTCAGCTCCTGGTCAACACCCTGGTCATCAGTCTGGGCAAAATCGTGCTGGGCATCCCTCCAGCCATACTGCTGGCCGTGGCTCTCCACGAGACCAGCCGCCGTTTCCTTTCCCGCATCGTGCAAACCCTGAGTTACCTGCCGCACTTCCTGTCATGGGTTATCGTTTACGGCATCCTACTGGCCATGCTCTCCCCCAGCGAGGGGTTGATCAATGCTGGACTCCGGGCAATAGGACTCGAGCCCGTACCCTTCCTCACCTCCACCGCAACCTTCCAGCCCGTGGTGGTACTCTCAGAGGTTTGGAAAGAAACAGGATGGAGCGCAATTCTATTCCTGGCCGCTCTGCTCTCCATCAACCCTGCCCTCTACGAAGCCGCTGCCATTGATGGCGCCTCCCGCTGGCAGCAAATTCGCCACATCTCGCTGCCCGGCATGATGGACGTGCTTGTGCTGGTGGTGCTGCTCAAGCTCGGCAGCATTCTTGACGCGGGTTTTCACCAGATTTTTGTGCTCTATTCGCTGCCAGTCTACAGCGTGGGAGACATTATCGACACCTGGGTCTACCGGCAAGGCATACAGAACTTCCAATTCAGCCTGGCTACCGCGGTGGGCCTTTTCAAGGGCCTCATTGGCCTGGTGTTGATTGTTGTTGCCAACCGACTGGCACGGCGCTTTGTGGGCACTGGGCTCTACTAGGGGGAACTCATGAAAAAAGCGATGTCCCGTGGTGACCGCCTTTTCGAGTGGACGATTGACGCGTTTCTGGTGGCGGTGCTGGTAGTGACCCTGATACCCATGTGGTATGTGGTGATGGTCTCACTGCTGCCCTTCGGCAAGAGTCCCAGCTTGTTCATTCCACCCTGGGAGTGGTCGTTTGAGGCCTACGCTCAACTCGTATTCCAGCCAACCATCTGGCGGGCAGCGCTCAACAGCATAGTGCTGACTTTTGGCGGGGTGGCCATCAGTCTGACCCTCACGGTGATGGCTGCTTATCCTCTCTCCCGGCGTGGGTTGCCAGGCCGGAACTTTATCGTGGGGCTGATCCTTTTCACCTTCCTGTTCAATGCCGGGCTGATCCCCACCTTCCTGGTCGTCAAGGATTTGGGATTGCTCAACACGTACTGGTCAATATTGCTCAACGGTGCAGTAAGCGTCTACAACCTGCTGGTGATGAAAACCTTTTTCCAAAGCCTGCCGGAGAGCCTTGAGGAGGCCGCCCGCATTGACGGAGCCAACGACTGGCAGGTTTTGTGGCACGTAGTGCTGCCGCTTTCCAGACCCATCCTTCTGACCATCGGGTTGTTTTATGGTGTGGCCAACTGGAACAACTTCTTTGAGCCCATCCTCTTTCTCTCTGACCGCAGCCTGATGCCCCTTCCAGTGGTGCTGCGCGATATCCTGACGGGTCTCAATGTAGCGGAGTACGTCGAGGGCGGAGCGGCCCAAGCCGCTCCGGCAGAGGCTTTGAAGATGGCGGCTGTTGTCCTGATCACGCTGCCCATGCTTTTGGTGTACCCCTGGATCCAGCGCTACTTCACCAAAGGCGTGCTCATCGGCAGTGTGAAGGAATAGGAGGAATCTATGCGAAAAAGTTTCAGGCTCTTGTTCTCACTGGCACTTAGCAGCGGTTTGGCTGCCTCGTGGGCCCTGGCTCAGGTGAGCCTCACCGACCTTAGCGTAGCCCTATACGCGGCCAATCCCGAAGCGCCTGCACCGCCAGCCAACTGGGATGTCTACCGTATCGTGCGTGAGAAATTGGGGATCAATCTCAAGTTCACCATGCTGCCTACCGGGGCCGACGGCGACAACCGCTTAGGAGCGCTGGCCGCCGCAAACGACCTACCCGACCTTTTCGAAGTGCGCAGTCTGGCCTTGTTTGATCGTCTGGTGCAACAAGGCCAGCTTGCTCCAGTGAATAGTCTTCTCCCCCAGATGCCGGGACGGGCCAACGATCGCTACAACGATGCAAAGCGCAACCTGCTGGTCACAAACAATGGTCAAATATACGGTTTTTTAGAACCGGTAACCCTGAGCCGCCAGTACGGCATCTGGGTGCGCAAAGACTGGCTCGACAAGCTGGGGCTTAAGACCCCCACCACCCTTGAAGAGTTTTTTGAGGTAGCCAAGGCCTTCACTGAGCGCGACCCTGACGGTAATGGGCGCAATGACACCTTCGGCTTTGGTGGAGTGATTGACTTCGACACTGCCGGCATTCTGCCGGGGCTGGGCCTAGGCAACCACTTCCAGTGGGTCTATGGGGCCTACGGTGTTGCCGGTACCTGGAACTACAACCCCAGAGCATTCGCCGCCAACCTTCGCGAGGCCAACTTCCGCAAGGCCACCGAGTATATTCGGCGACTGGTCGAGGCCAAAGTGATTGACCCCGACTGGGCCACTATGCGCCGTGCCGACCTGCGCACCCGCTGGCAACAGGGCCGCTATGGGATGTTCTTCGAGAGCGTGGGCGGGTTGCAAGCAGGCTTACAGAACTTCCACGCCAACAACCCCAACGCCGAGTTGCTTCTGCTGCCGCCGCCCAAAGGCCCCGAAGGCAAAAGCTCCATGGGCACCTACTCTTCGGCGGGTTGGCTATATGCGGTCTCCAAGCGTGCGATTGATTCGGGCAAGGGTGCAGCCATTGCACGTTTCCTCGAATGGGCCCACCGAGGCGAGGGCTACTTCCTGCTGGGTTGGGGCCGTTACCGTACCGACTACACCCTGCCAAACAACGTACCCACCATCAATACCCAAGTTCCGATCAATGTGCGCGGAAGTTACACCCAAATGCGCTGGCTGGCCTTCAACGGCAACCCTCTAGAGATGCGGGGACGCTACCCCGAGATCAACGTGGGTGGACGCAAATACGTGATGCACCAGCTCATGGCCCAGGCCCAGCGCCAGGGCAACTGGATCGACCGCACCGGCGACCTGGTGGTCAAAGCCGCCTCGAACCAGGCCGATCTGGAGCGATATGTCTCGGAAAATCTGGTGCAGTTCGTCCTTGGGCAGCGGCCCATCAATGACGCCAACTGGAGCCAGTTTCTGAGCGGCTTGCGCAACGTCCGCTTTGAGCAGTACGAAGCAGCGGCGGAAAAGGCGCTGAAAGACAGTGGATACCTGAGGTGAGCCTGAGGGGGCAGGCTAGAACCCCTGCCCCCTTCCCTAAACAAGGAGTCTGACCTGATGCAATACTTCCACACCATCCCTCAGGGCCCGGGCTTGCAACCCCTGGCTGACGAAACCTGCACACTTCTTTCCTTTGCTAAGCTCAACCTCGAGGCCGGCCAGAGCTACACCGGTCACACCGGAGAACGTGAGGTGCTGCTGATCGCCCTTTCCGGTCTCGCCGAGATCGAGGTCGGCAGCCGCTTATTCACGCAGGTGGGCGGAAGAATCAATGTGTTTGCTGGCAACCCACACAGCGTCTATCTGCCGCGGGCCCACAGCTACACCGTGCGGGCCCTTACCCGCTTCGAAGCTGCGTTGCCCTCGGCGCCCAGCGAGCTCGAGATCGAGCCTTACGAAATTCGCCCTGAGCAGGTGAACACAGGTAAATGGGGTACACTAAACTTCACCCGTAGCTTCCGCGAGATTCTGGTCGAGCCCGACGGTCGCCCAGCCAGCCGGCTGATTGTAGGCGAAACCATCACCCCTAGCGGCAACTGGAGCACCTATCCTCCCCACAAGCACGAAGTTGCACTGGGGAGCGAGGCTTTCCACGAGGAAATGTACTACTTTCGCATCAATTCACCGGAAGGTTGGGGGCTCTCCCGCCATTACAGCCCAGAGCGCGGCTACGATCAGACCTACGTGGTGAAGGACGAAACCTTGCTCTCCATCCCGCATGGCTTCCACACCTACGTCAGTGTCCCTGGCTACACCAGCTATTACCTATGGTTCCTTGCTGGCGATGGGCGAAAGCAGGGCGTCCGCCTAGACCCTGACCTGGCCTGGGTTCAGAAGACAGTGGGCATGATTTAGGTAAAAAGCAACAAAGGGGATTCCGCATGGAACTTTTTTCAATAAAGGGCCAGGTTGCTCTGGTCACGGGTGGAGCGGTGGGCATCGGCCAAGCCGTCGCAATTGGCCTGGCCAGGGCCGGGGCCGATGTGGCCATTGTCAGCCCCAGTGCAAACGCCCTCCAAACCCAGCAAGCGGTGGAAGCTGCCGGACGACGATTTTACGCAGTTGTCGCCGACTTGATGAAGCCAGAGTCGCCGGAGCTGGTAGTTGGTGAGATCGAGGCTGCTTTGGGACCTGTGAACATTCTGGTCAACAACGCCGGCATCATCCGCCGCGAGTGGGCCGAGAATTTCAGCGCATCCGACTGGCAGGAGGTGATTGAGCTCAACCTGAACGCAGTTTGGCGCATGTCCCAGTGTGTGGGGCGGGGCATGCTGGAACGTCGGAAAGGCAAAATCATCAACATTGCCTCGCTGCTATCATTCCAGGGCGGCATCCGCGTACCTTCTTATACCGCTTCCAAGCATGCGGTGGCAGGCCTGACCAAAGCCCTGGCAAACGAGTGGGCAGCCAAAGGGCTCAACGTGAATGCCATTGCGCCAGGCTACATCGCCACCGACAACACCGCAGCCTTGCGGGCCGACCCCGAGCGCTCGAGGCAGATTCTCGAGCGCATCCCCGCCGGGCGCTGGGGTGAGCCTTCAGACTTGGTGGGCGCGGCGGTGTTTTTGGCCTCGTCGGCCTCCGACTACGTCAACGGTCACATCCTGGTGGTGGACGGGGGCTGGATGGCCCGCTAGGAGGGTTGTGGGCGGCAAGGATTTCCTTCAAAAGCTGGCGCAGGTGCGGGTGGTGGGAGTGCTGCGGGCTTCTTCAGCCTCTGCAGCGGTGAAGGCCGCACAGGCGGCAGTGCGTGGCGGCCTGCAGGCCCTTGAGCTAACCTTCACTACTCCAGGGGTGCTGGAGGCTTTGCGCGAGCTACGTAAGCGACTTCCCGAGGGCGTGCTGCTGGGTACAGGCACAGTGATGAGCGTGCAGCAGGGACGTTCAGCCCTCGAGGCCGGCGCGCAGTTCCTGGTTAGCCCTCACTTGAGCGAAGAGCTGCTCAATCTGGCGCGAGAAGCAGGCATACCCTATGTGCCTGGGGTGCTCTCACCTACCGAGATCGTGCGGGCCAGGATCCTGGGGGCAGAGGTGATTAAGGTATTTCCTGCGGGCTCGAGTGGGGGAGTTCGCTACCTCAATGACCTGCGGGGACCTTTCCCCGACCTTCAAATTCTGGCTACCGGAGGGATAAAACCGTCCGAAGTTCCAGCATACCTGCAGGCCGGAATCCTCGCTGTGGGGCTGGGCTCGCACCTCTTCCCCCAAAGTGCGCTCGAGGGCGGCAACTGGGCTGCGCTCGAGGCCGCAACCCGCCGGGCGCTGCATGAAGCGGGGGTGATATGAAGACGCTGGATCTGGTGGGCCTGGGTGAGTGCATGGTGGAGTTTTATGCGGAGGAGCCCCTGGCTCAGGTTCGTACCTTCACTCGCTCTGTCGGGGGGGATGTGCTCAATGCTCTCGTGGCCGCGGCCCGACTGGGGTCGCGTACAGGCTTCATCACCCGGGTGGGCGATGACCCCTTCGGCCCCGGTCTGCTGAAAGTCTGGCAGGATGAAGGAATTGATACCCGCTGCGCACCACTGGTACAAGGCGAGAACGGCGTTTACTTCATCAGCCTGAAGGAAAACGGCGAGCGGGACTTTACCTACCGGCGCGCAAACAGCGCTGCTTCCAAGCTGGCCCCGGAAGATCTCGACCCCCAATATCTGGCCTCAACCCGAATGGTGCTGCTGTCAGGCATTACCCAGGCCATCTCGCCATCAGCCGAGGCTGCTACCCTTCGGGCAGCCCAGCTAGCCCACTCGAGCGCAAGTCTGGTCGCCTACGACCCCAACTACCGACCTGCTTTGTGGAACGGTCGTGGCGGCCTAAAGGCCGCCCAGAGAGCGTTCGAGCAGCTCCGGCCTTATGTGGACGTGCTCCTGCCGAGTTACCCTGCCGACATGGCCCTGCTCGGCCTGGAGCCTCCCGACCCTGCCACCGCCTTGCAAGCCCTGGGCAAATATTGCCCAAGGACTGGGCTCAAAGTGGGCGACCAGGGGGCCTGGTTGGGTTGGGAGGGGAAAATACTGCACGTTCCTGCTGCCGCCCCTACACAAATACGCGACACCACGGGCGCAGGGGATGCCTGGAACGGAGCCTTTCTACACGGACTGTTGCAGGGATGGGAGCCTTTCGAGGCCGCCATTTTTGCCAACCGTCTGGCCGCGGCCAAGCTGGCCCATCGAGGCGCCATAGCACCCAAACCCTGGCCGATGGACGCACAAGTTGTTATTTGAGGAGATTGCATGCAGCTCAACGGAGAATGGGAAATGGTTGGGTCAGGCGTCAAGCGGCGCCTGGTGGCGTTGGGCAAGCGTATGATGGCAGTGCAGGTTCGCTTTGACAAAGGCGCACTGGGCGCACCTCACACGCACCCTCACGAGCAGCTGACCCAGGTGTTGAGTGGACGTTTCCGCTTCCAGGTGGGCCCGGAGGTATACGAGCTAGCCTCAGGTGACCTCTTATGTATCCCCGGCGGCCTCGAGCACAGTGCTCAGGCGCTAGAAGCTGGCGAATTGCTGGATATCTTCTCCCCCCTGCGTGAGGATCTGCTCGATGGCGCCACGGCCAGCCCGGAGTAAGGAGGTTAGATGCGACAGTTCCGCGACCGTCGAACCGGACGGCTCATTACGCAACTCACTGACCAAGGTAATAACGTACACCTTTACTTCACCGAAAACTCCTTCGACCTTTACCGGCCCGAGATAATCTTTCGCTCGGATCGAGCCTCCAAACAGGAAAAAGCACCACACGAAAACCCTCACTACAACCTATTCCGCCTGAACTACCAGACCGGAGAAATGACCCAGCTCACCGATGAGGATCATCCCGTCGGCAGCGTCACCAAAACCCCGGACAGCGAGCTGATCGCCTACATAACCGGGGGCAAAGTCAAACTCCTGGACACCCGCACGGGCAAGACAACTGTTCTATACGAGGAAAATGGCGGTTTTAACCTTTACTCCCCCTCCATCAGTTCCAATCGCCGCTATGTGGGATTTGCCCGCAATGAACGGGTACAGGCTATCAATACCAACATTAACTATGGGGGCTTCAAGGAAAGCTTCTACCAGATCAAAGATGGGCGTATCACCCTCGCCCACATCGATGGTTCAGGGCATTTCGATGCGTACTGTGACACCCACTGGCTGGGGCACTTCCAGTTTGCCCCGGACGACCCCACCCTGGCTATGTTCTGTCACGAAGGCCCCTGGAACCTGGTCACCCAACGCATCTGGCTGCTTGATCTGGTGGCCCGACAGGTTCGGCCCATCTTCCGACAAGACGAGCAAGACTCAGTGGGTCACGAATTCTGGACCCAGGACGGGCTGATTTTCTTCGACAATCGCGGCCCAAACCACGACGGAACCATCACTTCGGATGGAAGCCAAGCTGTGGTCAAAAAGCCGGCTTCCAGCAACTTTAGACCCTACGTGGGCCTGGTTGATCGCAGCGGTCGGTTGGTGCGTCAAGTGGAAATGCCTTATTACTGCAATCACTACCACGCCAATCCCTCCAACACCCTGCTAGTGGGCGATGATGCTGAATATCTGGTGCTAATTGATATCTCCACCGAACAAGCAAGCCTCGAGGTTCTCTGCGCACACGGAACCTCCTGGCACACCCAAGCCAGCCACTGCCACCCTACCTTCAGCTGGGATGGGAAAAGAATCCTCTACGCTTCTGACCAGGGAGGACGAGTAAATCTCTATCTGCTTGACCTTTAATGCCAAATCTCCCTCAAAGCGAAACCTAAAGCCAGGTTCGGGCCATACGACGTTGAAGGGGCAGGCAGAACCCTGAAGGCAGCGTGTACCCTGGGCTAGAGCACCAACACCTGGCTGCCGAGTGGCATCTAGTTCAGCTTGCCAGGGTGAGAACGCTTTGGTTCTGGTCTTGGATTCAGGAGGCTTTATGTGTTACCTCGTCGTAGATTTGGTATAAGTTCACAAGAGGCTCGATTTTACGAAGTGAATTTTTTGGCCAGGCGCCGTTGACATTTCATTCAGCCAGACGAGGGCCTAAATAAGATAAACGAAAGCCAGGTGGTTGCAGGCGAGTTTGTCGTAGCAGGAAGGACGCGGTGATTCACCCCATGAAATGGCGTTCCTTGTACAGCTCGGGGTCGCATTCGCGGCGTCGTTTACAGTTGCCGCAGGGCCGGATGACCGCTTCGACCTGAAGCAAGTGTTCGGCATCGAAGGCTTGATCGGCCACCCCATAGGTAAGGCACAGGCCTGCGTAGGCTCATGGCAATGCCCTGCCATGCGTCAGACCCGTAGTGGAGTGCCCAGCGCATCCGAACCCATGTGGCCGGTCAAGCCGCCTTTGCTCCGCCCTACCTGTTGTACATGCCCCCTTTCTCACCAGCCGCACCTGCATGGGGTCGCATCCAGAAAAATGCCCTCAAAGTCAGCATCCGGGCTCACGTACTTCCGCATCTCCTGCCAGCCCCGCCTCAGCCCAGCGACTGAAGCAATTGAACACGCTGTTCCACTTGCCGCAACCCCTGGGCCCCAACCGCCGGCTGCGGCTAATGCATAACACTGCTTCCACAAAATGTTTGCACCGCTGGGGTTGGCCTGCATAAATGCGTGGGTGATCATCCACAAACCGTTTGATCCGCTGCCATTGGTGAGACTTCAGCCGTATGCTCCCCACGTATGTACTTCGGCCTTATCTCCCGCTAAATGTGAATGGATTCTAGCCCTGTCCAGGCCATGGTTGGGTTGTGGAAGCGGTGAGCAAGGCTGGCTTTCCTTGCCTGGGCACTGCAAGACCAATACCCAAACGCCCCCCTGGGTGGTAGGCTAGCCAAGGCGGCTCATGCGCCCTCACCCGCACCCACACCACCCCTTCAGGCAAGCGCTCTCCTTTGTTTTGAGCGCCCTCCTGCTGGTGGTTTCCCTGGAATTGGGTCTGCGCGGCGTGCTGATGTATGGCCCCTTCAACGCGGTCGGCCCGCTCGAGCTTGCCCGCTTCAACAGGGCCAACCTCTGCAACCTCGACCCCAGCCAGAAAACACCGGAGCACAGTGGGCCGGTCGAGCACAGCTACCTGTGCCTGGTTCAGCTACTGCCGGTAGACGACCCCGAGCCGGCCCAGTGCCGATTTGCCAATCTGGAGTTCGCCCGGCTCCCGGCCACCTCACCGCTTGACCTGCCCAAGGCACCCACCGGAAATGCGGACGCCCGCGGACCTCCCCCAAGCGCCCTGGCCTGACATTACCCTCTCGGTTTCGGCACCTTGGGTCTACGGGCCCAAGTGAGCGCTTGGCATACCCACACCATTTCCATTTGGAGGCCCCGTGAACACAGCGGCTCAAGACAACACGCCCGAACTTTCAACAAACAAGTTTTACCTGGCCGTATGGCGCTGGCATTTCTACGCCGGGATCTACGTGATTCCCTTCATGATCATGCTGGCCCTGACCGGCCTGGTCATCCTCTTCACCCCGCAGATCGAAGACATCCAGTACCGCCATCTGATGTTTGTAAGCCCCCAGGGTCAGCCCCAGCCCTACTCGGCCCAGCTCGAGGCCGCCCGGCGGGCCTTTCCACAGGCCACCGTCGACCGGTTCCGGCCCAACTCGGAGCCAGGCCGCAGCTCTCAGGTAGCCCTGACCCTGAAGGACGGGACGGCCATCACCGCCTTTGTGAACCCCTACACGCTCGAGGTGCTGGGCTCGGTCAAGAACAGCGAGCGTTGGGAGAATATCGCCACCGAGATCCACGGCACCCTTCTCATCCGGCAGGAGGTGGCCCTGCCGCTTGTGGGCAGGGTCAACCTGGGCGACCTGCTGATTGAAATCGCCGCCGGGCTGATGGTGTTGCTGGTCATCACCGGGCTTTACCTATGGTGGCCCCGCAACCGCCAGGGGGTCTACGGCACCCTGATTCCCCGTTTCCGGGCCCAGGGGCGCACCTTCTGGAAAGACCTGCACAGCGTGCCCATGTTCTGGCTTTCGCTGATTGTGCTCTTCTTTGCCCTGACCGGCCTGGCCTGGACGGGCATCTGGGGCGACCGCTATGTGCAGGCCTGGAACACCTTCCCCGAGCAGATGTGGAACGATGTGCCCAAGAGCACCCAGAACCTCGAAAGCCTCAACCGTAGCGGCGAGAAGCTGATTCCGTGGAACCTCGAGAACACCCGGCTGCCGGTTTCGGGCTCCATGGCCGGCAAGGACGGCATTCCCGCCGGAACCCCGGTCAACCTGGACACAGTGATCCAGTACGTGCGTGACAACGGGGTGAACTACGGCTTCTGGGTGGCCCCCCCGCGCGGTGTGGAGGGGGTCTGGACGGTCTCAGCCTCGAGCATGAGCCGCGACGTGACCGACGCCCGCAAAGACCGTACCCTGCACCTCGACCAGTACAGCGGCAAGGTGCTGGCCGACATCGGCTGGAACCAGTACAGCCTGGGGGCCAAGGCCATGGCCTCGGGCATCGCCTTGCACATGGGCACCTACGGCTGGTGGAGCCAGGCCCTCAATGCGCTGTTCTGCGTGCTGGTCTTGCTCACCAGCGCGGCGGCCATCGCCATGTGGTGGATTCGGCGTCCCGCCGGTTTCTTCCGCCTCGCCGCGCCCCCCATGCCCAAGAACCTGCCCCTTTGGAAAGGCGCGGTGGGGGTCATCCTGGCCCTGGCCCTGCTCTTCCCCACGGCAGGCGCAACCTTGCTTTTGGTGCTGCTTTTCGACTTCCTGGTGGTGCAGCGCATCCCGGCCATCCGCCGCGCTATTGGCTGAGCGCTTCCATGGCAGGTTTTTCCTTATCGCGCTCTTCACGTATTATGAGCCATTCGAGTTCGTGAAAGCCTGGTTCTGAACAGAACCGTGGGGGCCCCCGAGGGCGGGCCCCGCGGTGTATTGCGCGCAAATGGGGTGGCGGGA
>NZ_JANWVH010000078.1 GCF_025056915.1 Meiothermus sp. | reverse complement strand
GCCTCCTGAATCCAAGACCAGAACCCAAAGCTATCTGACCCTGGCAAGCTGAACGAGATGCCACTCGGCGGCCAACCGTTGGTGCTCTAGCCCAGGGTACACGCTGCCTTCAGGGTTCTGCCTGCCCCTTCAACGTCGTATGGACCGATCCTGACTTTAGGTGTCGCTTTGAGGCAGATTATAACTAGGGAAGAGCGCTGTAGTTACAAACGCTTTGGGAGCGCAGGTCTAGCGTGAAGAGAGCAGGTATTGTTGTTTGTGGCTTAAACCCGCCAAAACCACCGTCTGTAGTAGAACCAGGCCAGAACCAGCCACCAGAACCCAACGAAGCCCAGCGAGTAGACCCAGCCGCCTATCCAGGGCCCCCAGGCCGATTTGGCCTCGAGCAGAAGCCAGTTTTGCAGGTTCAGGCTACCCAGCTTCCAGTCCTGGAGAACCCAGACCTTGACCAGGATAGGTGCTATGTAGGCCAGCAGGGCGTTGCAACCAGGCACCACCAGCAAAAAGAGCAAACCCTTTCCAAAAATCTGCTCGAGCCAGGTCAAAACCCCTAACAGCAAGGTTCCACTGCCAGCTCCCAGCAGGATGTAGGCTGGTGTCCAGTAAGGCTTGTTGAACTCAAGATCCAGGCTCCAGCCGTACCCCAAGGCACTCAGCCCCAGGCCCAGAAAAAAGAGCCGGGTTCCTTTCTGAACAGGTGCCAGCGGTTTTTGCAGCAGATTCCCCACTCCGCTGGCGATGAGCACCAGTGCGGCGGTGGGTATGACCGACAGAATCCCCCGTAGCCCCAGGGGAGACAGGTAGTTCTGATTGAGGTGCAGGAGCAGGTTTTGCCCTTCCTCAAAGACCCCGGCCCCCACGCCGGGGACGGGAATGAATCGAATGGCCCCCCAGTAGCCCAGGAGCAGCCCTCCGGCCAGGCCCCAGCGCAGCAGGGCCGGGATTGGGTACAGCACCGCTCCTACCCAGAACGCCAGGGCGATAAGCTGCAAGACCCCCAGGGCGAAGACCGGGGTGTGGGCCACCGCACTCACCAGGAGCAGGCCCAGCCCAAAGAGCGTAAGAGAACGCAGGGTGGCCTTGCCAAACCACGTGCCGTAACCTTGAGCCCGCCGCTGGCTCGAGGCCCAGGCAAAGGGTATTGAGACCCCGGTGGCCAGTAAAAACCAGGGGAAAACCAGGTCGGCCAGGTGCAGCCCACCGCCCCAGGCTGCGTGGAGGAGCTGGGTGGGGGTGGCGCTGTCCAGGGCGATGTTATTGACCAGCAACATCAGCAACACGGTCAGGCCCCGAAAGGCATCCAGGGCGACCGACCGGCCCGCAACCTGTGGAACAGATTTCCTGTTGGGAAGCGGCGAAACAGCGGCCACAGCTACCACCCGGCCTGGTCGGAGAGGGTGGTGAGCAGCAGACCGCGTGCCCGGGCCCGGCTGGCCAGCTCGCCCAGTACGGGCAGGGTTTCCTGGGCGTTGTCATGAAGCAGAACAATCCCACCCCGGCGCAAAAAGCGCAGGGTACGGCTGATGATGACCTCACTGCCGGGGTTGTTAAAATCGCCGGGGTCGTCGGTCCAGAAGGCCGTGACCAGGCCTAGCCCCCGCGCCACCCGCAACACCTGGGCATCGTAGCGACCTCCTGGAGGGCGAAAAAAGCGCACGCTCTGGCCGGTAAGTCGCTCGATGAGCTGGTTGGTGCGCAGGAGTTCGTCCCGCACCACCTCCTCAGGTAGCCCTACCAACCGCACGTGGTGGTAGGTATGGTTGGCCAGCTCATGCCCCTCCTGGACCAGGTCGCGCACAAAGTAAGGGTAGGCCTCGGCGTTGCGCCCAATCAGGAAGAAGGTGGCTTTTACCCCGGCCCGCCGCAGGGCATCCAGCAACAAGGGGGCGAACAAGGGGTGCACCGCGTCGTCGAAGGTGAGGGCCACCTTGTTGGAGCCTGGAGGGCCGTGGTAGTACAGGCCGCTGGCTGGTAGCGGACCTCTGCGCTGCTGCTCGGTTTGAAGCTTTTGCTGCTCTTGCAGTTCCTCGGGGCTGCCCTCGAAGGCCGGTAGGCGCTCGGCCAGCCGGCTGGGTCGGCGTAAGGGGGGCCTGGGTTCACCGGGGTTCAGCCAGAGGTGGTCGTAGGCCGTCAGGGCTTCAGGAGGCAAACGCAAAAACTCGCCCAGCCGGGATCTGGGCACCGAGGCCGTGAAGAGGGGCAGCGGCCCTCCAAAGCCGGCATAATCCTCGGCCCGGTAGAGGCTGACATCCACCACTCCCAAGCTTTCGCGGGCAGCAAAGGCCCGCTCCACCAATTGCTTGGCTAGGGTCAGGAGCTTTTCCGGCTGGGCCTGGTTGCGGGGTACCAGCAACAGGCCATGGGCGGCCTCGAGATAGCCATTGGAAAGGTAGACCAACCTTCGCAACCCGGGCAGGGAAGGCTCGAGAACAATCTGGGGTAGGGACGGGGGAGGGCGGAAGCCGGGGGCCACCGGCTGTACCTCCCCCAAAGGAGGCCTCTGCACCTTGGGCAGGGGTTCGGCCTCGGTGCAGCCCGCCACAGCCAACAAAACGAACGGCATCAGCCAACGGATCATCTTCCTCTTCCTAAGACAGCGCCCAGGCCAGGGCCTGCTGGGGCCCTGGGGGCAGGTGGCCCTGGGCCTGGTAGAGCTGGTAGCCCTGGCGGAACTGTTGTTTGGCGGCCTCGAGCCGGCCCTGCTTGCGGTAAACGTGACCCAGCACATAAACGGCCAGGGGGTTTTGCGGCTGGAGTTGAACCGCCTGCTCCAAAAAACGAGCCGAGGTCGCCAGGCCCTCGGGCGTGCTGGGCCCCAGAAAGCCCCCTGGGGCCCGCTCGCCCCTGTAGTAACTGAACTGCGAGCGCAGGAAAGCCACATCCATGGGAAAAGCCTGCGCAAAGGGCAGTGGCCTCCCATTGTCCAGCCGGGTGTAGGCCTGAACCTGCCCCTGGTCGTCAAAGCGGGCTTCCACAAAGCGGTAGCTGCGGTCCAGGGCATCCCACAGGTACAGACCCTGGTGGGGCGTGAAGGGAGTGGGCTCGGAGGCGTCCACCAGCACCTGGGCCCCATCGGGCAGGCGCAAAAGGGCTGTGGCATGGCCCAGGTTGCTCTCCTGGCCCTGGGGGTTGCGCCAGACCATCACCACCCCCGCTTCCAGGCCCACCTCCTGCAAAAGCCCGGCAATCAGCACCGACTGCAACAGGCACTGTCGCTCTCCCAGGCGCACCGCGTTGAAAAACTCGAAACCCCGCTCCAGGCTGAAGCGCGGAATTACAGCCTTGACCGTGCGGTGGAGCCAGAGGGCGGTTTTGCGAGCTGCATCCGCACCCCCCCGCTGCAAAAGCACTCGCCGCTCCCTGAGGGCTACAGGCAAGGGGACGCCAAAGCGCTGCTGGTAGCGGGTCTCGAGCCAGGCCCTGAAGGGCGGAGTGAGGGCCGGGGCAAGGGCATAGGAATCCTCCAGGAAGCGAGAAAACGCTGCCGAGCGGTAGGCATAGGCGGGCCAAGAGACGGCCTCCGCCTTAACCAAAGCCGAGAAGACCAGGCCCCCCACTAGCCCCTGCAACACCCTACGGCGGGTAATACCGCGCGACATCCCCATAAACCTAGCGCAAGACTGAGGTCCGGGGGTAAAGGTTTGGTAAAACCTCTAGCGCGGAGGCTAAGGCAGCGGCAAGGGACTCAGCAGTTCGTTTGACCGCACAAAGGCCTCCATAAAGCGCCCGAGAATGAGGATCTGGCTGTGGTGGGCGCGGGCCGCCTCGAGCTTCCGCTCAACCTGCTCCAGTTGCAACGGCACCCGCTGCCAGGGGAGGCCGTGGCCCCGCGGCGGGGGCTCCAGAGGCAGGCTCTTATGCAGCCCCTTGGGCAGGGGCCACTCCAGCCCTCCATGCACTATCCAGAAACGGGCCCTGTCCAGCTCCCTGCGCTTGCCCAGCAGGCGCAGGGCCAGGTCACCGGTGGCCCGGTGGTCGGGGTGGGCGTCCAAGGGGCTCGGAGCCAGCACGAGGGTGGGGCGGATCTCCTCAAAAAGGCGCTCCACGTCGCGCTCGAGGTTCTCCCCGGTGTATAAAGCCCCTGGTGAGAGGGTTCCGGGGTAGGGTACCCGGTTCACCCCGGTGCGGGGTGCGGTGTAGGGGAAGTAGTAATAGTCCAGAAAAAGACGCAGAAGCCCCTGGTCGGGGTAGCCCAGAAAGCGCAGGTGTTCCGATGGAACGCCCAGTACCTCTGCCGCCTTGCGGGCCTCCTGCATGCGGGTCTGGCCCAGCTCGAGCATGGCCCTGTTGCCAGGGTCGGGTGTGTGCCTCAGCAGCACCGCGTCCCATTCGAAGCCATCTCCGCTGGTGAGCCAGGCGATGTACACCTGAGCACCCGCCCCCTGGGCTTGCTGGAGCGTCCCAGCGCAACAGAGCACTTCGTCGTCGGGGTGCGGGGCCAGCACCAGCACCCGGTCACTCGAGCCAAAGCCGGAGGCCTTGGGCAGGGCTTGCACCCGAGGGGTGTAGTAGAGCTGGTAGGCAAGCGCGGTCAGGCCTGGGGCATTAATCCACACAAACAGCCCCAGGAGGAGCACCCCCAGCACCATCCATCGCTTGCGTCCGCGCCTGCGGGCCATACAAGCGGGATTGTACCCTTTCAGGCCGAACGCAGAAGGGCGGGGCGCGCCGAGATGGTCTGCGCCAGGGGCAGGGCCTGGGCAGCTCGGGCGTGGGCAAAGCGGATGCTCTGCCAGAGGGCTTCCTCATCCTCTTCAGAAGGGTCGGCCAGGCGAATCCAGCCGGGGTGGTGGGGATGTGGGAGCAAAGCCGAGGTATGGAAGTGGCAGGCCGGATGCGGTGCAAAGCCATAAACCACCCCGCCCGACTCGATCACCTCCAGGAACAGGCTTTTCGGCAAAGCAGGGCTGCCGTGGTAGAAGCGCTCGGTAGAGCCCTCCTGCACCCAGCAGACACCCTCGAGGCTCCGGGCCAGGTAGCGCAGACGCTCATGCAGGTCGAACATAACATCCCCTTGCTGCAAAGCCTGAGGCCAGGGGGTAAAAGCGGCGTAAAGGAAGGTAAAGGCTTTTACCCCATTTTTACCTTTGGGGGGCTAGGCTTTTCCCGACGGTGCATGGAGGCGGGTTAAAACTCACAAAGCTGCTACAGGACAAGTTTTTGAGGGGCTTCGTACGACCTGGAGCGCTTCGCAGTAAGCTGGGTACCGAAGGGTATCCCAACCGGTACAAAGGAGGTTTGAATGCAAGGAAATCCCGAGGTTATAACACAACTCAACCACCGCCTTTCCGAAGAGCTGGCCGCCATCATGCAGTACATGGTGCACGCTGAGATGTGCGAGAGCTGGGGCTACGAGAAGCTGGCCAAGCACCTCGAGGCCACCGCCCGTACCGAGATGCGCCACGCCGAAGCCCTCATCCAGCGCATCATCTTTCTCGAGGGTACTCCCAACGTGGCCCGGCTGGGTGATATTCGCATTGGGGCCAATGTATCCGACATTGTGCTCAACGACTACGACGGCGAGCTGTTGGGGGTTCGAGGCTATAACCAGACCATGGCCCTGGCGGCGGAGGTGGGGGACAACGGCACTCGAGAGATGCTGGCCGAGATTCTAAAACAGGAAGAGGCCCACATTGACTGGCTCGAGGCCCAGCGCAGTCTGATAGAGCAAATGGGACTTGCCAACTACCTTCTCTCGCAAACTGGGGAATAGGTGGGGTGGAGATAAACCCCAAAGACCCGACCACCGCCCTCATTCACCTCTGCCGGGGCGAGGTGGCCCGCATGGCGGTCTGGCGCTCCCGACTGGATACTGCTGCCAACTGGGCGGTGGGTGCCACCGCGGCCATTGTATTGCTCGCCCCAGCCAACCCCCAGATGCCGCCATTTGTGTTTGCACTGGCGCTGGCCCCTGGATGCCATCTTCCTCTGGATGGAGACCCGCCGCCACCGCTACTACGAGCTGGCGCGCTACCGGGTGCGGCTGATGGAGACCAGGTTTTACCTGCAGATGATGGGCCAGCCTGGGGGCGACTGGCAGGCCCGGTAGTTGCAAAGCCCGCATCGTCCCACCCCGCCCGTAAGCCAGTGACAGGCCCTGGCGGTGCGTTTGCGCCACAACTATTTATGGCTTTTTTTGGTGGTCTATGGGAGCTGGGTGCTGAAGCTCGAACTCCACACCCCAAGCCTCCTGGGGGGCTGCGGTAGGCCAACTGCCCGGTCCCTGGGTCTGGGGGCTGGCCCTTGCCTTACTGGTGTTCCTGGTGCTGCTAGCCCTGTCCTACCGTTCTGCCGACGACGAGTAAGGATAGGCTGCCTCGTCGCACAACACCAGCCGGCGGGGAGCGGGGATGAGGTTGGGTGGTAGGGCCTCGCCCTCGAGCAACCGTGCAAGAGCCCCCCGCTTGGCCCTGCCCGTAGCCACCAGAAGCAAGAGGTCGGTCTGGGCCAGGGCTTTGGGGGTAAGGGTGACGCGCTGGGGCGGGGGCTTGGGGGCCTCGAACACCGGGGCTACCCAGGTCTCGTGGTCTAGCCTGTGCCCCGGAAACAGGCTGGCCGTGTGACCGTCCTCGCCCAGGCCCAGCACCACTATCGCGAAGGGAATCTTGCGCGCCACCACCTCCTCCATCCGCTCGGCCGCCTCGGTAGGCCCCAGCTCGGCTGGAAAGCGCCAGAGTCGGGCCCTGGAGCCCAGGGCCTTTTGAATCAGCAGGTCGTTGCGCTCCGGGGAGTCGGGCTCCACACAGCGCTCGTCGGAGGGGATGAACTCAACTTGCTCCCAGGGAAGGGCTTCCCGGGCCAGTAAGCGGTAGGCCGGCAGGGGGGTTCTTCCCCCCGCCAGCACGGCCCGGCCCCCCTCCTTGAGGCCAAGGGCCAGCACACCCGCCAGGGCCCGGGCCACCGCCTCGGGTTGGGGAAAAATTTCTACAGCAAAGGGCATACCCTAGCCGGGCCGCTCGACGGCGTGCCCACCAAACCGGTGCCGCATCAGGGCCAGCAGGCGCCTGTCGAAGCCCTCGCGGTTCTGGCTTTGGAAGCGGACAAACAGCGCCTGGGCGATGACCGGCAGGGCTACTCCCCGCTCGAGGGCCGCCTGCAAGGTCCAGCGCCCCTTGCCGGAGTCGGCCACCACGGGAGCGATCCCCTTTAGTTCGGGGTCTGAGGCCGGGCCTTCGGCCACCAGGTCGAGTAGCCAGCTCCGGATAACCGTGCCGTAGCGCCAGGCCTCGGTCAGAGCGGGAAGGTTCACCCTGAACTCGCTGTTGCGCAGCAGGTGGAGCCCCTCAGCCAGAGCCTGCATCATGCCGTACTCGATGCCGTTGTGCACCATCTTGGCAAAGTGGCCCGCCCCCACCGGCCCCACATGCACCCAACCCTTGTCGGGAGCTGGCGCCAGGGCCTCGAGGAAAGGCCTTAAGCGGTACAAAGCCTCCTCAGGCCCACCCAGCATCAGGCCGTAGCCGTTGTCCAGGCCCCACACCCCTCCCGAGACCCCCACATCGGCAAACAGCAGGCCCCGTTCGGCCAGGCTGGCCGCACGCCGCTGGCTGTCTTTGTAGTGAGCATTGCCGCCGTCTACCAGCAGGTCGCCAGGGGACAGAAGAGCAGCCAGGTGCTGCACCGCCTCCTCGGTAACATCTCCCGCGAGAAGCATCAGCCAGGCTGTACGTGGGGGCGCCAACAGGTGCATCAGGCGCTCCAACGAGCTGGCTTCCACCAGCCCCGAGATTCCCCGGACAGCCTCTGGTTTCTGGTCAAAGCCCACCACCCGGAAGCCCTTACGCAAGAGACGGCGGGCCATGTTGCCACCAGCACCACCCCGCCCCCCAGCCCGGTGAGGGCCCCCACCAACCCGGCCAGCAGGCTGCCCAAGAAGAGGAGGGCGGAGAGCTCGAGCCCATTCATACCGACGGGAGTATTTTAAGCTCCATGCAAAACCTCCCTTCAATTGCCGAGGTGCTCAAGCGGCGCAGGCCCTTGCGCAATGCCAACCAGGAACACAAAGACTCGCTCTCCCCGCTGGAACGGCTGGCCCTGTGGATTACCGAGCACGTGGGCAGCATGGGGTTTTTTCTGATCATCTTCTTCTGGACCCTCTTTTGGCTCTCCTGGAACTTCCTGGCCCCACCCCAGCTCAAATTCGACCCCCCCATGGCCTTCGTGTTCTGGCTGTTTTTATCCAACATGATTCAGCTCTTCCTGATGCCTTTGCTGATGATTGGGCAGAACCTGCAAAGCCGCCACGCTGAGCTACGGGCCGAGCACGACCTCGAGGTGAACATCAAGGCCGAGCAGGAAATCGAGGCCCTGCTTCGCCACATCGACTTCCAGAACCGCCTTCTGCTGGCCTTGGTCATCAAGAGCGGCCTGACTGCTGAGGAGGCGCTGCGCATGGCCGAGGCCCACAAAGACCAGGCATGAACCGCGCTGCGCTCAGGCGCTGGCTGCTTCAGTCCCCCGAAAGCACCCCCCACACCCAGCAGCCCTGGTCCAAGGTGATGTGCCTTACGGGGGTGGATTACTTCTCCACCCTGGGCTACCAGCCCGGCATTGCGGCCCTGGCTGCCGGGCTGCTTTCCCCGCTGGCTACGCTCTTCCTGGTGCTCTTCACCCTGCTTGGGGCCCTGCCGGTCTACTGGCGGGTGGCCGCCGAAAGCCCCCATGGCGAGGGCTCGGTGGGGATGCTCGAGCGCCTGCTCAAGGGCTGGACGGCCAAGCTGGTGGTGCTGGTGCTTCTGGGCTTTGCGGCCACCGATTTCATGATCACCATCACCCTCTCCGCCGCCGACGCCAGCGCACACATCATCGGCAACCCCCTCACCCCTGGCTGGCTCGAGCATCCGGTACTCCTCACCCTGGTTCTGATTGCCCTGCTGGGGGGAGTCTTTTTGCTGGGCTTCCGCGAGGCCATCGGGGTGGCGGTGGTGCTGGTGGTGCTCTACCTGGGGCTTTCCCTTTGGGTGATTGGAGCGGCCTTCCAGGAACTGCTGGCCCGACCCGAGCTTTGGGGCCGCTGGGGCGAGGCCCTGGCCCTGCGCTACCCCAGCCCCGGCGAGATGGCCCTGGCCGCGGTGCTGGTCTTTCCGCAGCTGGCCCTGGGTCTCTCGGGCTTTGAGACTGGAGTGGTGGTGATGCCCCAGGTCAGAGGAGCTCCCGGTGACAGCGAAGCCTGGCCCCGAGGGCGCGTGCGGAATACCCGCAAGCTCCTTCTGAGCGCGGCCCTTATCATGAGTCTCTTCCTTCTCGGCAGCAGCCTGGTCACCACGCTGCTCATCCCTCCCCAGGCGTTTCAGCCCGGTGGAGCGGCCAACGGGCGGGCCCTGGCCTACCTGGCCCATACCTACCTGCCGTCGGGGGTGGCTACGCTCTACGACCTCTCGACCATCCTGATTCTCTGGTTCGCCGGGGCCAGCGCCATGGCGGGCCTGTTGAACCTGGTGCCGCGCTACCTGCCCCGCTACGGCATGGCCCCCGAGTGGACCCGCATCCCCAGGCCGCTGGTGCTCTTCTTCACGGGGGTGGCCTTCTTCATCACCCTCCTGTTCCAGGCCAGCGTGGACGCCCAGGGGGCGGCCTACGCCACCGGGGTGCTGGCCCTGATGACCTCGGCTTCCCTGGCGGTCTGGCTCACCGTGCTGCGCCGGAAGGGCTGGCTGGCGGCGCTGGGCTTTGCCCTCATCACCCTGGTCTTCATCTACACGTGGGCGATGAACGTGCTCGAGCGCTCCACCGGGCTTTGGATCGCCCTGCTGTTCATCGCGGCCATTCTGGGGGTGTCCTTTGTCTCGAGAATTCTGCGGGCCTTCGAACTGCGGGTCTCTGAGGTGGAATTCGACGAGGAGGCGAAGCGCTTTATTGACCAGGCCGAGGGGGAGCTGCGCCTGATTGCCCACCATCGTGAACGGGGCACCCTCTTTGAGTACAGCGCCGCCGAGGAGGAGATGCGCCACGATACCCACCTGCCCGGGCAGGGAAGCCTTCTTTTTCTGGAAATTGGCGTGCTCGACCCCTCGGAGTTTTCCAGTCGGGTGCGGGTGATTGGGGTGCGGGTTGGCCCCTACCGGGTGCTGCGCACCCAGTCGGCCAGTGTGCCCAACGCCATTGCGGCCATTCTGCTCTACATGCGCGACCAGACCGGCCAGCGGCCCCACGTCTACCTGGAGTGGGGCGAACACAGCCCGTTCCAGCAGGCCCTGCGCTTTTTGTTCTGGGGCGAGGGGGATATCGGGAGCCTCACCCACGAGATTCTGCGCCGGGCCGAGCCCGACCCAAGCCGTCGCCCGGTGGTGCATGTGGGGGGGTAGTGCCCATGCAGAGCCTTGGGACGCGCTGCCTTCACGTCTGCAGCCCCACCAGCGCGGATCGGGGTGGCTACGATGAGCGTAGAGCGGCCCAGAGCAGTTCTCGCAAACCAGATACAGATTTTTGCTAATGGGCATGGTGGCAAAATAGCGAAAACCGCGATAATACCCAGCCTTTTACCAAATCCTTACCGGTACGGCGAAACATAGGCACATGCTCACCGCCCTACCCCCCACCACTCTGGTCATCCTGGGCGCCACCGGCGACCTGACCCGGCGGCTTTTGCTGCCCGCCCTTTACCGGCTGTGGGTCCGGGGGCACCTGGAGGGCCTCGAGCTGGTGGGCTACGCCCAGGAGGAGCTGAGCCGGGAGGCCTTTTTGGGGCGGCTTGAGGAGGCCCTGCGCCAGTTCGTGCTGGGCTTCGACCCTGCGCTGTGGGCCCGGATACAAGGTCGCATCCGCTACCGCTACGGCGACCTGAGCCCCGATAGTCTGGCCTGCCTGCAGGAGGATATCGCCGCGAACGCCCTCTTCTACCTGGCCCTCCCGCCCGATCTGTTCGGGGCCGCAGCCGAGGGGCTGGGCCGGGCTGGACTGAGCGAGGCGTCGGTGGGTTTCCGCCGGCTGGTGGTGGAGAAGCCTTTTGGTTATGACCTTGTTTCAGCAGAGGCCCTGCGCCAGCAGATGCACCGCCACTGGAAGGAAGCACAGATTTTCCGAATAGACCACTTCCTGGGCAAGGAGACCACCCAGAACCTGCTGGTCTTCCGCTTTGCCAACCGCTTTTTGGAGCCCATCTGGAACGCCCAGCACGTGGCCCAGGTGCAGATTACCTACGCTGAAACCCTGGGCCTGGAGGGGCGCTGGCGCTACTACGACCAGGCCGGGGCCCTCAGGGACATGCTGCAGAACCACCTGATGCAGCTTATGACCCTGGTAGCCTTGGAACCCCCCTCGGTCTGGGATGCCGAGATTCTGCGCGAACACAAGGTAGAGGTGCTCCGCTCGGTGCGATCCATTCCGCCGGCCCGGGTGGACGAGTTCGCCGTGCGAGGGCAGTACATTGCCGGGAAAATTGGAAACCAGGCGGTGCCGGGATACCTGCAGGAGGCGCACATCCCCCCCGGTTCCACCACCGAAACCTTTGCCGCTTTGAAGCTCTATGTGGACAACTGGCGCTGGCGCGGGGTGCCTTTCTACCTGCGCAGCGGCAAGCGCCTGGGGGCCGACTACGCCGAGGTGGCGGTGGGCTTCCGCGAGGTGCCGGCGCAGTTCTTCGGCGAGGGCATTCCCCAGGGCAACTGGCTGGTTTTCCGGCTGAGGCCGGAGGAGCGCCTCGAGCTACACGCCTGGGCCAAGACGCCGGGGCTTACACCCCAGGCCCGCCCGGTGGTGCTCGAGGCCCCCTACGAACGCCCCGGCGACGCGGCCTATTCGGCCTACGAACAGCTTTTGCTCGATGCTTTGCAGGGTGACCAGGCCCACTTCCTGCGCTTTGACGAGGTGGAGTGGGCCTGGCGCATTTTGGAGCCGGTGCTTCAGGCCTGGAAAGAGGGTCAGCCGGAGTCGTACCTTGCCGGGTCGGAAGGGCCGGTAGGAATGGGCCGCCTGATGGAGGAGGGCCACGCCTGGCGGCCTCTGGGAGGGGTGTGATGGAGGCCTTTGGGGCACCGGGCATCCCCCCCACCTGGGCCTCCAGCGACAAAGACCTGGTGGGTGCGGCCCTGGGCACCAGCCGGGTCTGGTTCACCCTGGGCCACGGCATCCTGAACGAGGTCTTCTGGCCCTCCACCGGCCAGCCCCAGATCCGCGATCTGGGCTTCATCGCGGCCCGGGAGGGGAATTGGTACGAGGTCAAGCGGGTGCAGCGCTACACCCTCTCCACCCCGGCCCCCGAGGTGCCCCTGCCGCGGGTGCAGCACCAGGGCGAAGGCTACACGCTGGAACTGGAGTTCCTGGCCGACCCCAGCCGCGACGTGGTGCTGGTGCGGTACTGGCGGGAAGGGGCGGGCTTTCGGCTTTATCCGCTGCTGGCCCCGCACCTGGGCGGCAGCGGCTACGGCAACACGGCCTGGGTGGAGGACTCTGGGCTCTTCGCCCAGGCGCCAGGCGCGGCCCTCGCGCTCCTGGCCGAGCCGGGGTTTGCCCGAGCCAGCGCAGGCTTCGTGGGCTTTTCCGATGGCTGGCAGGACTTCCATCAAAACGGGGCCATGACCTGGGGCTTCCGCCGGGCCGCAGGGGGCAACGTGGCCCTGATGGGCGAACTCCTGGCCCCCGAGGGGGTGCTGGCCTTGGGCTTTGCCCCCACTCCGGAAGGAGCCCACACCCTGGCCCGCTCGAGCCTATGCGAGGGCTACGGGGTGGTGCGGGCGCGCTACCTGGAGGGCTGGGAGGCTTGGGCCCGGGGGCTGCAGATCGAGGGGGAGCACCCCCAGCTCACCGCCCTAGCCCGCACCTCGGCCATGGTGCTGCGGGTGCACGAAGACACCACCTACCCGGGGGCGGTGGTGGCCAGCCTCTCCACCCCCTGGGGCGCCTCCCACGACGACCCCGGCGGCTACCACCTGGTCTGGCCGCGCGACGCGGTGGAGGCCGGGCTGGCGTTGCTCGAGGCTGGCCAGGTGGAGGACGCCCGGCGGATGCTGACCTACCTCGTGGCCACCCAGCGGCCCGATGGAAGCTGGCCGCAGAACTTCTACCCCGATGGGCGGCCCTACTGGACAGGCCTCCAGCTCGACGAGGTGGCCCTGCCGGTGTTGCTGGCGTCGCGCCTGGCCGAGGAAGGAGGGCTTTCTGAGGAAGCCCTGGCCAGACAGATGGTGCACAGGGCTCTGGGCTTCATCGCCCAAAACGGCCCCTATAGCCCCCAGGACCGCTGGGAGGAGAACGCCGGGGCCAACCCCTTCACGCTGGGGGTGCAGGTGGCCGCGCTGGTGGCGGGGGCAGCCTTTCTGGAAGAACTCCACCAAAGTTATGCCCTTTCGCTGGCCGATGCCTGGAACGCCCGGATTGAGGAGTGGACCTTCGTGGAGAACACCCCCCTCGACCAGCAGCACGGGGTGGGGGGCCACTACGTGCGAATCCGTCCGCCGGGGGCGATGGGCCTGCGGGGCCGGGTGCTGGTGCACAACCGCCAGGGCGAGCAGGTCGAGGCCGAAGAATTGGTGAGCCTGGACTTCCTTTACCTGGTGCGGCTGGGGCTGCGCTCGCCGCACGACCCCCGCATCCGCGATACCCTGCGGCTGGCGGAGGCCCTGCTGCGGGTGGAGACCCCCAGCGGACCCTTTTACCATCGCTACAATCACGACGGCTATGGTGAGCACCCCGATGGCCGCCCCTTTGACGGGGCCGGGGTAGGCCGGGCCTGGCCCCTTTTGAGCGGGGAGCGGGGGCACTACGCCCTTTTGGCCGGGGAAGACCCGCTGCCCTACCTCTGGGCCATGGCCCGTGCGGCCAGCCTGGGGGGGCTCATCCCCGAGCAGGTCTGGGACGGCCCGCCCCTACCCAAGCGGGGCCTCTTCCCCGGGCGGCCCACCGGCAGCGCCATGCCCCTGGTGTGGGCCCATGCCGAATATCTGAAGCTCTACCTGGCGTTGCAAAAAGGCCACCCCAGCGAGCAGCTTCGATCGGTGGCCGAGCGCTACCGAAGCCC
>NZ_JANWVH010000077.1 GCF_025056915.1 Meiothermus sp. | reverse complement strand
ATGTTCACCCCTCGATGTTCCTCCAGCATAGCCAAAGTTCGGTGTATGGAATGCGAAGGTTTGATGAAGATGCGTCGGGTGTTTTGTTTGAAACGGGATTATATGGATAGCGTGGTGCAAAATCGAGATTTCAGTTGACCGCCCGCAATGCGTCGAGAAAGGAACCAATTGTGGAGAACCGCTGATTTCAGCAGTCTGCCAAAGGGTTTTATACGACGGCGTTAGGTCCACGACAAAAGCTTCATACAAGCGTGAAATTCGTTTTTCCTGGTTTCTGCGGCAAGGAGAAGCCGTGGTATATACATGCCAATGATTTGCTAAGCTAGAGTCATGGTTGAGCTTCCCTTGCTCCGCCAGATTGCCCGGCAACACCGGGTCAAGCGCCTCGAGCTTTTCGGCTCGGCGGCCAGGGGTGAGCCCATTCCCAGCGACTACGATTTTCTCGTGGAGTTTGAGCCTATGGAGCCCCTGGAGCATGGGCGGGCTTACTTCAGGCTCCTGGAAAGCCTCGAGCAGACTCTGGGGGCTTCGGTGGATTTGGTTGAGCTCGAGGCGATTCACAACCCCTATTTTCTTGAGTCCATCGCCTCCGAGCGGCTACTGGTCTATGCCGCTTAGAGCGCAAGCCTACCTGTTCGACATCATCCAGGCGATTGAGGCCATCGAGGAGTTCACTCGAGGCCAAACCTTCGAATCCTACCACCAAAGCCGCCTGCTGGTCTCGGCAGTCGAGCGTCAATTGAGCATTGTTGGCGAAGCCATCACCCAATTGCTCAAGATTGAACCCAACGCACCCATTAACGCCGCCAAACAGATTGTTGGCTTTCGGAACATCCTGATCCACAACTATGCTCGAGTTAGCCAGGCAGTGATTTGGAAGATTGTTCAGGACGATTTGCCTGTGTTGAAAGCCGAGGCCCAGACATTTCTTGAACGCCTCGAGGCGTAGTCGTGTACCAAAGCGGGGCCGGGTCGTATTGCGCCGTGCAGGGGTTTCGGGCCTGGCTTGGGTCTGGGCGCTAGGGCCCACCTGCCGCCCGCACCAGGCCGGTAAAGTCCTGCCCGGCGGCCACCGAGAAGGCCGCCAGGGCCTTCCAGTAGGCGCTTTGGGCCTGGATCAGTGCATACTCGGCGCTTTTGAGTGAGACCTGGTCGGTTTGCAGTTGCAGGGCCGAGATGGTGCCGGCCCGCAAGGCGGCCTGGCTCTGCTCCACCACCTTTTGGGCGTTGGCCACGTTGGCCTGGGCCAGGGCGATGTTGCGGTAGGCGTTCTGGGCGGCCTGATAGGTGTTGGTCAGGCTGGTCTGGGCGTTTTGCTGGGCGGTTTGCAGGGTGCGCTGGTTGTTCTCCAGGCTGGTTTTGGCGCTGGTGAGCTGGACGGCGGGGGTGTAGTCGTTGTCGGCCAGCTTGACGTTCAGTTCGGAAAGCTCTACCGCCTGCTGGGCTTGCAGCACGCCGGGCAGCCGGCTAAAGAGGTCGCGGCTCAGGGCCGCAAGGTCGGCTTGCAGCGCCGGGGGGGCCGGTGGGGCAACCACCGCGACGTTGCCCAGGTCGCTCAGGCCCATCAGGGCGGCAAGCTGGGCGGCCAGCACCGGAATCTGCGACTGGGCGTTGGTGAGGGACTGCCTCGAGCTGTCCAGGGTGGTCTGGGCGCGGGCCACGTCCAGCGCGGTGGCGTTGCCGGCGGCCTGCCGGGCTTTGGCCACCTCCAGGTTGCGCTGGTTCAGGGCCACCTGGGCCTGGTAGAGGGCCACGTTCTGCTGGGTTTCGTAGAGGCTCAGGTAGGCGTTGACCACGCTCTGCATAACCGAAAGCCGGGTGGCCTCGAGGTTCACCTGGGCCAGCTTGGCGTTCTGCTCGGCCTGGGTGCGGGCCACGATGAGCGTGCTGGGGTCGGCCTTGAGGGCCTCGAGCTGCAGGGTGGCGTTTTGCAGCGTGGCCTGGGCGCTTTGCAGCGAGGGGCCCCGGCTGTAGGCCTGCGAGAGGGCCTGAGTCAGGGTGAGGGTGTTCTGAGCTAACCCTATGGAGCAAACCAGCAGCATGGCCAGCAGAAGCAAGGGTTTCGATAGAAGGTTCGGGACACGGTGCGTCATTTACTCCCTCCGAGGGTGGCGGTCAGGTCTTGGCCAAGGGCGTTTTGCAGGGCCAGCGCGGCCAGTTGGGCCTGGATCAGGGCGGCCTCGAGGTTGCGCTGGGCCTGGAGCTGGTTGAGCTGGGCGGCCTGGACGTCCACACTGGTACCGGTGCCGGCCTGAAGCCGGGCCTGGGCGGTGCGCAGGCTCTGGTTGGCCGCGTTCAGGCCGGCCCGGGCTGCGGCGATTGCCGCCCTGGCGGTCTGAAGGTTCTGGTACTTTTGCCGCACGTCCAGCTCGGCGGCCTTGCGGGTGGTTTCCAGGGCTTGCTGGGCGGCTTGCAGTGCGGTTCGGGCGGTGCTGATGCGGCTGTCGCTCACCGGGTCGAAAATGGGCACGCTGAGCGAGAGCCCCAGGCTCCAGCCCTGGGCCTGCACAGTTCCGCCGCTCCCTTGTACCAGCGGCACCGCCCCCGAGAGCGAGGCAGTGCCGCTCTTGAGGTTCAGGCCCGCCGAGAGCGAGGCCGCGCTGGTGCTGTAGCCTGCGCTCAGGGCGGCACTGGGAATCAGGCGGTCGCGCTCTGCGCTGGCCAGGTTTTCTTCCGCATCGCGCAGTTGAGACTGGCTTCGCAGAACGTCGGAGCGGCTTGCCAGGGCCCTTTGCAGCAGGGTTTCCAGGCTCTCGCCGGGCAGGCTGGGCTCCTCGGGGGCGGTGACCGGGTTGCCCAGCTGCTGGGGGCTCAGGCCCAGGGTGCTGGCCAGGGTCAGGCGGGCGAGCTCGAGGGCCCCCTGGGCGCTCACCAGCCCCGAGCGGGCGGTGTCCAGGTTCTGCTGGGCGGTAAGCAGGTCGCTCAGGGTGGCGGTACCGGCCTGGTTCTGGGCGCTGACAATCTGCAACTGGCGTTCGCGCAAAGCCAGGGTGGTCTGGGCAATGGTCAGGTCGGTCTGGGCCTGACGCAGGCCATAGTACTGGTTGTGCAGGGCCAGGTAGAGGGCGTTGCGGGCCTCGCGGCGGGTCAGGGCGGCCCGCTCCAGCGCCCGTTCGGCGCTGCGTACGGCGTCGGCGCTGCTTGACCAGGGCAGCACCCCAAGGCTGGCCGTGCTGGAGAGGGTCAGGTTGCTGCCGCTCTCGCGCAGGGTGTAGTCGGCCCCGCCCGACCACTTGAAGCCCAGGGCGGCCTGGGCGGCTTCCAACTGCCGCACCGCACTCTCGTAGTTCAGGTCGGCGCTTTTCCAGTCCAGGGTGCCCGGCAGGGCCTGGAGGGCCTGGGGAAGCTCGAGGGCGCCTTGGGCCAGGGCCGGAGGTGCCAGGGCGAGCAGGGTGGCGATGGTCGGAAAGAGTCTTTTCAAGACGTTACCTCCGCGACAGCCATGTTCTGGGATTCTTGTGTATGGGTGCAGTACGGGATGTGTAGGTTTGGTGAAGGCAAGCGGGAAAACCTCGAGGGTGGGTCTTTTCAGCTTACCGCAATGAAAACCCCTCACGCTCGGGCAAAGACACCCCCCGGCGGTGCTTGGCTGTGCATACAAACGATTTCTTACAACCGCGCTTTTTCCAGATAGTCCCAAAAACTGCGATATTAGATTCCTCGTCGGCTACGCCTTCTTGGAAGGCCCGTGTACCCTTTTTGTCGCGGTGACCCTTGATTTGACCCACTGCAAGTTTTCAGCAAAACCAAAAGCCCCCGGCCTCCCACAGACCAGGGGCTTTGCACGACGATTCTAATTGCCTACCGCCACCACCAGAGCGGCACCCACCGGTAGCTCCCCAGCGGCAAAGCGCTTCACCCTGGTATAGGTATTGCCGCTAAAGGTGGCGAGTTCCCCCGAGCCGTCGGCTTGGTAGAACAGAACGCCAAACCGGGTATATACGGCCTGATCCCAGCCCGCCGCCAGCTTCCCGGCGAGATAGGTACCGGTCTGGGAGGGGGTTCCGTTGGCGGCATAGCTCACCAGCGCCCCGATGCCGTCGCTTTTGCGGTAGAAGAGCACGCCGGCGGCGGTACGCAGGAGGTGGCTCCAGTTGGCGGTGTAGCCGTTGTTGGCGTAGATGAACGTCCATGCGCAGGCGGCGTTGTAGGTACCGTAACCGCCGGTGCCGGTGGACTGCCGATAGAAGAACACCCCGTTGGCGTCGTTGACCCGCAGGACGGAGTTCCAGTCCTTGGAATAACCGCTCTGGGTCACGGGGGTAGTCAGGCTGTAATTGTCGCCGTAGCTGGCGCAGACGGTGGTTCCGGTGGTGGCCTTGTAGAACACCACCCGGTCGCCCAGGCTGACCAGTTGATCCTGTGCGACCGGCAACTCCCCGGGGGTGTAGTTCCGCAACCTGCGGAAGTTGCCGGCTCCGTCGAAGCTGCCCAAAGCACCGGAGCCGTCGGGGTTGTAGAAGAGCTCGTAGAGGTCGTAGGGCTTGCCGGTGAGGGTGACGCCCGCTGGCAGGTCGCCCGCCGCGAAGGTTTTGACCGGGGTGTAGGCCCCGCTGCCGTCCAGCGCCCCCAATGTGCCCGAGCCGTCGGCGTTGTAGAACAGCACCCCCCCGACAAGCACGGTGGGGGCCACGCTGATCTGGGCGGTGGCCGAGAGGCCGGTGCCCTCGAGTTCGGCGGTCAGGGTCGCGGAAGCCAGCACCGCTACGCTGGGGGGCGGGGTGTAGATCACCGAGGGGCCGCTGGTGGCGCTGAGGCTGCCAGGGCCCGTCAGGCTCCAGTTAATGGCAGCGGTCGAGCCGGTCACGTTGGCGTCGAAGCTCCCACCGGGATTGCCGGCCACAAAAGCGCGGGAGGTGGGGGAGATGCGGATGGAGGGGGCTTCCGCTACCGTCACGCTAACCTCCTTGCTCACGCTCCCGGCGCTGTTGCGGGCGGTGAGGGTGAAGGTTTGGCTGGCGGTGACGGTTACGCTCCGGCTGCCCTTGTCGGCAGGCGTGACGTTTTCCCCCTGGAGGGTGAGGGCGCTGGCGCCGCTCACCTCCCAGCTCAGGCGGGTGGGCCCGCCCCCTGCCGGCAGCGAGGCCGGGGTGGCGGTGAAACTGTGGATGACGGGCGGGCTGGTGGGGCCGGAGTTGCAGGCGGCCAGCAGTGCAGCCAGGAATACCCCGAGAAGCCGGTGCATGATGCCTCCTAGCCGATGTAGGTATAACCAACCGTGATCAGGACGGTTCTGGAGCCGATGGGGGTTCCGGCGTCGGAGAGCACGGTCAGGCGGATGGTGTAGGGCAGGGCAAAGCTCCGACCGCCCGCCAGCCTGACGGTGAGACTGGAACCCCGCCCCACCTCTACCTCACTCCCGCCCTGGGCCTGCGCGGTCCAGACCAGCCGTGCTCCGGGTACTGCCGCACCGTTGGAATAGGTGGCGTAGCCCACCAGCGGCACGTCCACCAGGGCCTGGTTGATGGTGGGGCTCCAGTAGGCCGCGTTGGGTTTGGGCTCCACGATTACGATCTCGCCGGGGGTGCGGGTGGGGTCAATCACCGTAAAGGTGGTGGAGGCGGTGGCCTGGAGACCGTACTCGCCGGTGGCCACCAGGTTGACGGTGCGGGTACCTGCGGCGGCGGGGGTCAGGGTGTAGCTGCTGCCGTTGCCCAGCAGGGTTCCGCCCTCGAGCCAGGACAGCCGGGCCCGCCCATCGGGCAGGGAGTGGGGGTCGAAGCCCTCGCCCCGGAAGGTGAAGGGCTCGCCCTTGAGCAGGGTAATGGACGCGCTGGGCACCAGAATACGGACGGTGGGGAGGGTGGGGGGGTTGGGGGCCAGCTTGAAGGCAATCTGCTTCACATCCTGCACCTGCCCGCCCTGGCGCAGGTTGAGCTCGAGGCGGGCCGGGGTGGGGCTGCCAATGGTGCCCGCGAGGTCGGCCAGGTTGCCGAAGTCCAGGTTGATGGGGCTGTCGTCGTAGGCGGCCACGTTGGTGTTCACCAATTTCTGCGACTTCATGGCGTTGTTGACGTACAGCCGGGCCTCTAGCTCGAAGTCCAGGGCCACGTTGGTCACGTTGACGACGTTGAAGCCCACCTCGAGGCGGCTGCTCCGGTAGATGAGCGAGCGAAACTCGGCGTCCTGTACCAGGTTGCTCCCGTAGGGGAAGGTGCTCAGCCTGGTGGCCTCGTCGGTGAAGTAGTAGCCATTCGGATAGCCGCCCTCCCAATCCCAGCGCGAGATCAACTCGTTCGAGGGGTTGCGGAAGGTGAGCGAGGAGGGGTCGCGGCTGAGCTCGATGGAGCCGCGCCGCTGGGTCTCGGGCTTGGGGTCGTTGTAAAAAATCAGGGTGTAGAGGCCGTCCAGTTCCTTGTCGCCCGAGCAGCCCTTGGAGGGGTCTTTTTCGTCCTTGAGCTTGCAGTTCTGCTCGCGAAACTGCGCCCAGGTGACCTGGTTGGGCGCGCCCCCCCAGCGGAAGTTGGAGTCGTGCAGGAAGATGCCGTCGCCCGCCGCGTTGGTCAGGCCGGAGATCACGAAGCCATGCCACTGGCGGTCGGAGGAGGTCCAGACCGGCTTGGCGGGGAACAGCCCGAACACGCCCGTGGTGGCCAGCACGATGTAGGCGCTGAAGGGGTTGGAGGGGATCAGGTCGGCGTCCCACTGCATGGTGGAGTAGGCGCTGTCGGGCACCCCGGCGGCCTTGAGGATCGAGACCACGTTGGAACCGCTGCTGGCCGGTTGCTTGATCAGGCTGGCCAGCCCGAAGTTGCTGGCGAAGCCGCCGGGGAACTTGGTGCTTCCGGCGATGGCGGGCAGGGCCTGGTGGTAGTTGAGTACCATGGCCAGCGAGGTGGGCACACACCAGGGGATGTAGGCCTGCCAGTAGAAGGGCACCTGCAGGGGCCGCCCGGCCACGCCCTCCTGGGGCTTTGGTTTGGGCACCAGATAGGCCACGTACGAGGCCTTGCGGGTCACGCTGTAGGCCACCTTACTGGCCAGGCTCTGGCCCGAAACCTGCGCCCCCCCTACCGGTCTAGCGGCGTGCACCCGGATCTGTGGCTCGTCGGGGCCGGGGGTGGGGTTTTTCTCCAGGATCACCAGGTCGCCTTCCTGGCCTGCTACGTCGGTGGGCAGCTCCAGGGTGGCGGCCTGTTGCAAGGTGGCCCCGCCCAGGTCGAAGCTCACCGCCGGGCCGGCGGGCTTCAGGGGGTTCTCGGATGGCTCGCTGGGTTTGGCGGCCAGGCTCAGGGTGACGGTGGCGTCCTGGGAGAGGGCCCCCGGCGGGATGACCAGCCGGGCCCCCCCGTTCTCCACGGTGCCGCCCTCGGTGGCCTTAATGGGGGTGGTGATGCCCCCGGTGGGGGGGGTGGAGGGGTTACAGCCAAGGAGCCCAACCAGCAGTAGTGCGCCTGCATACCAACGTTTCATAGGTTTCCTCCCGATACTTCTTCTGTTCGGCTTTTTCCCAGCTCGCAGCCGCAGACGCCGCAAAACCGTGCATACGGCGAGGTGAGCCTGGCTTGGCAGCGGGGGCAGGCCTCGAGCAGCCGCTCGCCGTCGTTGAGGCAGTAGTGCTCCTGTGAGTGGGCCGGAACGGCGCGGTAGCAGCGCGGGCAGATGCGATAAAAGATGCCGGATTGCTCTTCCACACGGTCACTTCCTTTGTCCTGCCGGCTACCGGCTGCCGCGCTACTTCTGGCAGTCGAGCCGCACCCGCAGGCTGGGGGTAGGGGTGGTGTAGCTGGCCCCACTGGCCCGGATGGTGTTCTCGAAGCCATTGGGATTGATCTCGAGGAGCAGTTTGGTGGGGGTTTTGATCTGGTCTTTGGGGGTGTCGTAGCGATACCAGAACTTGAGCTGGTGGGTCAGCACGCCCCCCGGCGGGAGGTTGGCATAGGTGAGCTTCTGCACGTCCAGCGCGTCGGCGGTCAGGGTTTGGGCGTCGTCGAAGGCGACCTGGATGCCCTGGTCGCGCATTCCGGTAAAAACCGGCTGCACCATGGCCCTGGCGCCGCTACGCAGTTCCACCGTCACGCCCCAGCCCTGGGTTTCGAGGGGGGTTCCGGCATCTTTTACGATGGGCTCGAGCCGGGTCGCCCGGAAGCGCCAGATGCCGTTGAAGAGGGTCTCGCCTAGGCAGCCTTCCAGCGAAGCCCGCTGGTTGGCCCCGCCGGGGGTCTGGTTGGCAGGGGCCGGGTGGGCCAGGGTGAGGGTGGTTCCCCTGAGGCTATAGCCAACCCCCAGCGTCTTTAGCACCGAGACGGGTAGATAGGTCTTGCCGTTCACCACGATGGCTTTGTCCGGCATCACCTGGCCGCCTACCACGATGCTGTAGGTGGTGCCCGCCGCCAGCGCCATACTGGCGGCCAGAAGTACGGCCAGGGTGCGCAATCTAGGGTCGAACATGGTGACTCCTTTCGACCCCCAGGGTGCCCTGGGGCTGGTCAGAAGCAGGTCAGAATTGGGCAGGCTTTTGCCGGAAAGGGTTGACTTGGTTCTTTATCGCGCACTTCACAGACGTGGCTATGGGCGGCCAAGGTTCTGTCCAGGACAAAGAATTTCTAACCCCCGGAAGGCTCCATTTTGGTGAAGAACGCTTTCATGCCAAACTTGGCCTGAACACTTTTCATACGATTGAAGCGGTGCGTCGAAGCAGGGGTTAGGGCGTAGGTGGCAGGTGTTGGAGACCCACCTCCGACCACCCACCCCCATCCGTGTTTCCTTGAAAGTTGCTTGTACGTTTAATGTTGGTATCACGCATTTCGAGCGAAGCCTCGAGCCCGGCACGGCACAACCCTGCACCATCGCCTTGCTGGATTGGACTTAGACTCCGCATCGGAATCATCCAGTGAGCGATATGCGGCAGCGCTGACTTTGTGGGGCCGGGCCGAAACGGAACCGGTCAAGGGGTAGCTCAGAGCGTGAGGAAGCCCTGCCAGTGCTCCGGCAAGGTCTCGCCGACCTCGAGCATCCATCCCCGGGCCTCCTCGTAGAGCCGACCCAGGCTCTTGTGGTTCCCCGAGCGGCGCAGGGCCCCCAGGGTCAGCCGCAAAGCCTCGAGGTCGTAGGGGTCGGCCTCCAGCAGGATTCTTCCCAGCCGGGCGGCCTCCTTGGGGTCGGCTTCTAGCAAGGCCTGGGCGCGGGTGCGCAAGCCCAGATAGACCGACTCGCGCACGGTCTCGTGGAGGGAAGCAAGACCCCCCAGGTAAACCCCCCGCCACAAGCGGGCCTCGCCGGTGCGCAAAAACTCCTCCAGGTCGGAGCTGACCGCCGCACCCAGGGCATACCCGGAGGCGGTGGTCGCCACGACCAGAGCACCCAGACTCACCCTTACCGAATGGATCAGTTCCTTGAGCGAGGAAGCCGCTTTTCCCTCGTCCTCGCCAGGGTAGAGGTGATCCAGGAGCTCGAGCTTGCCCACCTCAACGCGTCCGGCGAGGCGGGTTTCCAAAAGCAGGGCCAACAACTCCTGGCGTTTACGACCGCGCAGGGGTTCCCCGGCAAAGCACATCGAACCCAGCACCTCGAGCCGCTTCGGGCCTGCGCTCTCGGGGTTGGCGGGGGGCGCTTCGGCCAGTTGAGGAAAGTAGCGCCGGGCCAGGTTGACCCCGTTCATCAGACCGCGTTCTTCAAACCAGGCCAGGCGGTGGCGGGCGCTCTCCACGTTGCCGGTGAGCCGGTCTAGCTCGAGGCCGAGCTTGTGCTCGTCAATGGCCACATCCAGCGGTCGGGCCAGCTCGACCGCCCGCCGGAGGGTTTCCAACGCCGCTGGGTCGCCACGGGCCTCGAGGGCCATGCCCCGCGCCCAAAGGGTGCGAAAGTTGTCGTGGGGCGAATCCCCGGCGGTCTCCCCCAATTTTTGCGCCTCGGCAGCCAACTCCAGGCCGCGCTCGGCGAACCCCGCAGCGGTAGCAGCGAGCGAAGCGTCGAACAGGATTTCCCGCACCACCCTGGGGCTGCCGATCTGGCGGGCATACGCCAGGGCCTGATCGGCGTGTTTGAGGGCCAGCAGCTTGGCGATGGGAGTGCCCTGAGAGCGGTAGAGCAGGCTCGCCATCGAATGAGCGTTGGCCAAAAAACGGTCGGGCCCATAGGGCTCGAGGGCGGTTATGGCCTCGCTCAGTGCTTCTTCGGCCCGCTCGTAATGTCCTTGTTCAATCAGCAACTCGGCCAAGGCCGCCAGCGCGAAGGCGTAGCCCTTTACGTCACCGGCCTCGCGGCGAATCTGCAAGGCCTCCTCGAGGCAGCGGTTCATCTCGCGGTATCGGCCCAGCATCCTCAAAAAGGCCGCACGGTTGACAAGTGCCGTCGCCCGCAGGCGGGGGGCATTGAGCCGGGTGAGTATCACCAGGGCCTCAGCGAGGGTAGCCTCAGCCAGGTTGTATTGGCCCTGGTGGTAGTAGATCAGGGCCTGGATGGACAAAAACTCGCATCGTAAGGCGGGGTTGGGGATGGTCAGCCCCTGGGCGGCAAGGGTCTGGGCTTGCTCCATCCGGCCCATCGCCAGAGCAGAAGCCGCCACAGCCCTGAGCAGTTCGGGCGAGGGATGAGCGTGCAGCTGGGGGTGGGCTTCCCAGACTTCCAACGCCTCGCTGTTGTTGCCTCCTACGTGGTAGGTGGTGATGGCCAGCACAGGGGCTTCGATCCCTTCGCGCAGCCGGGCGGGGAGTTCTGCCCACAAAGCTTTGACATCGGGAATTCGGCCCTGGCGGGCCAGCAGATGGGCATAAGCACGCACGGTCTCAACCCCGGCAGCGGGAGTCGCCAGGGCGAGCTTAAACAACCGGGCGGCTTGGGATAGGTCGTAGTGCTGAAGAACTTGCGCGGCCTCCAGCGCCATCTTCCCCTGCGCCTCTCCTTCGGCGTATTCCACGGCTTGGGCCAGCCATCGAGCGGCCTGCACCTCGTTTCCGGCCAGCCGGGCGCTACGCACAGCCTGGTGTAGCAGCTCGAGCGCTGCAACTCCGTCCAGACCGGCCTCTCCAACGAGGGTTGCCGCCTCTTGAGGATTGCGCTCTCGCAAAGCCTCGAGTGCCCGCCGCGCCAGCTCCCCACGCCGGGCCGGGGACACCAGGCTCAAGCTCAACTCGCGGAAGAGGGGGTGGGCGAACTGTTCACCCCGCAGCAGACCCCGGCGCTGGAATTCGAGAACGGCCCGGCTCAGCGCTTCGTGGCTAAGCCCGGCAACCTCGACCCACAGGGCGTCTGAGACCTCCGATGGCAGGATGGCCCTGGCCTCGAGCGCATCCTTAAGTTCGGGCCGAGCAGTGGCCTCCTGGATCAGCCGCTCGATCAGGGCCTCGACGCTATGCGGCACGTCCGATCCCGCCGGAGCCCGCCAGCGCCACTGCCGCCCGTCGTTCCACAAAAAACCACGCCGGGCCAGATGGCGAAAAAACTCGAGGGTGAAAAGCGGGTTCCCTGCAGCTTGCGTGTGAATCCAGCCGAGTGCCTCGGGCGGGAGGGTGGCCCCGGCTTCGGCCTCGAGCAGCCTTCGGATGCTTTCGGCATCCAGGGGCTCCATCCGAAAGGCCGTGAAGGGCTCGGGTGGCCTGACCCGGCTGGTCACAAGCAAGGCTGTACCCTTCGTGTGGGAGGCCATTCCGGCCAGCTTCTCTACAAACTCCAGGCGCTCGGGGCCGGCCTCGTGCAGATCCTCTAAGTGCAGGATGACCGGCGCCGACGCGGCCAGAACAGCGCTCAAGGCAGAGGCGGCTTTTCCCGACTCCACATGCTCGCCCCGTTGCATCCGCTCGAGCAAGGTCTGCGCCCACATGGGGAGTCTGGCAGGCCGGGAGAGGGCTCGAGCCAGATCGGGGAGCAGCACGGTGGCATGCAGACTGACGCTGCGGCAGGGGGTTTCCTGCAACAATTCCCGCGCGGTGTGGCTCTTACCGATGCCCGGCTCACCCCACAGGGCCAGGGCCAGCCCAGCTCGCTTGAGTACCACACGCTTGACACGTGGCCGTAGTAAGGCAGTTGGCTCTACTCTGGTTCCCCCCTCCAGTCTAACCATGATGTGGGCCACAGCCTAGTTGAGCCCACGTTATATCAGCGTTACGCCCTGGCGCAGAAGCTAAATAAGCCCTTTGCAAGCGCAAAGGGCCCATTGAATGGAAGGTTGGCTATCGGCTAAAAGCTCACCCGCACGTCCTTGCTGCCCGCATCGCCATACTCACCCACCCGCAGTACCAGCGCCTTGACCTCGATTCCCTTGGGCACCGAGAACACCACCGCGAAGTTCAGGGCTGCCCCCGGCAGCAGGGTGAAGCTACCGCCAGTGTTGGTACCACTGGGGCTGTCGTACGCGATGGGTGGGAACGAGCGTCCATCGGCCCCGGCCAGGGCGGTGTTGCCGGGGTTGTTGGCGCTCAGCGAGGGGGCCACCGTGCCCGACTGCTTGGCGTTTTTGAGCACCCCGGTCACCACCACCAGCTCTTCCTCGGGGCTGCGGGGCTGGATGGTAAGGTTGTTCTTGTCGAAGCGGGTGGTGTAGCCCTCCATCCGCTCCACCTTCTGCACCTGCACCCGGAAGAGCCCGGTCAGAATCTGATCCCCCACCTTGCCCTGGAACTGACCGGCCAGTTGGTTGGCTCCCCCGGCGGCGCGAATCTCGTAGCCGCCCTGCACTTTGACCACGGTCTGGCCCAGGGCCTTGGCCACGTCGGCCAGCGGCACGTAGGCCACCCCCTGCACCACGATCACCCGCGTGGAGGCCACCTGCCCGTTCAGGATCAGCCGCTGGGCGCTCTGGGCCAGCGTCAGCAGCGAGAGGCCCATTGCCAGTACCAGGATTGTTTGCCAGAGCTTGTTCATGGTCTTCTCCGTTTTCTGTGAATCGGCTTGCAACCTGAGACCTGCAACCTACTTGAACTTCTGTACTCGTTCAATGACGGCCAGGGCCCACTTGCGGTAGCTCTCGGGGTCGTTCACACTGCTGTTGGTCAGCAAGAAGGCATACTCGCGGTAGCGGAAGGCCAGGTTGAAACCCGGCTGGCCCTGGTCGCCGCGAAACAACCCGGCCTCGTCGCCCACTTGCAGGCCTACCCAGCTGGGGGCCCCCTTGCGGATTTTGCCCAGCCAGTCCTTGGCCCCTTCAGGGCTGCTGCGGAAGTATTGCAGTTGGACGACCCCACCGGACAGGTTGTGAATGCAGTAGGACATGGGCTGTACCGAGCCAATGGACTGCGCCATGGCCTGGGCCACCGCCTGGCCGCCAGGGCCGCTCAGGGGCTTGCCATCCTGCAAGAGGCCTTCGTTGCTCATCACAAAGCCCACCGAGCCCAGGGCGTTGGGGGTGTTGTTGGGGTTAAAGATGCCCATCAGGTAGCAGGGGTGAGGGTCTTTCTGGGCCAGGCCTAGGGAACCCAGTACCAGCATAAAAATGAGGAACCGCTTCATGTGCTTCGCTCCTTTCTCAGTTGGGCGGCGGAAGATAGAAAAGCCGGAAGGCAATAGAGGCCGACCCGGTGAGGTTGAGGTCATCGGTGACGTAGAGCCGGAGGGTGCCGCCGGCATTATCGAAACCACAACCGTTTGGGTTGTTTTGCGCCCCAGCGGTGTTCCACTCCCAGTACTGACCCCCGCCAATAGGCTGGTTGGGCAGCGCTCGGACAGAGATGTCGATCTCGGCACAGCCGGGCTTACTGGCTTGCCAGCTCCAGCGGTAGTTGCGATACGGTGGGGTTCCACCTACTGCCCGGCCCCCAAGCGTCACCGTGCTGCCCACACTGGCCGAGCTTCCGCTCGCGGGTTCAATGATGCTCACACTGGGCGGGCCGCTGTTAGGCGGGTTTTGCACGTTAACCGTCACACTGGTCTGGGCGCTGGCCCCGCCCTGGGCCGTTGCTGATAGTGTGAAGGTGACGCTGGCAGGGCTTCCGGGGCGAAGCGTAATGGTAGGGTTGCAGCTGCCCTGGAGGGGGAACTGGGTATCGCCCGCGTCGCTGCTCGCCCAGCGGCAGGGCAGGTCTACGATAAACCCGCTGCCATTGTCGCCCCTGGCCTGCCCGCTCAGGGTGTAGGTCTGGGTGCGGTAGAGGGTTGCGCCCGACTGGGGGCTCTGGATGCTCACCTGCGGGGCGCTGAAGTCGCGGCGGGTAGCGATGAAGCCCTTGCTCGAGCCCACCTTCCCGGCCATAACCCCGGGGTCGAGGGCGAACATATAGCCCTCGTAACTCTGGCCGCCCAGTTGAAAGGTAAAGCGCCGGGGCTGGGTGGGGCTAACCGTTCCAACCAGGGGGTCACCACCAAAGACCGTACCGGTGACCTGCCCGGTGCTGGGA
>NZ_JANWVH010000076.1 GCF_025056915.1 Meiothermus sp. | reverse complement strand
CTGGTTCTGAACAGAACAGTGGCCGCCTGGAAACTCGAAAACATGCGTCTCGGCCCAGACGCAACGCAGACAAGCGTACCTCACCGAGGTGAGGCACGTCTCTTTGTCCCCTCTGGTTTTCGTGGGCGGCCACGTATGTGAAGAGGATAAAAGCCCGTACCACCACCCCTCCGCTCGCTGAGGGCGATAATCCCAGCCCGGCCTCGCTCGGTTCCTCCCCTTGTAGGGGCGGCCAGGTGGGGTTTGAGACCTGGCCCTTTGCGCAACCAGCAGATTGGGGGTCTCGTCCAATACCCTCCCCAACCCTCCCTACGCGGTAGGGAGGGGCTCGAGGGCGACCACTCTTTGGAATCTGCGGGCGTGTATGGGTCTCTTTACGACTGTGTAAAACCTTAGCGGGTTTTACCTGTAGGCTATGGGGCATGAAGGTATACCCGCTTGCGGTGGGCCCCTTGCAGGAAAACACCTATTTGTTGGTGGGCGAGAGTGGACGGGGGGCCATTGTAGACCCCGGCGATGAGCCCGAGCGCATCCTGGCCGAAGTAGGCCGGGTGGGCCTGCACCCGGAGGCCATCCTGCTGACCCACGCCCATTTCGACCATGTGGGGGCGGTAGCGCCCCTGGTGGAGGCCCTGGGCCTGCCTGTGTATCTGCATCCAGCCGACCTGCCCCTCTACCACAACGCGGCTCAGAATGCGGCCCGCTGGGGCCTGTCCATCCCGCCGCTGCCCGAGCCGGTGGAGCCCCTGGCCGAAGGGCAGCGGCTGGATTTTGGCCTGGGCCTCGAGGTGCTGTTTTTACCCGGCCATGCGCCTGGGCACGTGGGCTTCTACCAGCCAGGACACCTGGTGAGCGGGGATGTGCTCTTTCGGGGTGGCATTGGCCGCTACGACCTGCCAGGCAGCGACCCCCAGGCCCTGTTCGCCTCGCTACAAAAACTCACTGGGTTGCCCCCCCAGACGGTGGTCTATCCCGGTCATGGCCCCCTCACGACCCTGGCCGAGGAGATGGCCCACAACCCCTATCTGGCCGGGTAGCAGCACATCTTCAATCCAGAACCCCTGACCCGCGGCTCGATTGGGGGTGTTAGACTATAGCCGTGAGTGACCCGCTGGCCGAGTTGAACCGCCTCCAGGAACGCGACCTCGAGCTTGACCAGATCCGCGAAGATCAATCCCGCATTCCCGAGGATTTGGCCCAGGCCCGGCTCCACTTGAGAACCCTCGAGGACAGGCTGGCAGACCTGCAAGATCAGCTCCGAGAAGTAAACCTGGCCTACCACAAGGTCGAGCTAGAACTACAAGACCTCAAAAGCAAGCGCGAAAAAGCCAGGGCCGCCCAGGCCCAGGCCAGCAGCGCCAAAGAGCAGACCCAGTACGGCGAACAGATTCGCCAGCTCGATGATCGCATTGAGGAGATTGAAGGCAGCGAAAAGAAAAACGTCGAAGGTCAGATGGCGCCCCTGGTGGAGCAGATTTACAAGCTGGAAGAAGAGCTGGCCCAGGTCAAAGCCCAGGTTGACGAGGCCAGGCCCCGGCTCGAGGCCCTGGAAGCCGCCAACCAGCAGCGGGTCAACGACCTCGAGGCCACCTATCAATCCCAGAAGGCCGACCGTGACCGACTGGCTGCGACCATTCCGGCCCCCATCGTCAAGGAGTACGAGTCCATTCGCAAGGCCCGCAAAGGCACCGGCCTGGCCAGAATGGCGAAAACCGGCAACGGCTACCGCTGCACGGCCTGCAACGTCCAGCTGCCCATGCATGTAGCCCAGCAAATCCATCAGGCCCAGAAGGTGGTGCGCTGCCCCTCCTGTGGGCGCATCCTCTGGAAAGGTGAGTAGGCTTGGGCGGGCAGGCCGACCCCTAGTTGAACCCCCCTCCTTCGGCCTGTAGTTTAGGGCTGTGCCTTATACCCCCATTCTCGCCACCCTGGGTTATGTGCTCTCGCCCGACGGCCAGCAGGTCTTGCTGATTCACCGAAACGCCCGCCCCGACGACCCAGCCTTTGGCAAGTACAACGGGCTGGGGGGCAAGCTCGAGCCCACCGAAGACGTAGCCGCTGGCATGCGCCGGGAAATCCGGGAGGAGGCGGGCCTCGAGGCGCAAGAGCTAGTTCTGCGGGGAACCCTCTCCTGGCCGGGCTTCGGCAAAAACGGCGAGGACTGGTTTGGCTTTATTTTTCTGATTCCCCGGTGGTCGGGCGCCCCCCTCCAGGCCAACGCGGAAGGGCGCCTGGTATGGGTGCCGCTGGCCAAGCTGGTCGGGCTCGAGCTGCCCATGTGGCCGGGCGACCGGCACTTTTTGCCCCTGGTGTTCGATGCCGACCCCCGCCCCTTCCACGGGGTGATGCCCTACGCGGGCGGCCAGCCGGTTTCCTGGACGTTCAGCCGCTGATGGCCCACCGGCGGCCCATCGCGCTCGAGCCAGCCGAGTCTGGCCCGAGGGAACCAGGCTGGGTTTAGCGCCCCGCAAGGAAAGCCCGCCCATTATCAACGCCTCATCCCATTTTCCTGGGTCTGTGCTAAAGTGACGTTACGTCGCTGCACTACTTTACGGTTATTAATCACATTGTTGGAGGACTGGCGTTCATATGATTACACTTCACCGTTCGGGACAGTACCGCTTCTACGTCAATTCGGGCTACAACCTCGAGCAGCCCTACATCTGCGTTAAGCACGAGGGGCACTTTGCCAAGTTTTCCCTGCAACCGCTGGCCTTGCAGGCCAACAACGGCTTTTCCCGCACCGAGCTAGGCCGCATCCAGCAAGCCATCGTAGACGTGCGCGACCAACTTCTTAAACACTGGGCCCACGTCAAGGGCAACGAAGGCGAAAAACCCACCGGCGAACTGCTGCTGCACCAGGAGTAGCGATTACCGCGCCCTTTACAGACCTGGCCGCCTGAATGGGCGGCCATTGTTCTCTTTGCAAAGCTTTCTCGAGGTCGAAGTCGCAAAGATACCCATACACGCCCGCAGATTCCAAAGAGTGGTCGTCCTCAGGCCCCTCCCTACCGCGTAGGGAGGGTTGGGGAGGGTATTGGAACTGGACTCGCTCTCCGTGCGGGTGTGGTGGTACGGGCTTTTAGAGCGCTCTTCACATATGATGAGCCATTCGACTATAAGAAAGCTTTGTCCTGGACAGAACAGTGGCCGCCTGGAAACTCGAAAACATGCGTCTCGGCCCAGACGCAACGCAGACACTTGTCCCTTCTCGTTTTCGTGAGCGGCCACGTCTGTGAAGGGCGCGATATGCGACACGGTACGCAGTGTGGGATACCTCAACGCTTTGCAAACGGTAGGAGCGATGAGGCAGAGAGCGGGGGGTTGGAGCCCCACCATCCAGCGTTTCGTTGAAGGTTGCATGTACGCCCTAATAAGAGGCGTGCCTAAACCGGCCTTCCGGCCATCATGAAGCTGGCGGTCATGCCGCCATCCACCGGCAAAATGGCCCCGGTGATAAAGCTGGCCCTCTCGGAAGCCAGAAAGACCACCGCCTGGGCCACCTCCTCGGGCCGCCCCAGCCGGCGCAGGGCGTGCAGGTCTTCCCAGTCCTGGCGCGTGAGCTCGGGGTGTTCTGACATCTGGATGGCTTCCAGCACGCTCTCGGTGGCAATGGCGCCCGGGGCTACCGCGTTGACCCGGATGTTCATGGGCGCCAGGTCGAGGGCCAGCGAGCGGGTCAGGTTGACCAGCCCGCCCTTGGAGGCGTTGTAGGCCACATTGTTCTGTTCGGCGAAAAGCCCCTGAACGCTGGCCACATTGACAATCGCGCCCCCGCCCGAGTGCACCATTTCCCGAGCAGCCAGGGCAGAAAGGTGCATGGGGGCAGTCAGGTTGACTTCCAGGGTTTGCTGCCAGTCGGCCAGCCCGACCTTGAGCGCCGAACCGGGGACAGCGATGGCGGCGTTGTTGACCAGCACGTGAATGCCACCCCACTGCTTGGTGGCCTGCTCGATAAAACGTTCGCGGTGTCCGGCCTGGGAGAGGTCGGCGTACACAAACAGGGCTCCGAGCCGCTTGGCGACCTCGAGCCCCTCCGGTCTCACATCGCACAGCACCAGCAAGGCCCGCTCCTCGGCAAAGGCCTCGGCAATGGCCCGCCCAATACCCCTGGCGGCTCCGGTAATCAGTACCACTTTGCCCTGGAACATGGTCAAAGTTTATCCAAACGCCCTCAGAGTCGGCGGGTCTTGCCGTCCAGGGTCAGGAGGGGGCCGTAGAGGTCGGGCCTGCGGTCGCGGAAAAAGCCAAAACTGGCCCGGAAAGTGCGGGCTTCATCCAGGTTTAAGTCGGCTATCAGGACGGTTTCTTCGCTGCGGCCCGCCTCGGCGAGTTTGTTGCCCATATAGTCGGCGATGAAGGAGGAGCCGTAAAAGGTCTGCTCGAGGCCCTCCACTTGCTCGGTGCCCACCCGGTTGGCCGCTCCCAGATAGCAGATATTCGAGACCGCGTGCCCGATCATGGCGCGTTGCCACATGTCCTTGGTGTCTATGCCGCCGGCCTCGGGCGGTTCGGAGCCAATGGCGGTGGGGTAGAGCAGAATTTCAGCCCCCAGCAGGGCCATGCTGCGGGCGCACTCGGGGAACCACTGATCCCAGCAGATGCCGGCCCCCACCGTGCCAAAGCGGGTCGGGAAGGCCTTGAAGCCGGTATCGCCGGGGTTGAAGTAATACTTCTCCTCGTAGCCGGGCCCATCGGGGATGTGCGATTTGCGGTAGAGGCCCAAAATTTCGCCGCTGGCGTCAATCAGGGCCAGGCTGTTGTAGTAAGCCTGCCCGGCCCGTTCGAAAAAGGAGACGGGAAGCACCACCCCCAGCGCCCCGGCCAGCTTTTGGAAATGCGGCAGGAAGGGGTGGTTTTCCACCGGGTTGGCCAGGGCAAAGTATTTGTCCCGCTCGGCCTGGCAAAAGTAGAGGTTCTCAAAAAGCTCGGGCAGCAGCACAATCTGAGCGCCCTGAGCGGCGGCTTCGCGTACCATCTGGGTGGCTTTGGCCACGTTCTGGTCGCGGTCTTTTGTCATGGACATCTGTACGACGGCTAGTCTGGGCATGGCGGCTCCCTGGGGTCTATGGTCTATAGTTTAGGGTCTGGTTGGGGGTCTGTGGCCGATGCAGGCGGTATTTTCAGCGCTGGATGCATCCTGGGCCCCGGCCAGGAGTGATGGGGAGGGAGTTGCGGCCCTTCTCCTGTGTGCCCAGGCTACCCCTTCCACACCTGGCCCTGGGGCTGCTGCTGGGTGACGCAGTGGAAGCTGCCCCCGCCGGTCATCAGGTAGCGGCTCATCAGGCCGATCACCTCGCGCCCGGGGAACAAAGGGCGCAGAATTTCCAGGGCCTGCTTGTCGCGGGGGTCGCCGTAGAGGGGCACCAGCACCGCCCCGTTGGCGATGTAAAAGTTGGCGTAGGTGAGGGGCAGGCGGGTCTCTTCGATCCAGAGGGGGTTTTGGGGCAGGGGAAGCTCTACGATTTGGAACCCCTCCAGGCTTTGCAGGATTTCCAGGTTTTCCTGCAAGGGGCGGTGGTTGGGGTCGTCGGGGTCGGAGACCGAGGTGACGATGGTGCGGGGCGAGGTGAAGCGGGTGAGGGTATCAATGTGGCCGTCGGTGTGGTCGCCCTCGAGCCCTTCCCCCAGCCAGACCAGGTGCTCGATGCCCAGGTACTCGCGCAGGGCGGCCTCGAGGGCCGCCTCGTCGTGGCCGGGGTTGCGCTCCGGCGAGCGCAGGCACTGTCGGGTGGTGAGGCCCACCCCCTCGCCGTTGACCTCGAGGCTCCCCCCCTCCATCACCAGTCCCGCCTCGAAGAGCTTAACCCCCAGGATGGCGGCCATGTGCCGGGGCATCTGGTTATCGAGCTCGGCGGGGTACTTGCGCCCCCAGCCGTTGAACTCCCAGTTGACAGCGGCCAGCTCGGGCTCGGCTCCAGGCCCTCTGGCGGGGCGGGTCACAAAGATGGCCCCCGAGTCGCGCAGCCACAAGTCGTTGTGGGGGATGCGGTGGAACCGGATGGGGCCTGAGAGCCTCTTTCGGGCGTCCTGTTCGGACTCCTCGTCGTTCACCACCAGATGCACCGGTTCAAAGCGGGCCAGGGTGTTCACAAAGGCGGCAAACTCCTGCCGCACCGGCTCTAAGTAGCCCAGCCATTTTTCGTCGTCGTAGGGCCAGGCCGTCCAGGTGGCAGCGTGGGGGGCCCACTCGGCGGGCATGCCAAAGCCCAGGGCGCGGGGGGTCAGGGTCTTTTCCACAAAACCAAGAGTATAGCAGAGGGGCTACCGGGCAGCCGCCTGCAAGGCCGCCTCGAGGTCGGCCCAGAGGTCTTCAGCGTCCTCGATGCCCACGCTCAAGCGCAGCAGCGAGGGGGGCAGGTGTTCCTGGCCGGGTATGGCCGCCCGGCGCTCCATGGTGGACTCCACGCCGCCCAGGCTGGTGGCATGGCGGATGAGCCGGGTGTTCTGGCAGACCGCATCGGCCAGTGCGGCCCCGCCCCGCAGGTCGAAGGAGAGCACCGCCCCGTAGCCCTTGAGGAGGCGGCGGGCCGTGGCGTGGGCGGGGTGGGAGGGCAGGCCCGGGTAGCGCACCACCGAGACCAGCGGGTGCTGGGCCAGCCGCTCGGCGAGGAACAGGGCGGTTTCCTGGGCCTGCCGCAAGCGCAGGGCCAGGGTTCTGGCGCCGCGCGCGGCCAGGAAAGCCTCGAGGGTGCCGGGGGTGGCACCGTTGAGTTCCCTGGAGCGCCTAAGGCCCTGCCAGAGGGCTTCGTCCTGGGTGGTTGCCACCCCGGCCAGCAGGTCGGAATGGCCCCCGATGAACTTGGTGGCCGACTGGATGGAGACCGTGGCCCCGAGCTTCAGGGGCTGCTGGTTCAGCGGGGTGGCGAAGGTGTTGTCCACGGCCACGATGGCCCCAGGTTTGCGCGGCGCAGCGCAGATGGCCTCCAGGTCGGCCACCCGGAGCAGGGGGTTGGAGGGGGACTCGAGCCAGACCAGATCGGCCTGGGCACAGGCTTGAATCCAGCCGTCGGTGTCCTCCACGGCCAGCCGCACCACCGACCAGCGCTTTTTTTGCGCCCCGGCCACAGCCAGACCGGCCACGCCCTGGTAGCAATCGTCCGGCAGCACCACCACCGCGTCCGCTGGAAGTTGGTCGAACACCGCGGCCACCGCCGCCATGCCGGACGCGAAGGCCAGGGCCCGGCCCCCCTCCAGCCCCCCCACGATGGTCTCGAGGGCTTCCCAGGTGGGGGTGCCGCTGTCCCGCGCGTAGGCCTGCTCCTGGCCCAGGATAAAGTTCGAAGCCGGAACCAACGGGGTGTTCAGGGGTTCGCCGGGCGCGGTTGGGCGGCCGGCGGCCACCAGCCAGGAGGCCGGTTTGAGCGAGAGGGGTTCGTGCATGGGTGCAGTCTACCCACCCTGGTACACTAAGTCCATGCCGCAACTGTTCAATGCCGACACAGGGGAGCCCCTCGGTGAGATCAGCGACGCCCAGCTAGAATTCCTGGTGGCCCAGCTGGAAGAAGAACACGCCGAAGACCAGGACTACTACCTGAACGCCGACCTGCTCGAGACCTGGCGCGAACAGGGGGCCGACCCGGCCCTGCTGGATCTCTTTCAGCAGGCCATGGCGGGCCGGGAAGACCTGAGCATTCGCTGGTCCAGGTAAGCGCCGGGGCCTACGAGAGGGTGGCCTCGTCGGTGAGCCCCTCGGCCCAGGCTTCCAGATGCCCCACGTCGCCCACCGAAAGGGCCAGGCCCTCGGGGTACAGAAGCCGGGTGATGGAGGTGTTTTGAATCTGGAACTTGCGCCAGGCGCCGTTTTCCAGCTTGAGCACGATCTTGAGGGCGGCCCGGATCACCCCGCCGTGGGTGACCACAATAAACCGCCCCTCGGGTAGCTCGTTCAGGAAGGCCTGAACCCGCACGGCCAGGTCGGCCATGCTCTCGCCGCCGGGGCGCTTGGTGTTCCAGGGGTCGCGCTGGATGGCCTCGTGGAAGGCGGGGTAAAGGAGTTCCATCTCGCTGCGCAACAGGCCCTGCAACTCGCCTGCATAAATCTCGCGCAGGCGCGGGTCGTAGACCGGCTCGAGGCGCAGCGCCTCGGCGATGGGCTTGGCGGTGAGCGCCGCCCGCTGGAGGTCGGAACTGTAAAGGCCGTCGAAGCCCTGGCGGCAGGCCGCCAGCCGCTCGGCCACCCGGTAGGCCTGGTGCAGGCCCTGGGGCGATAGGTTGATGTCGAAATGGCCCTGAAAGCGCCCCTCAGCGTTCCAGGGCGTTTCACCGTGGCGCAGCAGCCAGAGTTCTTTCATAGGGTAGGGGGGCAGGGTTTCATGCAACCTTAATCCCTGACCCCTCCATGATATAGCCTACCGGGTAGATTTGGGGCAAAAGTGTCTGGGCCCAAGAGGCCATGTCTGAACTCAAAACCAAAATGTAACCAAGCCCCATGTTAAAGACCCGGAACATCTCCTGCACCTCAATGTTGCCAGCGCGCTGAATCAGGTCAAAAATGGGGGGAACCGGAAAACTTCCACGCCGGATTTCGGCCCCCAGCCCCTCTGGCAGAACCCTGGGCAGGTTTTCGAACACGCCCCCGCCGGTGATGTGGGCCATGGCGCGAATCTCGAGGCCCTCACGCTCCAAGAGCGCCACCTCTTCCAGGTAGCAGCGGTGGGGCTCGAGCAGGGCTTCGGCCAAGGGCACGCCGCCCAGCTCGGGCCGGGGTTCCTCCAGGTTCCACCCGGCCAACACCTTGCGGGCCAGGCTGTAGCCGTTGGTGTGCAGGCCGGAAGAGGGCAGGGCCAGCAGCACATCGCCCGGCTGCACCTTAGAGCCGTCCACAATGCGGGCTTTGTCCACCACCCCCACAATGGTGCCCGCCAGGTCGAGGCTCCCTTCGTGGTAGACCCCGGGCATCTCGGCGGTCTCGCCCCCCAACAGGGGGATGCCCACCGCTTTGCAGGCCTCGGCCAGCGACCCCAGCACCGCGGCCAGCACCTCGGCCTCGAGGCGGGCGCTGGCGATGTAGTCCATGAAAAACAAAGGCCTGGCCCCCTGCACCAGCAGGTCGTTGACCGAGTGGTTCACCAGGTCGAAGCCCAGCCCCCCGTAGCGCCCGGTCTGGGCGGCCAGCAGGGTCTTGGTGCCCACCCCGTCGGTGGAGGCCACCAGCACCGGCTCGGACATCTCCTTGAGCCGGGAGGCCTCGAGCATCCCCCCAAAGGCTCCGATGCCCCGGAGCACCTGCGGGGTGTAGGTCTCCTTGATTTTCTGGGCCGCCCTTTTCAAGGCCCCGGCCTTGCGGTCAATGTCAACACCTGCGTCTTGGTATTTCAAAGTTCAACCCCCAGCATCTCGCCCAGCATCTTCTTGACCACATCGGCCTTGGCGGTGCCCCGGGTCTCCTTCATGATGGGCCCCAACAGGGCGTTGGCCGCCGTGAGGTTGCCGCTTTTGACCTGCTCGACCACCTTGGGGTTGGTGGCCACCACCCGCTCCACGATGGGCCTGAGCGTGCCTTCGTCGGCGACCGAGCGCAGCCCGCGTTCCTCCACCAGCCGCAGGGGGTCGGCCCCTTCCATCACCTCGGGCAACAGCTGCGCGAGCACCCGGTTGGTAATCTCGCGGCGCTCGAAGAGCCCGGCCAGGCTGGCCAGGTGGGTGGGGGTGAGGGCGGTCTCTTGCACCTCGAGGCCCCGCTCGTTCAGGTAGCCGGCCACCTCGGCGTTGAGCAGGTTGGCGATGGTCTGGGGGTTGCCCTGGTAAGAGGCCAGGGCCTGGTCGAAGAAGCGGGCCAGCGAGGCGTTGTAGGCCAGAATTTCGGCGTCGTAGGGGCGTACCCCCTGGGCTTTGTAGCGTTCAAACTTTTGCGCCGGCAGCTCGGGCATGGCCGCCCTGAGCCGCCCCAGCCAGGCTTCGTCCACCACGATGGGGGGCAGGTCGGGGTCGGGGAAGTAGCGGTAGTCGGCCTCGCCCTCCTTGAGGCGCATCACGTAGGTCTTGCCGGCGGCCTCGTCCCAGCCCAAGGTGGCCTGCTCCACCCTGCGCCCGCTGCGCAAAAGCTCCTGCTGCCGCTTGATTTCGAACTCGAGGGCCCGCGCCACGCTCCGAAAGGAGTTCAGGTTTTTTATTTCCACCTTGGTGCCTAAAGCCCCCCCCACGGGCCGCACCGAGACGTTCACGTCGGCCCGCATCTTGCCTTCCTCGGGGTTGGCCTCCGAGACCCCAAGGGTCTGGGCAATCGAGCGGATGTGGGCCAGGAAGGTGCGGGCCTGCTCGGGGGTGCGAATATCCGGCTCGGTGACCATCTCGATCAGGGGGGAGCCGGCCCGGTTGAGGTCAATCAGCGAGTAAGGAGCGCCATCCGGGTGGGTAGATTTGGCCGCGTCCTCCTCCAGATGCACCCGCTTGATGCGCACTTTCTGCCCTTCGACCTCCAGGTAGCCGTGGGCGGCGATGGGCAGGTCGTACTGCGAGATCTGGTAGTTCTTGGGCATGTCCGGGTAGTAATAGCTCTTGCGGTGAAACTGCGTCCAGGGGGCGATGGCGCAGTTCAGGGCCAGCCCAAACAGGATGCCAAAGTCCACCGCCTGCGCGTTCACCGAGGGCAGCACCCCCGGCAGCCCCAGGCAGACCGGGCAGGTGTGGGTGTTGGGCGGGTCGCCAAAATAGTTGGCGTCGCAGCCACAAAACATCTTGCTCTTGGTTTTGAGGTGCAGGTGGACTTCCAGCCCCACCACGGCTTCGAACTCGGGCATACCCGAACCATTATAGGTGCAGGGGCCAAAAGATGGCGTCGGTGCTTCTGGCCCAAAGGGTTTTTTCCATGGCAAATGCGCCCGGCCTGAGCCCTTCCGCGACCCTTGCGTGCAGTGGAAGACAGCAGGGGTAGATGCTACAATCTGGCTTGCTTGCGGTCGCAAGCCCTTTGCGCTCGTAGCTCAGTTTGGATAGAGCGAAGGTTTCCTAAACCTTAGGTCGCAGGTTCGAGTCCTGCCGGGCGCACCAGTCCAGAACGCAAAAAACCGGGGTGCTCTTGACCCCGGTTTGCGTTTTGACCCCAGGTTTTGACCCCAATAAACTGTTGACCCCCTACGCTTGAGCCCTGGGCCTTAGCAAGTCCTCGGGGTCAATCACAAAGCCCTGTCGCTCGTGTTGGAGTAGATGCCGGTACACCCCCAGGGTGATGTTCGCGTTTGCATGGCCCATCCGCTCGGATACCAGCTCCAGGGGGGCCCCGTTTGCCAGCAGGTGGGAGCCGTAGCTATGGCGCAGGTCATGCACCCGAACATGAGGAATCCCCAGCTTTGCGACAATCCGGCGCAGGGCATGGCCGGGGGCGTTGTAGTCCAGGGGCTTGCTGAGGCTGTTTCCTGGAAACACCCAAAACTCGACCGGGGGGCATTTGCCAAGTTTCTCGCACCACCAGGCCCGATAGGCCCTCAGCCGCTCGAGGGTTTGCGCGGGGATAGGTACGGTTCGGGCGCTTGTGTGGGTCTTCGGTTGGGTGATGCGGCCTGCGCTGTAGGCCCGTCGCACCGTGAGCACCCCGGCCTCGAGGTCTATATCCGACCACTGCAAGCCCAGGGCCTCACCCAAACGCAACCCGCAGGCCAGCATCAAGCGCAGGGCCAGCGCAGTCCTGGGGTCGCTGTGAGCGTCCAGGGCGCTCAGTAGGGCCCGTACCTCGTGGAGCTCGAGGGCCCGCCCTGCTTTGGCGCTGGCCTGGTCACGGGAGCCTTTGACCTTCACGGGCGCGACCGGGTTGCGAAAGACCAGCTCCAGGTGCAGGGCTTCCTCAAAGATGGCGTGTAGCTTTTGACGAACCCAGCGAACCGTTCGCAGGCTGTAGCGCCCATACAGCTCGTCCACCAGCTCCCGGATATGGCCGGGGGTTACGTCCTTGAGGGGCCTGGCCCCCAGCGGGTCGGGGGCCTGGGAATCTTTCAGGCTGGGCAGGGCCAGGGAAAGCTCCCGGCGGTAAGCGTCCAGGGTGTTGGGTCGCACCTCACGGGCTTTGCGCTCGAGCCAGGCCCGTGCAAAGCCAGCAACAGTAGTCTTGTCCCGACTAAACTGGCCCCGCTCGGCGCGGGTCTTGACCTCACGGGCCAGGCGCTCGGCTTCCTGCGCGGTAACGCCATAGACTGAGATACGCACCCGTCTACCGTTCTCGGGAATACTCAAGCGAACCTCGTAGCGACCATCTCTGCGCTTTCGCGGTTTATTGGTCAGCCTCGGCACGGTGCATCACCTCCAAACCAACCATGAACACCCGGCCCCGCTCTTCGGCGGTCATCGTCAGCACCTGGTCAACGCATGATGCCGGGAGTCGTAGACGAATAGCAACGCTGCGCTCACCGGGGGCCAGGGGCTTGTCAAGGCCCAGCAACCTCAGCCTCTCTTCGAGGGGCAACCGAACCGCGTTCAACCTTTCTCCCTTTGGCATGACTGCATTATACAACGAGTACACGAACAATAAGCGCACTTAGCAATATAAGTGCGCTTTTCGATAATCCGGGGTCAGGGTAAGGGGCCTATCTCTTTGCGGGCTCGAGCACAGTTCAGCGCCCAAAGGCTAAGGGCGGCAGCCACCTGGGTATCCTCATCGCTCGACCAGACCAGCTCTTGCACCCGCTCGTAGAGGCCCGGCGGCTCGGGGGGCGGCTCGGGTAGGCGGTCGGGCCATAGGGTCAAGTCCCCGGCCTCGGCGTAGTGCTGGGCCTCGAGGCACCGGTCAAAAAATGGGAGCCAAACGTCAAGGTCGAGGCCCTCAATGTCAACCGGGGGCCAGAAAGCCTGAAGGGTTGCGTCGAGCTTGTTTTCGAGAATCCCTGTAGACCGCTCGACTATCGCCTCCCAGGCGGGCCGGGGGATGAGGTCAAGCTGCTGCCTGTCAATGAACGCTTGCCAGGCTTTTCGGTGTTGCTCTCGTATAAACCCCTCTATGCGCCTCACACGACTTTCCATGTTGCGTCACCCTTTCTGGGCGGCAAGAGGGTCTCCAGGGCCTCGAGGCGGCGCTCAAGGTCGCTCGTCTCTGCCAGACGCAACAACACCCCGGCGGCCTGGGCCAGCGCATGGACGGCCCTTAGACGTGTTTGGGGGTCGGGGTCTTGCAGTAGAGCCTCGGAGGTTTTGAGGGCCTTCCTCAGCGCGGTTCCGGCCCGCGCTATATCGTTATTTCGTGTTGCTTTCATCGGCATTTTTTAGACCTCACAATGGCTGAACCCCCCTGGGGTCGGATTCAAAAACCTGCCCAGCTCGTCGAGCGAGGGAAAGACCCAGGTGCGGCCTTGCTCGTCCCGCATCGAAAAACGGCCATCGAAGGGGGGCAAAAACTTGAGGATGTACCACACCCCGGCGTGCTCAAGTCTGTATAGGGAACCGTAGCCATCCGGAGTTTGCAGGGCTACCTGTTGCCCCCTTGCGGGCAGCAGAGGCACCCGTTGCCAGTGAACCGGGCAGCCGGTGGGGTCTAACTCCCGGCGCTGCGATAAACGGGCTTCTGTGAGGCCCACCCGGGCTCGGAGGGCCTCGAGGGGGGCGGTGGCAGCCCAGGCTTGCCAGCCTTGCAGGGCCTTCTTGCTCCAACCCAGGGCGGCACCGGCTTGGAGTAGGCGGGCTATGAGGGGGTCACGCTCACTTTGAACACCGCTCTCTACCCGCAAACCCGCAAGGTTGGTATTGTCTTCGTCCAGGACGGTGTTTGTGCTTGCGGGTAGGTTACCCGCATCAACCCGCAAAACCCGCAAGCCGGTATAGGTTGCGGGTTCTTGCGGGAGGGTTGCGGGTTGGCTACCCGCAAAGCCAGAGGCAGCAGAAACCTCTTCCTGGACAGCGTTTTCTCCCTTTACCTCAGAGGGCTTGCGGGTGCTTGCGGGTAGGTTGCCCGCAAGGGCTTTACCCTGTCCAGGACGCTGCTTCTCTGAGATTCCCAGGCCACTTGCAAGCTGACCTGTTATTTGTGCGAGAAGTTCGTCTAGCTCAAAAGTCACCAGCCACCTCCTTCACACGCGGGTTGACCCTGTATTTCTCACCCTCCCGAACCAACCACCCATGGGCGACAAGCACCCCCAGCACCCGGCGGGCCTCGCCCACCAGCCCCAGCCCAGCAACCTGAGACCGCGTGATGTCCCGCTCCGTGAACGCCGCGAGGCGCTTGCCCCGTATTTCCAGGGTGCCAGCAACCAGCCTGCGGGCCAGCTTGAGCACCGGCTCGTCGTTGCCTGTCAAGGCTCGCTGCCACACCCGACGGGCGTGGGGCTCGAGCCAGCGCACAAGGGCGATGGCTCGGCGTAGGGTGGTTGGGCTCACAACGCGGGTCTCGCCCCATAAGATTGCCAGCACCGCCGCCAGCCG
>NZ_JANWVH010000075.1 GCF_025056915.1 Meiothermus sp. | reverse complement strand
GGGCCATCTCCACCGTGTTGGAGTACCTCAGCGGGTTGCAAAAAGCGGGCTTGCTGCGTTCGGATGAGTCCCCTTTTCAGGCGGCCATCGCGCTTTTGGGCCCGCTTTTTGCCCGGGGGCTGCTGCTCGGGGCGATGGGGATTCACCCCCCCTTCGATTTGCAGACCCACGTGCGGGGTTTTCTGGAGGGGAGGCGGCGTGGTCAGCGTTGAGCAGGTCTCGAGGCGGTTTGGCCAGCTACTGGCCCTGGACAAGGTGAGCTTGCAGGTTCGCCCCGGTGAGGTGTTTGGCCTGCTGGGGCCCAACGGTTCGGGCAAAACCACCCTCATCCGCATCCTGACCGGGGTTTTGCTGCCCAGCGCAGGGGAGGCCCAGGTAGCCGGGCTGGACGTGCGCCGCCATCCCGAGCAGGTCAAGGCAGCCATCGGCTATGCCACCCAGGAGGCCAGCGTCTACCGCGACCTCACGGTGCGCGAAAACCTGGAATTCCGCGCCCGGCTCTATCTGGAAACCTGCAACGTGCCCCAGGCCGTTGAAGAAACCATCCAGCGCTTTGGCTTGCAGGACTTTGCCCACCAACTCGCCGGGGCCCTCTCGGGAGGTTGGCGGCAACGGCTGGCCATCGCCCAGGCCGTGGTCCACCGGCCCCAGGTGGTGTTTCTGGACGAGCCCACCACCGGCCTCGACCCGGTCTCGCGCCGCACCATCTGGGACTTGATCCATCAGGAAGCCGCCCGGGGCGCGGTGGTGCTGGTCACCACCCATTACATGGACGAGGCCGAGCGCTGCCACCGGCTGGCGCTGCTCTTTGGCGGCCAGGTGATTGCCCAGGGAACCCCCCACGAGCTCGAGCAGCTGGCCCTGCAACAGGCCCGCGTGGCCTACAGCGAGACCCACTTACCTCTGGAACAAATCCGTGCCCTGCCGGGTGTGCTGGACGGCTGGCCCAGCGGCAATGGGGTGCGGCTAATCCTGGAGCAAAAGGCCCACCCCAACCTCCCCCTTCAGACCGTGCACCCCAACCTGGAAGATGTGTTCATCATCCTGACCCGCTCCAAGGGAGGTACCGCGTGAACCGCATTGTGGCCCTGGCGCAAAAGGAGTTCACCCAGATTCGGCGCGACCACGTGCTCTCGAGGCTGATTGTGGGCCTGCCCATCGTGATGACCCTCCTGTTTGGCTACGCCATTAACTTCACCCTCTCGGGCATCCGGCTGGCGGTCTACGATGGCTCACAAGACCGCATCAGCCAGTACCTGCTGCAAGAGCTGCAAAAGGAAAACCGCTTTACCCTCACCTTCACCGCGCAAAGCCCCGAACAGGTTCCAGAGGCCATCCAGCAGAGCAAGGCCCGGGTGGGGCTCATCATTCCGCCGGGCGCTTTGCAGGCCGTGCGGCAGGATAAGGCGGTGGTGCTCGAGGTCTATGTGGATGGCTCCGACCCCAACTTTGCTTTTCAGACCCAGGCCGCCCTGCGCAGGGTGCTGGGCGATGTGAACAGCCGGTTGCTAGCGGGCAAGGTTCTGGCCGGAACTGCTACCACCCCGCCCCTTACCCCGACCCTGCACACCCTCTACAACCCCGATAACAAGACCGCCTGGTTCATGATTCCCGGCATCATCGGCCTGATCATGACCATTTTTACCGTGTTGCTCACGGCTCTCTCGATTGTGCGTGAAAACGAGAGCCGCACCATGGAGGCCCTGATTGCCAGCCCCATCAAGCCCTACGAGGTGGTGCTGGGGAAGGTGCTGCCCTATTTTGTGATAGCCACCCTGGTGAGCCTGGGGGTGCTCTCGATTGGCCACCTTGTGTTTGGCGTGCCGGTGCGCGGCAGCGTTTTGCTGTTGTTTGGGCTCATTGTGCTCTTTGTGCTGGGCTCGCTGGGGGTGGGGGTGCTGATTTCCACCCTGGCCCGTACCCAGATTCAGGCGGTGTTTGGCACCTTCGCCTATATTCTGCCCACCATCTTTTTGTCGGGGTTTGTGTTCCCGGTAGACGGCATGCCCCTCTTCTTCAAGGCCTTGTCAACGGTCATCCCGGCCCGCTATCTGATCGACGGCACGCGCGGGGTGATGCTGCGGGGAGCGGGCCTCGAGACCCTCTGGATTGACCTGGTGGCCCTAATCATTTTTAGCGTGACCGTGCTGGGCTTGGCAAGCCTGCGCTTTGGCAAGCGACTCGCCGCTTAACGGACATGCTCTGTTTCATTCGCCCAATCTCAGTTCACAGGTCAGCGTGGAATTCGCTTGGTTCCTTCCCCCAGGCTAAAATCTACAAGGAAACCCCAGACCAACGAAGCCGTCCGAGCAAGCGTATCCAGCGTCCAACGACATTTGGTTGGGGTAATCTTTAGCCCGATAGAAGGGAACTACATGATTCGAAAGGGACTTCACCAATACCAGCGCTTGTTGCGCTTCATGCTTGTCGCCTTGGGCCTTCAGCTTGCGGCTATGGGCCTGGCCCAGTCCCTCACCTTCGGGCTCTATGGTCGCCTAACCGATTCCCTCACGCCCACCCTCGAGGCCACCCTGCCCCTGGGGGACTTCGACCTCCAGGCCCGCCTTCAGCGCGATGCGCTGGGGCTGGGGCTTTTCGGCGCAACCGAGTTTAGCGCCCTGGGGCGCCTGAGCTATGGCGTGCGGGCCGGCCTGGGGTTCGCAGGCTGGGGGGTCGAAAGCCGCATAGGTGGAACCGTTGGGTCGTTAGCGGCTAGCCTCGAGGCCCTCTACAGCACCACCCTGCGCTCCCATTTGTGGGTGGGCGACGAGGCCGAAGGGGGGCTCAAACTGGGCTTTTGGGGGCGGTATCGTCTGGGCCCCCGCGAAACTTTGGGCCTGGGGCTGGGCTTCAAGCGCAACCTGGCGGGCTTTGCCAGCGGCTCGGGCGAGCTCAGCTATGCCTTGCGCCAGGAACAGACCTACACCTTCGGGCTGGGGGTGGACGATTCGCGCCTCTATGCCCTGCTGGGCTGGCGGGGGGAACTCGACGAGGCCGGAACGTTGCTCGAGGCCACCCTGCGGGCCGGGCAACTGGGGCGGCTCGAGGCAGCCCTCACCGCACCCCTGGACGAAGAACTCAACAATCTTAAGCTGCGCCTAACCGTGGCCTACCCCTGGGCGGCTACCCTGGGGCTGGAGGCGTACGGCTTCCACGCCGATGCAATCTACGACGGTGGGTTTTCGCTATGGCTACGCTACACGCTCAGTTTTGGAGGCAATGAATGAAGAAGTTGCTGGCAATCGCCGTTTTGTTGGGCCTGGCCGCGGCCCAGACCATCGCCGAGATCACCCGCCAGGTGCAGACCAACCTGGATCGCTCGCCCTGGGAGGCCACCCTCACCGGCAGGGTTCAACTACCCGACGGCAGCACCCAGGAGGCCGAGTTCCGGCTTCAGGTGATTCCCGGCAAGGAGCAGCTGGCCCGGGTGGAGTTCAAAAAGCCCGCCGCCCTCGAGGGCAACTTTGTGGTGATCTCGGACAAGGAGGTCTGGAACTACCTGTTCCTGACCAACCAGCTCATCATCCAGCCCCGCGCCAAGGCCCGCGTGGAGGGCCTGGGGATTAATCTGACCGACCTGGGCGACTTCGACCAGCTGGCCGAGCGGGTCTCGCTCAGGCTGCTGGGCGAGCAAACCACCCCCGCCGGGGCCGCCTGGCGCATTGGCGGCACCCCCAAGGACGCCTCGCTGGGCTTTGCCAGCATGGAAATTCTGGTGCTCAAGGCCGACCCCCGCCCCGTTTCCATCACCCTGCGCGACAGCAGCAATAAAGTGGTGGCCGACCTCAACTTTGGCAACTTCCGCCGGGCCAACCTGACCCCCCAAACCCTCCGCAAGCGCCCCGCCGATGCCGAGGTGCTGCGCCGCAACTGAGCCAACCCACTGCCGTCCACCGACAAGGTAATGCCTCGGTAACAGAGCGGGGCTATATGTAAAGCGTGAGCGGCCTGCTGCGCCTCCTGCTGGGCCTGGGTCTTGCAGCCCTGAGCGGGGGGCTGCTGGTGCTGGCCTACCCGCCCTACAACCTCTGGCCCCTGGCCTGGGTGGCCCTGTTGCCCATGCTGCTGGCGCAGTTCTGGCTGATGCCTGCAAGGCTCTCGAGCCTGGCCTCGGCCACCACCATGGGCCTGTGGGGGCTGGGCTACTTTGGCCCGGTGTTTGGCGGCAGCGGGCTTTACATGGAGTGGTTGCCCCTGGCCATTTTTCTGATTGCCCTGTTGGGCGATATGGGGGTGCGGGCCTTCCACGAGCGCACCGGCTACCGCTACTTCGTCTGGCAGGGGGTGAGCAACTGGGTGGGCATCGAGATGATCCGGGGCTTTGTGCCCATCGCGGCCACCTGGGGCTTTATTGCCTATACCCAGCACACCCAGCCCTGGCTGATCCAGCCCGTAAGTGTCTTCAGCATCTACGGCCTGAGCGCCCTGATCGTACTGGTGAACTTCGTGCTGGGGCAGGGGCTGCTGGGGCTGCTCTGCAAAGAAGCCCCCCTTTCGCCCCGGCTGGTGCGGCGCTGGCTCTGGGCCGGGGGGCTGGTGCTGCTGGGCTGGGTGGGCCTCTCGCTCTGGCTCTACCGGCCCGAGTCAGGCAGCCTGCGGGTGGCCGCCATCCAGCCCGCCACCTCCCCCATCCTGGCCCTCAACCGGGGCGAGGCCGCCCTGGCCCAAGCCACCCTGGAGCGAATGAAGGCGCAGACCCTCGAGGCCGCCCGCCAAGGGGCCCGGCTGATCGTCTGGCCCGAGGGGGCCTTCACCTTCGACCCCCAGACCGACGACCGGCTGGGCCTGGTGACGCTGGCCCAGGAAAGCCGGGCTTATTTGGTGGTGGGCTATGTGGTGGTAACGGGCGAACGAATCTTCCGCAACGAGGCCACCGTGATCGGCCCGGAGGGCCGGTTCCTGGGCGTGTACGGCAAGGACCACCCGGTCGTCTTCGCCGGCGAGACCAGCCCCACCCGGGGCACCTACCCGGTCTATTCCACTGCCATAGGCCGCCTGGCCACCCTGATCTGCTACGACCTCGACTTCACCGACACCGCCCGCAAGATGGCCCGCCGGGGCGCGCAGGTGGTGGCCGTGCCCTCGCAGGACTGGGCCACCATCGCCGACAAGCACTACACCCACCTGGTCTTCCGCGCGGTGGAGAACCGCCTTAGCATGGTCAAGGCCGATGGCGGCTTCGACTCGGCCATCATTGACCCCTGGGGCCGGGTGCTCCGGCTCGCCAGCTACCCCCAGGGGGGCGAGGCGACCCTGGTGGCTGATGTACCCCTGGGCCGGGCCGATGCCCCGACGGTGCGGCTGGGGGACTGGGTGGGGTGGCTGGGGCTGCTGGGCCTGGTAGGGTTTACCGTGGCCGACCCCTTGAGTCGGCGCAGAAAAAGGTTATCTCCGTGAGCCGCGGGGTGCTGGGCACTCGCAGATACATCCCACCCATTTGAAGTCTTGCCCTCCAGTTATCGCGCTCTTCACAGACGTGGCCGCCCACGAAAACGAGAAGGGACAAAGAGACGTGCCTCACCTCGGTGAGGCACGCTGGTCTGCGTTGCGTCTGGGCCGAGACGCATGTGTTCGAGTTTCCAAGCCGCCACTGTTTTGTCCAGGACAAAGCTTTCTTATAGTCGAATGGCTCCAAATGTGTGAAGAGCGCTCTATTGGAGTTGCAGGCCGGTCGCAGGGCTTGCTCGAGGCGGTTCGTTCTTGCCTCAGAGGGGTAGAATCAGGGGCATCTATGAACACCCTGACCTGGAATACCGAGCTCCTTATCGAACAGGACCTTGCCCATCACCTGCACCCCGTGACCAACCTGCACCGCCACAAGCAAAGCGGCCCGCTGGTGCTGGTCGAAGGCAAAGGCTCCAGGGTGCGCGACAGCGAGGGCAAGTGGTACATAGATGCTTTCGCCGGGCTCTGGAACGTGAACGTAGGCTATGGGCGCACCGAACTGGCCGAGGTGGCCCGCCAACAGATGGCCCGGCTGGCCTTCCAGCCCACCTTCTTTGGGCTGGCCACCCCTCCGGTGATTGAGCTGGCCGCAAGGATGCACCAGCTTTTGCCGCACCACTCGCACTTTCAGTTCACCTCGGGAGGGGCCGAGTCCAACGAGACCGCCCTCAAGATTGCCCGCTACTACTGGGCCCTGTCCGGCCAACCCCAAAAAACCAAGATTATCTCGCGCCGCATGGCCTACCACGGCATCGCCATGGGCGCCCTGGCCGCCACCGGCGTTCCGGCCTACCACGCCGACTTTGGGCCTTTGCCGCCGGGGTTTTTGTACCTGAGTGCACCGCTGGCCTACCGCAACAATCCAGGGCTTTCGGAAGAAGAGTTTGTGGCTATGCTGGCGAAGGAACTCGAGGATCTGATTGCCCGGGAAGGCCCCGAAACCATTGCCGCGTTCATCGGGGAACCGGTGCAGGGGGCCGGCGGCGTGGTGCCGCCCCCCGAAGGCTACTGGCAGGCCATTGTACCCATCCTCAAAAAACACAACATTCTGCTGATTGCCGACGAGGTGATTACCGGCTTTGGGCGCACCGGTGAGATGTTCGCCCAGACCACCTATGGCTTCCAGGCCGACATCACCAGTTTTGCCAAAGGCATCACCTCGGGCTACGTGCCCTTAGGGGGGGTGGGTATTACCCCTGAGATATTCGAGCGCATCTCGGCCCCCGACCGGATGTTCATGCACGGCTTCACCTATTCGGGACACCCGGTGGCCTGTGCGGTGGCGCTGGCCAACATTGACATCATCGAGCGCGAACAGCTCTGGCGCAATGCCGCCGAACGCGGCGAGCAGCTTTTGCGGCGGCTGCAAGAACTGGAAACCCACCCCCACGTGGGCAACGTTCGGGGCAAGGGCCTGATGGCCCTGGTGGAGGTTGTGGAGGACAAGCATAGCAAAAAGAGCTTTGAACCGGCTTTGGGCATGGGCGCCAAGCTGATGAAGGTCAGCCGGGCAAAAGGCGTAATCGCGCGCTGCAACGATACGGGCTTTGCCATAGCACCGCCTTTGGTCATCACCGAGGCCGAGATAGACGAGCTGGTGAACGCCCTGGCCGAAACCCTGGACGAAGTGCTGGGTTCGTGAAGCTTTGCAGAAAACAGGGCACCACTAAAGAGGTTCTGCCGCCTCCAACCCAGCCTCCTTGCGTCGTACCGAAGCCCCTCGAGACGACAGGTCTCCCGGTTTGATTCGATGGCCTTTGTGCCGCCACCACGGCCCTTTTCAGGATCTGCACGCGAACCAGGTCGCTCGAGGCTCAGGTCATCCCTCCCCCCTGGGGTCGCGGTCAGCGATACCCGCCCCGAGGCGTGATGCAGCGAATGGCCTTCGGGGCCCAAGCAACTGCCCTGGGGTGGCCAGGGGTGGGGGATAGCCGCAGACCAGATGAGCCTGCTTGGGTTTTGCATGTTTCTTACAAGCGGCTTTGCTAGACTTACACCGGACATAAAAAGCCGGGTGGCATTGCCCAAAACCAAAACAAGGAGGGTTCATGGGATGGATTGAGTGGGGCAGTTTTCTCCTGGGGGGCTTGATTTTTTGGCTCCTGGGCTGGCTTCTTAGCTGGCTAACCCGGGGGAGGGTTCTCCGGCTGCAAAGCCAGCTCGCCGAGGCGCAGGCCGAACTGAGCGGCTACAGGGCCACCCAGTCCAAACTGGCGCTGGCCGAGCAGGAACTGGCGGGCCTGCGGGCGCAGATGCAGGACTTTGAGGCGCTGAAAGCCAGCTTTGAGGTGCTCAGCAAGGAGCGGGACGCGGCCACCCTAAAAATTCAGGCCCTCGAAGGGCAGCTTGCCGAGCTGGAGGGCCTCAAGGCCCAGCTCGCCAACCTGCAAGCCCGCCTGGCTAGCCTTCAAGGTGAGCGGGACCGGCTTCAGGCCGACTACACCGGGTTGCTGGCGCGGTTTGAGCAGCTCGAGGGCGAGCGCAACCGGCTTTCCGCTCAAATTCTGGGCTACCAGGGCGAGATGGCCGTGCTGAGCCGCCAGGTCGAGGCCCTCCGCCAGGATCGCGATGCGCAGAAGTCTGAAGCTGCCAGCCTGAGCGGGCTGATGGAGGTTTGGGAGGGCCTGCGCCAGCGCTTCGGGGCCCAGACGCCGCAGGCGCTGGAGACCCAACTGGCGCTGCTGCAAACCGGCGCCGAACAACACCAAACCCAGTTGAGCCAGCTTCAGGCCCGCCTCGAGGCCGAGCAGGCCAGGGTGGCTGCGCTGGAAGCCGAGATCGAGCGCTACAAAAACGAGTTTAGCGGCCTGAAGGCCCGCTATGCCACCCTCGAGGCCCACCAGGAGAAGCGCCAGGCCGATTACGCAGCCCGAATCCAGAGCCTCGAGGACGAAAAGAGCCAGCTATCCACCGAACTCCAGAATCTGAAAGGCCGCCTCGGCGCACTGGAGGCCATCCAGGCCCGCTTTGGCAACCTGCCCCCCGCCGAGCTCGAGGCCCGCCTGGTGGCCTTGCAGAACGAGCGCAACCAGTACGCGGGCGAGGTGGAAGCCCTGCGCAAGCGCATCGAAGCGATGGCGGGCGAGCGCGATCACCTGCGGGCCGAGGTGGAGGGGTTGCAAAAGCGCCTCGATCTCCAGAGCGCCGAGAGCAACCATGTGATGGCCGAGCGCCACAGGCTCCAGGCCGAGGTCGAAAAGCTGCGGGCCGATCTGAACGAGTCCCAGGGGGCCTACCAGGACCTGCAAGCCCTGCACCACGAGCTTTCCGAGCTGCGCGCCCGCCTGGCCAAAGCCGAGGAGGAGCGCCAGTGGTTCGCGGGCGAGGTGCAGGGCCTGCGGGCGGAGCTGGCCAGCGCAGAGAAGGGTCGGGCCGAACTCGAGCGCGAAAATAGCGCTCTGCGGACGCGGGTTTCCGAGTTCGAGCAGGCCTTGAAAAGCACAGAAGAAGACCAGCGCCAGATGCGGGCCAACTACACCGCCCTGCAAGCCCGCATCGCCGACTACGAAGCTGGCCTGGCCAAAACCCAGGAGCGCCCTGCAGATTACGAGGCCCCCGCAGCCCCATCAGCGGCCAGGCAAGGCACCGAACCGACCCCATCGGCCCGTCCGCGCAAAGCCAGGCCCAGGCAACCCAGGCAGGTGATCGGCTACCGGGTCACCCAAAGCCGCACCTTCCGGGCCGAGGAGGTGCCCGAGGGCCACGACCCTCTGGGGGTCATCGAGGGCATCGGCAAGACTTACCAGCAAAAGCTGTGGGATGCGGGCATCCAAACCTTTGCCGACCTAGCCAGCACGCCCCTGGCCCGGCTGCGCGAAGTCATCGGCCAAGACCTCGAGTTCGACGAGTGGATTGTGGAGGCCCGGCGCTTCGTGCGCGGGGTCTATAAGCTCAGCCGCGCCACCGCCGGGGGTACCCGGCGCAAGGCCGACGACCTGACCCGCATCGAGGGAATTGGCCCCAAAATCCGCGACGCACTCCTCTCGGCTGGCATTACCACCTTCGAAGCCCTGGAAGCCGCCACCGAAGGCCAGCTACAAGCAGCCATCGAGGCTGCCGGAATAACCTTTGCGCCTAGTCTTCCCACCTGGAGCAAACAGGCCGCCTACCTGGTGCGGGGCGATGAAGCAGGTTTTCAGGAATACATTGCCCGCCTTACGGCAGGAAGGGAGGGATAGCCCATGGCCAGGGCCTGGACTACCTACGATTGGATCAAGCTCATAGGCGCCATTGTGCTGCTGGTGCTGTTGCTTTTGTACATGGGCCGCCAGGGCCCTGTAGCCGCCGCTGCACCCACCCTCAGCGCCCCGAGTCCGGTAACCCTGCAAGGCCCCACCGTGGACCTGAGCGGCACGGGCGCCCCAGGGGGGTTTATTCAGCTACTGCTAAACGGCAACAAGGTCGGAACACCGGTGCGCGTTGGAAACGATGGACGCTGGGCCCTGCCGGGGTTTAACTTTGGCGCACCCGGCGACTACACCCTTACCCTTCAACCGGTGGATGCCCGCGGCGCCAGCCTGGGGCCGGGAACCGACCTGGCGTTCCGCGTGCCCCAGCCAAGCAGCAGGCTGCAAATCAGCGAGCCGGTCGGTGGGGCCTCGGTGCCTGCCGGCACCTTCCAGTTGCGCGGGGTGGGCACCCCCGGGGAGGTGCTCGAGGTCTTCGAAGACAACACCAGCCTGGGCCGGGTTACGGTGAACCCCGATGGCACCTGGACCCTGGCCGTGCCTCCGCCTTCGGCAGGGGCCCACACCTACGAGGCCCGCGGCGCCGGCGCCACAGCCCGTATTCAGGTTTCGGTGGCGGCTGCCAACCCAACCACCGCCGCCTGCACCAAAGCCTTCACCCTTTCCCTCAGGGACGGCGAGACCGTGGCCCGCCCCTTCCGCTTCGGTGGCGAGGGGGCCGGGCCGGGCTACACCGTCACGGTCAAACGCGGCGAGCGCATCGTGGGCAGCCAGGAGGTGAGCCTGGACGCAGCCTGCGGCTGGAGCTACCGCTCCGACCCCGGCCCCGGCGCCTTCACCTACGAAGTTCGCCCCATCGGGGCTCCGCCCGGAAACCCCCCGCTGAAGGTCATCAACCTGACCGTGCGGTGATGCGTTGTGCGGGGGGGCTTACCGTAGCGTGTGGATGATTCCGGAAATGGGGGCCTGATACCAGGCCTTATCGCGCTCTACACAGACTTGTCCGCCCACGAATGCGCCTGAGCCGAAGCCCATGTTGCGCACCGGGCGTGGCCGGGCCCGGCCTGAGGGTGCTTGCGTTTCGAGCTTCCAGGCGGCCACTGTTTGGTTCAGGACAATCTCGAAGTCGAATGGGTAGAGGCTCTGGGGGCTTTCTTTCTGACCAGCGCACACCCTTTTCAGGGGGCGGTCTCGCCCTCCTTTGCCCGGTTTCACCCTTCGGTGAAAAACCAACCGAAGCTGGCATCAAGCCGTCTGGATGGGCGGGTTCGGCAAAGGCTGCCCTTCAAGCAGCCTGAGCATCTCCCCCACCAGATACAAAGAACCCGTGACCAGGATGGGCTTGCCGTCCTCTCGAGCCAGCCGACAGGCGTGGTCGAGGGCCTCGAGCGGGTGGTCGAAGTAGGGGGCGGGGTGTTCTTGCAACAGGGCCTCTGCGCGCAGGGCGCCTTTTGAGGCGTAGGTATAGCGAACGCTAACCGCCCTGGGCAACAGGGTTTGCAGGATGGCGGGATAGTCCTTGCGGGGGAAAGCGCCAAACACCAGATGAAAAGCCTCGAACTCCTCCACCAGCGCCCGGGCTGCCGGGGGGTTGTGCGCCCCATCCAGCACCACCGATAGACCCTGATAGGTCAGGGTCTGCATCCGGCCTGGGTGAACGGCTGTGGATAGCCCTGTGGATATTACCCGCTCCTCAAAACCCAGCAAGCGCAAAACCGCCGCCGCAAGTCGCGCATTCTGCCGTTGAAAGCGGCCCCTCAAAGAAGGCTGGGCATAAAGATCGAAGATGGCGCCGCCCTCCGAAAGCACGTACAGCGGGGCGTCTCGCTCGGCGGCGATGCTGCGGATCACTTCCAGCCCCAGCCCCTCGGCCCCGGTGACCACCGGAACCCCGGGCCGAATGGCCCCCGCCTTGTCCCTGGCAACCCCTTCCAGCGAGCCTCCCAGGGTCTCGAGGTGGTCTTCCCCGATATTGGTCAGCACGGTTACCCGCACCTCGGGAAGCACATGGGTCGCATCCAGGGCCCCACCCACCCCGGCTTCAACCGCTGCGATGCGAACGCTTTCTGTTGCGAAATGCTGAAACGCCAGCGCAGTGGTGAGGTCGAAGAAGGCCACCGGTTCCCGGAAATGCTGGCCCTGGGCCCATTCCACAAAGCGCAGCACCTCGGCCTCGGAAATCCGGCCCCGGTGGGTACGGATTCGCTCGCGAAAGTCCAGCAGATGGGGGCTGGTGGTGGCCCCGTAGGGCTGTCCGGCAGCCTTGAAGGCGGCCTCGAGGTACGCCACCACGCTGCCCTTGCCGTTGGTTCCTATTACATGAACCGCCGGGAACGCGGTCTCGGGGTGGCCCAGCCGTTGCAACAGTTCTCGAATGCGCGACAGGCCCCTCGGGGCTCCGGCGCGGGTCTGGGCAAAGAGCCACTCCACGGCTTCGGGATAGGTCACAGGCTTAAGTCTATCCTGTTTCCGCTGCCCAGCCTCCAGGCCTGATAATGAGAACATGCCCTTGCTGCAAGCCCGCATGGAACTACAGCTAAGTCAGGCCTTGCTGCACGGCTGGATGAGCAACCAGCTGGCCAGGCTGGACCTGCCGGTCCAACTGCTGCGCTTTCCCCTGGGGCGGTTGCACGGGGGCGAACTTCGGGCGTTCGAACTGAGCGAAAACCGGTGCGAGCTGGCGCTCGGGTTCGCCACTGGCCCGGCCCTGCAACTCGCGGTCGCGGCTCTGGGCTATCTGCCCGAACCCCAGGTCTGGCGGCTGCGGGTTGAACACCTGCACTTTTCGGGATTTCGCGGCGGGCCGGTGCTCAACCTGATGCCGGGCAGGGTGCTGGAAATAATTGCTGCCCAGGCCAACCGACGCCTTCCAGGGCTGCTGGCTCTGGGCGGCAATATGGAACTGAGGCTCCACCTCGAGCCGCTCCTGAAAAAAGCACCCCTTGGGCAAAGCCTGGGGGTGCTGGGGCTCGAGGCCCGTCCAGAGGTTCGGGTGGAGAAGCTCGAAATTGGCCCTGGTTGGTTGGGGCTGACCCTCAACGCAAGCGGCTGATCACACAGCCTGTGCTGTTGCACTCGCGGATGCGGGCCTTGAGAAAGCTGGTGCGCTCCTGGGTCATGCGGGTCGCGCAGTCGAGGTTGACGCTGCGCGTGTTGGCCTCGACCCGCGTGCACTCCTGGTTGCGGCGCTTAATCCAGGCCAGTTGCGAGGTCCGCAGCACCGAGCGCCCCTCGGCGTTCAGTTTGCTCACCAGCTCGCGGTAGACATCGTTGATTTCTTTGTCGGCCTGCACAAAGAGCTGGGTTGCACAGTAAACGTAGTCGAAATCTGCACTGGGGTTATCGCACCCCGCGGCCCAGCCCCAGCTTGCCCCAACCAGTAAGCCCACCACTGCCCGTTTTTTCATATTCCCTCCCCCCCTAATCTAACCGGGCAGCGCCGAATCTCTGGGTCAAATCAGCATCCACAGTGAGATACGGCTCCAAGCCGCGTGGCCCACTTTCAGGGTCACCCCCGCCAAAGGCTCCTCCACAAGACCCTTTTATAGCTTTCAAATCACCCGACGACGCAGGTTGGAGATGAGCAGGCTCGAGGCCAGCACCAGCCCCGCCGCCAGCCCAAATAAGCCGCTTACCTCGGTGCGCTGGGGCCTCCAGCCCACCACCCGGCCCAGGTTTCGGTACGCCTGGCGCAGGGCTTCGGCAGACTCCGCCGCGTAGTACTGGCCGCCGGTGGACTCGGCAATGGCCCGCAGGGTCTCTTCGTCGAACTGCATCCAGAAGCCGCCCCCCTGTGCGTCGGGGTCATTGGGATTGCTGCGCCGGCCCAGCCCAATGGTGTGCACCACCACGCCCATGTCCCGGGCAAAAGGGGTCACCTCGAGGGGGTCAATGCCACGGTTGTTTCGGCCATCCGAAAGCAACACCACCGTGGCCGGGCCCAGCAGTTTGTCGTTGGCGTCTTTGGGAAAGGCTTTGAGGCTTTCCAGCAGACCGTCGCCAATGGCCGTTCCCCGGGCCATTTGCAAAAGCTCTATCTGGTCAATGATGCGCTCATGGTCGGTGGTGGGCTCCACTTCCAGGGTCGCATAGCCCGCAAAACTGACCAGCCCCACCTTGACTCCGTCCGGGAGGGCGCGCACAAAATTCTGGGCTTCCGTTTTGGCTGCGGTGAAACGATCCGGCACGATGTCTTGCGCCCGCATCGAGCGGCTGATGTCTATGGTGACCACAATCGTGGCCAGGTTGTCGGGGGCTGGCACCGTAGCCTGGGGACGGGCCAGGGCCAGAATGGCCAGGGCCAGGGCCAGACCGTACAGCCCCGCGCTCAAGTGGCGCTTCCAGCGCGGTTCGGCAATCGGGGCGAGCGCAGCCAGGTTGGGGTAGAGCACATGGGCGCTCGCGCTTCTGCCCTGCACCCTGCGCCAATAAACCCAGGCCAGCAGCGGCAACAAGAGCAGTAGCACCAGCAAAAATGGCCAATCAAACCCCACAGCCTGCTCCTAGCAAAACACCCTTGGGCTCAACTACCCCTCGAGTTTGCCCGCTAATCTGGCGCCAGAAGGTAGGCCCATTTACGGTTCTTCAAAGACCTGTCGCAGGCCGCCCCATCGAGGGCTCACCCCCTGCACCACAACTTTTGCAGGCATCGCAGACCCAAGAAGGGGGAACTTTGAGTAGAAGCCTCAACCCAGGCAAGGGCCCAAAGGTCGGCGTCTACCCCCGGGCGTTGCTTTTCAGCGGTTCAGCGGATTTGACCAAACCCAGGTCTGGCGGGCCTGAATCCGGGCCATATCGCGCTCTTCACAGACGTGGCCGCCCACGAAAACGAGAAGGGACAAGTGTCTGCGTTGGGTCTGGGCCGAGACG
>NZ_JANWVH010000074.1 GCF_025056915.1 Meiothermus sp. | reverse complement strand
TTAGAGCGGGTATTCAATGATTACGTCGAAGAGGAAGAACTCTTGCTAAATGATACGAGCATAGACAACTTGTCACGCCTCTTTGTAACTGCACTACTAAATAGTTTTCTTGTTGATTACATGATTCGCAAAAGGGTTACGAATCACGTATCTTTCTTCTTTGTATACCAAATCCCAGTCCCCCGCCTCACCGCCTCCGACCCCCGCTTTATGCCCATTGTCACCCTTGCGGCGCGGCTTATTTGCACCACGCCGGAGTTCGACGAGCTGGCCCAGGCAGTGGGGCTCGACCCCCTCCCGGCCTCCCCCGGGGGCGGGGGAGGGAGCAGCAGGTATGGCGTAACCGACCCTGCCGAACGGGCGCGGCTGCGGGCCGAGCTGGATGCAATGGTGGCGCACCTGTACGGGCTTACCGAGGAGGAGTTTGGGCACATTTTGAGCACCTTTCCGCTGGTGAAAGAAGAGGTGAAGGCGGCGGCGCTGGAGGAGTTCAGGCGGCAGGCCGGGAAGCCTGCCCCGGCCCGTTCGCTCAGGACGAAGAGTGGAGGTGGGGGTGCAACTAGCATTGCGGTTCCCCCCAAGGACGAGCCGCCGGAGCCCACAACCCCCATAGACCAGCTCGAGCCAGACGACATTATGTGCGCCATCCGGCAGGTGTTTCAGACCCAGGGGCCGCTGGAACGTGCGGAGGGGATTCGGGCTGTGGCACGGGAACTGGGCTACAGCCGGACGGGGCCGCGCATTTGGAAGGTGCTGGATGGGGCCCTGCGGACGGCGGTGCGGCGGGGCATTCTGGAAAACCAGGGCACGGCGCTGCGGGTGCTGGCCCGCTCGGTGGAGGGCTACCGGCGCGAATTTCTGAAGGAACAGTTCCTGAGCGCCCTGGGCGGGCGGCGGTGGCTCGAGCGCGACGAGGCCATTCGGGCCTTCGCCCGCTGGCTGGGCTTTGCCCGCACCGGCAGGGCCATCGAGGAAACGGCCCGCTCGCTGATCAACGGCCTGCTGCGCGAAGGGCGGCTCGAGGCCGAGGGGAGCCGGGTTCGGCGGGCGGGGTAGGGAATTGTGCAAATGGTGTGGACAGATGATATTACAGGTAATATCATACGGTGGAGCGGCAGATGGCTTGGCTCGAGAAACTTTTAGAAAAAATGCGCCGTCTTCCGCCGGAAATGCGCTATGAGGAAGTCGAACGGGTGCTGCGGGCGTATGGCTTCGAGGAGGTTCGCTCCAGCGGCAGCCACCATCTCTTTCGCCACCCGGATGGGCGGATGCTGACCGTGCCCAAGCACAGGGGCCAGGTGGTCAAAGCGACTTACCTCAAGAAAGTTCTAGAGGCCATAGGGGAGGAGGAGGCATGAAAAAGGAGGCTGGGCGCAAGCCTTTGGATTATTACCTGGGTCTGCGTTACCCGGTTACGCTGGTGCCGGAAAAGGAGGGAGGCTACACCGCGCTTATTCCCGATTTGCCCGGCTGCGTTTCGGTGGGCGAGACTGCAGAGGAAGCCCTGGCTATGGTCGAGGATGCACGCCGTTTGTGGCTCGAGGTGGCCTACGAGCACGGCGACGAAATTCCCCTGCCCTCCACCGAGCGCAGCTACGGCGGCAGGGTGCTGGTGCGGATGCCCCCCAGCCTGCACCGCCGCCTGGCCGAAGGGGCCGAGGCCGAGGGGGTGAGCCTGAACCAGCACATCGTGAGCTTGCTTGCCGAGGCCGGTGCGCTGCATGCGGTACGGCTCGAGCTACACGACTTGAAGGCCAGCGTGCAGGCTTTGGAGGGACGCTTTTGGGCAGAAGAATCTACAACTGGACAAAAAGTTCCAGAACGCCAAGCAGGTTAGGAGGGCCAACAAAAAAAGGCAGTGCCAACGGCAAAGCCTCCACAAAAGGTTCTGACACGAAGATTGGGCACTGTCAAAGCGGTCTGACCTCGCCTCACCCAAACCCAAGCCAGGGATCGTGCCGACCTTGGGCCTCGTAGTACAATTATGAAAGCCCTCACCCTGGTTGTTCCAGGGAAAAGGCTTGTTGAAGCTCTTGGTGCGTAATGGAGTTTCTATCCGAACAAAAGCGAGCCGCCCTGGCCGAGTTGTGCCGGGAATACGGGGTGGTGAGGCTCGAGGTGTTTGGCTCCGCAGCCCGGGGCCACGACTTTGGGCCCGACTCGGACGTGGATCTGCTGGTGCGTTTTGCCGCCGGTGTGAACCTGGGCCCCTGGCTTAGCCGGTACTTTGAGCTGAAGGAACGCCTGGAGGCCCTGCTGGGCCGCAGGGTTGACCTGATTACCGATGGAGGCCAGCTCAAGCCCCGTTTTCTGGAGGCCATTCGGAACGACCGGGTGCTCTTGTATGGCGAACAAAACCAGGCTGTGGCTTGAAGATATTCTGGAGGCTGCGGGCCACATAGAGGGCTTTTTGGATGCTTGCATCCTGCCCGGCTTTAACCCCCCTGCTCGCGCAGCAGGCGGTGGTGAATCTGTCGGGTGAGCCACCAGACCCCCAGCACCACCCCCGGAATGGCCAGCCCGGCGGCCAGCTCGGGCGAGAGGGGCAGGCCTGCTTCCTTGGCCGCCTTGAACAGGTAGTACAAAAGGCCCACCACGTAGTAGGAGATGGCTGCTATGGAAAGCCCCTCCACGGTGCGCTGGAGCTGGTACTGCATCTCCTGGCCGCGCCGGAGCTTGCCCAGCAATTCCTGGTTTTGGGTTTCCAGGGCGATGTCCACCCGGGTACGCAAGAGCGCCCCGGCCCGCTCGATGCGCTGGGAGAGGGCTGCGAGGCGGCTTGCGGTGGACTCGACGGTGGCCATGGCCGGGCTGAAGCGGCGCTGCAAAAACTCGCCCAGGGTCTGGGTGCCGGGGATGGGGGTCTCGCGCAGCTCGGCCAGGCGGGCCTTGACCAGGGCGTGGTAAGCGGCGCTGGCGCTGAAGCGGTAGCTGTGCTCGGCGATGGCGTGCTCGACGCGGGCCGCCAGGGCCTCGAGCTCGTCCAGCAACTCGGCATCGGCCTGGTTGGTATCGCGGATGCGGGCCGTAATCTGGGCCAGGGCCTGCTCCGATTCCAGGAGCATGGCCCGCAAACCCCGCGCTAGGGGGAAGCCCAGCAGGGCCATCATGCGGTAGGCCTCAATATCCAGCAACCGCGCGGCGATGCGGCCTGCGCGGGTCTCGCTGGTGCCCGGCGGGGCCACCACCACCACCTGTTCGAAGCCGCTATGGCGCAGGCGAAAGTCGGTTACGGCGCAGCTATGCCCACCCCGGCCCATCACCGAGGCCACCACCGGCCCCCCGGCAAACCAGGGGCGGGCAAGGTCCAGGGCCTGTTCCACCGGCCCCTCGAGCATCACCAGCTTCACCGCCGAGAGGGTGCGGCCCGGAATGCCCCGCAGCCAGTCCGCATCCACCACCAGGTGCCCCAGCAGGTCGGTCTCGGGGGTGACCTCGAGGTCGGGCAGGCTCTGCACCAGGGTATAGGTGCTGAACTCGGTGTGCCGCTCCCAGCGCAATGAACCCTCACTCAGGCGCAAGAACAAATAAGTGCCTGCAAGCTGGTCGAGCTCGAGTTCCCCCAGGCCCGACAAGCGGCGCAGGTGCTCGAGCTCGGTCTCGCGGCTCACCCCTTCGTGCCGCACCGCCACCTGCACCACCAGCGCAGGCAACCGGATGCGCGGGGTGGGCCGGGCGTGCAACTCGTTGTGCAGCTGCACCCGCAGGGGGTCGTCGGGCGGCAGGATGCCCGTCTCGCGGTAAGTTTCTACGGGGTGTACCATCGCAGCTCCGTTATGGCCCGGCCTGTGTCATACGAAACCCAAGGGCCATCTTCCCCGGAAAGCCTCCACCAGGGGCTCTGGTTGGGGCGGTCGGTTGCAGAGGCCCGGCATGAAAAGGGTGGGGTGAATAAGCTCAATCCAGGTTGTTCTGGAAGGTCTCGTAGCCGTTTTCTTCCAGCCAGGTCTTGACCAGGCAGGGCGGGCGCCGGCCCTGCCATCCAGTGGGGCCGGGCCTCGGGGGGAGGCTCCTGGCTCCAGTAGAAGTAGTACAGCCCCCAGAAGCCGTGCTCGTCCTGGAGCACCAGGGCCTCCCCGTAGCCATCGGCCATCTGCCGGGTGGCCCGCAGGCGGGCATCGCGGTAGGGGAGTTCGTTATACTCGCGGGTGGTCGCGGACATAGGGCCTCCTATTTGCTTTCGTTGACAAAAAGTTGGTAGCCGTTTTCCTCGAGCCAGTGGGCCATTCGGTAGGGTTCCACGAACTCCGCGGCGTCCGCCCTGGGGCCTTCCACCCAGTCCGGGGGTGCGAGGGTATAGGCTCGCGCAGGCCCAGCAGGCCAAAGAGGTAGTAGAGGGCGTACAAACCGCCGCTGTCCTCCATCACCAGCCCCTCTCCGTAGCCGTCTACCAGCACCCGCCGGGCTTCGGGCTCGGCCTGGCTGTAGGGCAGCCTGCGAAAGAACTCGGCGTTCATACCCCAAATCACCCTCAGGCCCTGAGGGCCGCCAAGCGGTGCCAGCTCCGCAGCACATCCAGGGTGACCACCGTGGCGCAACTGCGCGGCCCGGCGAGCACCCGAGCGGGCAGTTCGGGCTCGCCCAGGTGCTCCAGCACCGCCATGGCCCCCTCGAAGCGCTGTTCGCGGGTGTAGTGGCTGTAGGTGACCAGGGTGGGACTCCCGGCCCGCTGGGCGGCCACTAGGCCGTTGTGGGAGTCTTCGATGGCCACGGCCTCTTCCGGGGCCAGGCCCAGGTTCGTTAGGGCCTGAATGTACACATCGGGCGCGGGCTTTTTCTGGGGCACCATGTCGCCCGCCACGATGGTCTCGAACCAGCCCAGCACCGCTTCCCCCGCCTGGCGCAACAGCACCTCCACGTTGGGCAGCGAGGTGGTGGTGGCAATGGCGAGCTTTACGCCTTGCTCGCGGGCCTCCCGCCAAAGCCTTTGCACGCCGGGGCGGAAGGGCACCTCGTCGGAGGCCACAATCTGGTTGTACAGCTCGGTCTTGCGCCGGTGGAGCCGGGCAATGTCGGCGTCCAGCAGCTTGGGGCACTCGGGGCAGTGGTAGAGGTAGTGGGCAATGCGCTCTTTGCCCCCGGTAACCCACAAGAGGCGCTCGTACAACTCCGGGCTCCACTCAATGTCCAGGCCGGCCTCGGCAAAGGCCCGGTTGAAGGCCAGCCGGTGGCCTTCCTCGGTCTCGGCGATTACACCGTCTACGTCGAAGATGAGTGCTTTCATACGAACCTCGAGGTTTGTGGCATGTGGGGGCAAAGACCAGGGCCTCGCCGCAGCGCTCCTGGAGCCTTGGCAGCCGCTCCAATAGGCCCATCTGGGCGCAGAACTCCACGTCCGGGCCCTGCCTTTCGCGCTCCAGGGCCAGCGCGGCCTCGGAGGCTTTCAGCACCGGCAGGGCGGGTTTTGAGGCCTGCGGTGAGCCAGAGGGCTTTGGCCCTGGACTCCAGGAGCATCACGGCGGTGCTGCTGGCCCGAATCACATCCACCCCAGCATCACCTGGGCTTCGGGCAGGGCCTCCGAAGGCAGGGGGAAAACGCGCACTCTCTTCATGGAAACGGGGCGACCTCCTGCAACCTTCCATCTTTTTAGGCGCAGTTTGTCAAGGTTATTGCAGTAGCTCGAGCACCGCCCGCACCCCCGCACCAGGCCGGAAGCCCAGGTTCTCGTAGACCGCCGGGTAGGAGGTTCCTGGCCTTTTGCAGCACATCGGTAGCCAGCATCCGAAGGGTGTAGATGGCTTGGGTTTTGATAACGTTGAGGGTGGTGGTCATGTGTCCCCTTTCACAAAATCCGGCTACAGGGGTAGTGTAGGTAGGCCAAACCAAAACTATCAATCCTGGTTTTTGTTTGTTTGTTAAGAATTACTTATTGATTTGCAAAAAGGATGTCCCATTTGGGAAGCAGTACATCCCCCTGTGGCGTATCGCCCCACCCGATGTTGCGCCTCGCGGGGTAACGTAATGCACCCACAAAGCATATCGTGCCCTTCACAGACGTGGCCGCCTATCCAGGCGGCCACTGTTCTGTTCAGGACAAAGCTTTCTTATAGTCGAATGAGTCAAAATATGTGAAAAGCGCTCTAAAACGGCTGCACTGGGTATTTATGGAAACCCTCAGAAAAGTGACCAAAGCCCCTTACAACAGTGTTTTCTGAGCTCAGCAAGTAATCTCCCTACCGTTCCCAACCCTGCGCCAAAGCCGCTTAATCATCGGCCAGCACGGTTGTAATATTCGTTCTTAGTTGAACCTAGACTTCACACCCCTCCTCAGGAGAACCGCCGGGTAGCGGCTCCCCTGCTCAAGAACTCAGGCTGTTGGAGTCCCCTCCCCCACCGGCAGCACCAGCCGCCGCCCCCGGTGCTCCAAAAGCTCAAAGGGAACCCCGTAAACCGCCTCGAGCAAAGCGGGCTGCAATAGCTCCTGTGGCGCTCCCTGGGCCAGCAGGCGGCCTTCTCGCAGGAACAACAGCCCGTCGGCAAAAAGGGCGGCCTGGTTCAGGTCGTGCAGCGCGGCCAGCACCAGGTGGCCCTGTCGGGCCCGCCGGGCCAGCAAGGAGAGCACCTCGAGCTGCTGGCGGGGGTCGAGGTGGTTGGTGGGCTCGTCCAGCAGCAGGATGGGGGTTTCCTGGGCCAGGATGCGGGCTAAGTCCACGCGCACCCGCTCCCCGCCCGAGAGCGAAAAATAGGGTCGCTCGGCCAGGGCCAGGGCTCTGGTCTCGCGCAGGGCGGCCTCGATGCGCTCGAGGTCGCGGGCGTTCTCGGGGCGGCCTTTCTGGTGGGGCAGGCGGCCCAGCGCCACCACCTCGCGGGCGGTGTAGGGAAAGGCCAGGCTGCGCTGCTGCGGCAGAAAGGCCCGCTGGAGGGCCAGCTCGCCCGGGCGATACTCGCCGATGGGCCGCCCCCAAAGCCGCACGGCCCCCTCGGAGGGCTGCCACTCTCCCGAGAGCAGGCGCAGCAGGGTGCTCTTGCCCGCCCCGTTGGGGCCCAGCAGCACCCAGAAGCCGGGCTCCAGGGCCAGCGAGACCCCCTGCAAAAGCCAGCGCCCCCCGCGCCGGAAGCCCAGGTTCTGGGCCAAAAGCCAGTTAGCCACGCCAGCCCCCCCGGGCAAACAGGTAGAGGAAAAGCGGCCCCCCCACCAGGGTGGTCAGGAGCCCCACCGGAAGCTCTGCCGGAGCGAAGAGGGTGCGGGCGGCTAAGTCGGCCAGCACGGTCAGGCTGGCCCCCAGCAGCCAGGCGGCGGGCAGCACAAAGCGGTGGTCGGCCCCACCCAAAGCCCGCAGCAGCCAGGGCACCAGCAGCCCCACAAAGGCAATGTTGCCCGCAGCCCCCACCGCCGCGCCCACCCCCAGGGCCACCAGGAGCAAGGCCCGCCACCGGAGCGCCCCGACCGAAATGCCCAGGTGAAAGGCCTCCTCCTCGCCCAGGGTGAGGGCGTTGAGGGCGCGGCTCTGGCCCAGGAGCAAGACGCCGCTCAGGAGGGCCAGGGGCGCGGTGAGGGCCAGCAGTTCCCAGCTGGCTCCTCCCAGGCTTCCCAGCGTCCAGAAGGTGAGGCTGCGGCCCTGGGGGTCGCCCACGCGAAACTGCAAAAAGCCAATCAGGGCGCTCAGCACCGAGCCGAGCAGAAGGCCCATCAACAAAAGCCGCACCCCCGGCTGCTCCCCCTCCCCCACCAGCCGCAAAAGCAGCCCCAGAACCCCCAGCACGCCCAGGGCCGCCGCCAGGGGCAGGCCCCAGGCCGCCAGAGGGAAAAAGGCCAGCCAGAGCACCGCCCCAAAAGCAGCCCCCAGCCCCAGGCCCACCAGCCCCGGCTCGGCCAGCGGTGTGCGCAAAAGCCCCTGCAAGACCGCCCCGCTCAGGGCCAGGGTGCCCCCCACCAACGCCGCCAGCAACACCCGGGGAAAGCGGAGGTTGAGGAGCACCGAGGCGCCCTCGAGGCCCTGTTGCAGCACCCGGGGAATCTCCAGCGGAGGGATGTAATAGGCCCCGCTGGCCGCCCCCAGGAGGAGGCTGGCCGGCAGCAGAAGGGCCAGGGCCAGCAAAAGCCCCTGGCGGCGGCGCTGGAACTGGCGGGGGTCTGGGGTCATCCTCGTACTGTACCGCCCCCGCACCTCAGGGCCGGGTGGGGGGCGGCACCCGCTTTGACCGGGCTAAACGCCTTCTCAAGGGTTGAAGGCGGGGTGGTTGAGGCGCACCGGGCCGGTCTTTTCGTAGAGGGCCTGGTGGAGTTCCAGGGCCGCCCGGCCTGCGGTGTAGCCGTAGCCGGAGATGTAGGTCACGTCCATGGCCACAATCCGGCGGTTGCGCCCGGCGGGGGTCTCGGCCACCCCAGGCAGGCGCAGGATGTTCTCAAAGCTGAAGGGCTGGTCGGGGAAGAAGGGCACCACGATGGCCTCGGGCCGGGCCGCCACCACCGCCTCGGCGGTCAGGTTCACGCAACCCCGCACCGCACCGGCCCCCGGCAGGCTCTTGACCGCGTTCAAAGCCCCGGCCAGGGTAATAAGACCCGCCCCGCTGGCCTCCTCGCCGCACACAAAGGTGTTGCGGGGGTCGCGCGGGTAGATGTAGAGCACCCGCAAGGGCTCGCCCCGGCGCACCTGGGTTTTGGAGCGCAAAGCCAGCAGGTCGCGCTCCAGGGCCCGCACCAGCTCCTCGGCCCGGGCCGGCTGCCCGACTGCCGCCCCGATGGTGCGGATTTTCTTCTTGACCCCTTCGGGGGTGGGTTCGTCGGGCACCAGCACCACGCTGACCCCGGCCTGGCGGAGCTGGGCCAGTACCGGCGGCGGGCCCGCCTCGGAGACGGTGAGCACCAGGGTGGGCCGCTGGGCCAGAATGGCCTCGGCGTTCAGGCGGAAGAAGAGGCCCACATCGGGCTTCTTGAGGAGCGAGGCAGGAATGTAGGAGCCGGTGTCGCGCCCCACGATGCGCTCGCTGAGGCCAAACTTGTCGAGAATCTCGGAGATGGAGCCGCCCACGCTCACGATGCGCTCGGTGCTGCGCACCTCCACCTCGCGGCCCGTGGCATCGGTTACCCGGAAGGGTTGGGCTGCGGCCAGACTTAGGAGTACTGGAATCACGAACAACCAGGGTCTCATAGCAAGCCGACATTGTAGCAGTAGAAGCCCCGTTGTATGTGTCATGGCCCCCCCTTGGGCGGCCGCAGCGCCCCCAGGCTGAACCAGGCCCGCAGCGAGTACAGCATCACCCAGAGCCAGAACACCCCCAAGAGCAGCAGCAGCGCCCAGGCCAGGCTGCCCAGGAAGGCCGATTCCAGCCCGCGGGATAGGGCCAGCGTGGCGAGGGTGAAAGCCCCCAGCGGGAACACAAACCCCCACCAGCCTGGGGCAAAGTGAAACTGCACGCGGCGGCACTCCACCAGCAGCGTGTCCAGCAGCAAAGCCAGGCTATAGACCAGCCACCACAGCCCCAGACCCCAGATGGCAAGCCCAACAACCGGCCAGTTTTCCACCCAGACCTGGGGCACCAGGCCCACCTGCGCCCCGCCCTCGAGCCACCTCCAGGGGGCCAGCACCAAGAGCCCCACCGGGGCCAGCCCGATGAAAACCGAGGGCAGAAAGTGGGGCTCGAGCCGCCCGTGGGCGTACATGCGCTGCAAGAAACTGGCCAAAACAAACAGGTACAGGAAGAACCCAATGCCCAGAAAAAGCCCGCTCACCACCCAGATTTCCTTCTGCCAGACCTTGGGAAAAGTGCTGAGCCAGAGCCCGCCCGCCATGGGCACCAGCAAGGCCGAGACGGGCGGGATGAACCAGACCCCGTTGGCGGCCTCGAGGGGCAGCCTGAGCTGGGTGCTGACCGTAAACACCACCAGCAGACCCACCCCAAAGATGAGCACCATTCCCACCCAGAAAAGCCCCTGGCCCAGCGGCAACAATCCTTCGCCCAGCGGCAGGATTCGGGTGGCCAGGCTCATCACCACCAGAGCGATGGGCAGCGTGGGCAGCATCTGCGCGAAGAGCGGGTGTTGCAGGTCGGCCAGCACGGCTTGCGGGTAACGCCCCAGCTTGGCCAGATAAAGCACCAACAGCGCCGCCAGGGCCAGCCAGGCCAGCACGTAGAGCGGCAGGGCTAGCCCAATCAGGCCAAACTGGGCCAGGGCCAGGGCCACCACCCCCGTACCCATCACCGAAGCAAACCAGGCCGGGTTCAGATAGCGCACGCTGGGTTGCGCCGGAAGGGTCGCTTCCATCTGGAACCCTCCGCTAGTGGGCCACCGCGTGTTCGTGTTCGGCCAGGTAGCGTTCGGCCATCATGGCCGCGCGGGTGCCGGCCCCCACGCTGGTGGCCAGCTGGCGGTAGATGGGGTCGGCCACATCACCGGCGGCAAAGAGGCCGGGCACCGAGGTAAAGATTTCGTCCCTCACCGCCACGTAGCCATCCGGGCGCAGCTCCACCAGGCCATTCAGAAAGCCGGTGTTGGGCACGTGCCCGATGAAAACGAAAACCCCATCGGTGGCGTAGTCGTAGACCTCGCCGGTCTTGAGGTTCTTGAGGCGCACCCCGCGCACGGTCTCCTCACCCAGCACCTCTTCCACCACGGTGTCCCAGATGAAGTGCATTTTGGGGTTGGCAAAGGCCCGGGCCTGGGCGGTCTTGTTGGCCCGCAGGGTATCGCGGCGGTGCACCAGGGTCACCTTGCGGGCAAACTTGGTCAGGAAAAGCCCCTCCTCCACGGCGGCGTCGCCCCCACCGACCACCACCACCTCTTTATCGCGGTAGAAAAAGCCGTCGCAGGTCGCGCAGGTGCTCACCCCGCGCCCGTAGAACTTTTCCTCGCCGGGTACCCCCAGTTTCTTGGGATTGGCCCCGGTGGCCAGAATCACCGTGCGGCCCCGGTAGCTTTGCTCGTAGCCCCGCACCACAAAACCCTCGGGGGTTTTCTCGAGGCCCTGCACCTCGTCCATCACCAGCTCGGCCCCAAAGCGCTTGGCCTGCTGCACCATGCGTTCGGAAAGGTCCGGCCCGCTGATGGGCTCGGGGAAGCCGGGGTAGTTCTCGACCTCCTCGGTCTGGGCAATCTGCCCCCCGGGCAGCCCTTTTTCCAGGATGAGGGTTTTGAGGTTGGCACGGCCTGCGTAGATGCCCGAGGTGAGGCCGGCTGGCCCCCCTCCGATAATGATCACGTCGTAGCTCTGGCTCATATGGGTCTCCCGAAACACCAGCTTACCGCCGGTCGGTTCGCCTCGAGTATAACATACCCCCTGGGGATATGCTGGGCGGGACGTTTGCCCCGGTGGGGGTCAATACTATACTGGTTCCAAGTATGCTGGCGGTTCGCGCGCAACACCGGCAAGCCTGGACAGGGCTCCTGGCTGCGCTGGTGTTCCTGGTCTCGAGCCAGTACCCTCTGCGCGACCCCCGCACGGATATCCTGCCGGTCAGCTTTCTCCCCGACCTCTATCTTTGCAGCACCCACCCCGGCGGTTCGGGCTCGAGCCCGGCCAACCCCCACCCCAACCATTCGCAACAGCCCCACTGTCCGCTGTGCATCCTGGGGGGTTTTAGCGATGGCCCCCAGCCCCTGGTCTCGGCACCCACCCCAAATCCCAGGCCCCTGAGCGCCCCCCAGGCCCGCTCAGGCCCCAAGCCTGAGCTGAACCCGGTCTTTCCCCTCCTGAACCGGGGGCCGCCCGGACTCCACTAAACCCCTTGGACCCGCGCCGCCAGCCCCCATCTGCGGGTTCGCAGGCGGTTGGTGTGCAGATTGGCACCCGCTGGCGCATGCCCGAATACCGCCCCCTCGCTGTTCCTCCCGGCAGGAGGTTTTGCTCAACCATGCTGGTTCTGTACCCTCCATCCCCTTTGCCCCCCCTCACCCCCGGCGAGACCGTGGTGCTGGAGGCGGGGGTGTACCGGGGCCCCTGGGTCATTAGCACCCCAGGGGTGCGCCTGGTCGCCCGCCCCGGCGCTGTGCTGGACGGAGGAGGGCGGGGCACCGCGCTCACCCTCAGGGCGCCGGGGATTGTGGTGGAGGGGCTGGAGGTGCGGAACGTAGGCCCCGGCGACGACTTCTACGAGCCCGACGCTGCGGTGGCGCTCTACCAGTGCGAGGGCTGCGCGGTGCGCGGGCTGCGGGCCTACGGGGTGACGGGTGGCATCCGGATCGAGAAATCCAACCGCGCAGTGGTGGAAAACTGCGATTTGGCAGGTACCCAGGCAGCCCCCGGTCTGCAAACCTACCGCAGCGACGACGTGGTGCTGCAGGGCAACCGGATTCAAGGCTTCCTGGACAACCTGTACGTGGAATACGGCGAGCGGGTGGTGGTGGAGGGCAACCGGGTGACGGGGGCCGGGCGCTACGGCCTGCACCTGATGTTTACCTACCAGGCCCATATTCGAGGCAACCACAGCCAGCGCAACCGGGTCGGCTCGGCCCTCATGCACGGGGCCGAAAACCGGGTGAAGCAAAACACCTTTGCCGAGGAGGTAGGGCCGTTGCGCTACGGGCTTTTGCTGCAAGAGGAGTGGAAGACCGAGCTGAAGGACAACCGCTTCCTGAAGAGCACCATTGGGCTTTTGTCGCTCGATTCGCGGGACACCCAGCTCTACAGCAACCGCTTTGAAGCCAACGGCACCGCCCTTTTCTTCGCCCGCGACACCGACCAGAACAGCCTGGTAGCTCAGGCCAATACCTTTGTGGGCAACCTCCAGGATGTGGCGGTGGACGACCCCAAGGCCAAAGTGAGCCTCCGGGGCAACGCCTTCGACCGGGCCGCGCCTCTGCCCGTAGCGCACCTGCCCAGCAGCAGCTTCTCGCTCCTGAGCACCCGCCAGCCCGACCTGAGCCTTCTGGCCCTTTCGCCGGGGGTAATGCTCTGGGAGGCTGCCGAGGCTAAGGTGCCGGGGCTGCGCCTGCTGGCCTTAGCCGACTTGGAAGCAAGGCCTGTCTCGCCGCCCCCAACCCCAATCGCACCGGGCCTCCTGGGGCTGGCCTTTTTGAGCCTGTTGGGAGGGCTATGGTTGAGGTGGTGAACCTGCACAAGAAGAACCGCCTGGCGGAGATAAACCTTTCCCTGCCCTCGGGCAGCCTGGCCCTGTTGGGCCCCAACGGAGCTGGCAAGAGCACCCTGCTGGGCCTCCTGGCCGGGCGGCTCAGGCCCGACGGTGGGGTGGTGCGGCTCTTCGGCCACGACCCCCGCAGCCTGGGGGCCGCTCGTGCGCGGGCCTACATCCCCCAGCACCTGACCTTTCCCGCCACCCTGCGAGTGGGAGAAATTCTGGAAGCGGCCCGCCAGCTCAAAGGGGCCAGCCTCGAGGACAAGTGCGAGGCCACCGAGCGCATGGGCCTGCAAGCCTTTTTGAAGCGTCCCGTGGCCCAGCTCTCGGGCGGCTGGCGGCAGCGGCTGGCCCTGGCCGCCGGGTTGATGGGCTACCCCCCCCTCTGGCTCTTGGACGAACCCGCCGCAGCGCTCGACAGCGAGGGGCTGGGTCACTTGCAGGACTGGGTGGCGGCCCACCTCGCCATGGGCGGGCTGGTCATTTTGTCGGCTCATCGGCAAGAAGAAATCTTGCGCCTGGCCGAGCAGTTTGTACGACTGGAACATGGCCGGGTGGTTGAACAAGGCAGTGTGAACTATGCACAAGAACCGTCGTGAGGTAATCCAGATGCTTTCGGCTTTGGGCGCTTCGGCGGCCCTCTCGCAGGCCCTGGCCCAGCATATGCAGCAAATGCAAACCCAGCCCACCGCACCGGCCAGCCTGGAAACCATCCCCGCCAGGGCCATTCCCTGGGAGCAGGGCACCTGCGCCTTCTGCGAGATGCCGCTCAAGACCCCCGCGCCGGGGGCCTGGATGGGCCGCACCTTTACTCCGGGCTTCTTCGAGCAGACCTACAGCCAGATTGCCCTGAAGGAACCCCAAAAAGGGATGGAGGCCATTCATTTTGAGTCCATCGCCTGCATGGTCAACTACGCCTGGGTCTATGGCCTGCGCGACGGGGTGGGCAGCACCTTCTACGTGGCCGACCGGGGGGCCTACGACCCGGCCAGAGGCCCCGCTGCGGTGAACCTGATTCCAGCCCGCCAGGCGGTATACCTGTGGGGTGAGAAACGCGGCTGGGTGGTGATGGACGCCAAGGTTGCGGCCTTCCGCAGCCAGGAGGCGGCCATGGCCTTTGCCCGCACCATTCCCGACCTGGGCCGCACCCGCATCTTGGACTGGCAGACCCTGGTTGACCTGGCCCCGCTGCCGGAAATGAACCTGGTGAACCTGCTGGCCAAGCACGCCGGCCTGCTCAAGTAAAAATCCCCTTGGGCCGGGGGTGGATGCACGCCTCCGGCCCCCCAAGGAACCCAGATGAAGCGACGTACCCTCCTCAAAGGACTGCTGGCCCTGCCCCTGGGCTTGGGCGTGCTGCAACCGGCGCTGGCGGCAGCCCGGCCCCTGCGGGTGGGGGTGGATGCCTGCCCCTACTGCAACATGACCATCCTGGACGCCCGCTACGCAGCGCAGATGGTGACCACCACGGGCAAGGTGTACCCCTACGACGACGTGGGCTGCCTGCTCGACCACGTGCTGGGCTACGGCGGCCCCCAGGCCACCCCCAAAGAACTTTATGTGGCCGACTTTTCCACCTCCGAGCGCAAAGAGGCCCGGCTTGTGCCGGCCAGCCAGGCCCACTTTTTGTTCAACGAGCGCATCCGCACCCCCATGGGCACCGGCCTGCTGGCTTTCGGCAGTGCCGCCGCCCTGGAGACCTACCTGAAAGAAAGGCCCCAGCATGCCGGCGAAAAGCTGCGCTGGAACGAACTCCTCTCGCGTGGGCGCAAGCAGGCCTGGGTGCCGAGCCACGGA
>NZ_JANWVH010000073.1 GCF_025056915.1 Meiothermus sp. | reverse complement strand
CAAAATCTGGCCCTCGGAGGGCGGGTAGACCCCGGAGAGGGCCTTGATCAGGGTGCTTTTGCCTGCGCCATTGTCGCCCAGAAGGCAGTGCACCTCGCCCGCGTACACCTTCATGTCGATGTCCTTGAGGGCGACCACCGGCCCAAAGTACTTGCTCACCTTGCGCAGCTCGACAAGAGGAGTCATCTCTACCTCCGCACCTGCATGGAGAGCTTGCGCAGATAGTTATTCAGGGTGACCGCGCCCAGAATCATGCCCCCCACCATCACCTTGAACCAGTCCAGGTCAATGTTGGTGTACACAATGCCCTGCTGCACCATGGCCAGGATCAAAGCCCCGATCCCCGCCCCAATCACCGAGCCGTAACCGCCCGTAAGCAAACAACCCCCAATCACCGCAGCGGCGATGGCCTCGAGCTCCTTTCCCTGGCCCTGCAGCACGTTGGCCGAGCCTAGTCCCATGACCTGGATGGCTGCGAGCAGGGTGGCAGCGGTAGCGGTCAGCATGAAGAGGGTGAGCTTGACCCGCCGCACCGGCACCCCCACGTTGCGGGCCGCGTTGGCATCGCCCCCCGCGCCAAAAATCCAGTTGCCGAAGGGGGTGCGGAGGAGCACAAAGCTTAGCACCAATGTAACCCCTATCCACCACCAGACCGCCGCAGGCAACCCCAAAAGCTCCCCGGTAAAGAGCCGGGCAATGGGGTCTGCGGCAATTTTGTCGTTCAACCCGGAGACAATGGTCAGTTTGGTGATGAGCTTGGTAAAGCCGATGTTAGCCCCCGCCAAGATAAACATCATGGCCAGGGTGACAATGAAACTGGGCAGGCCTGTACGCAGCACCAGATAGCCGTTGATGTAGCCAATGCACAAGGCAAAGCCTAGGGTAAGTAGAACGGCCAGCCCCAGGGGCAGGTTGCCGTAGCTGGGGTGGGCCAGAATGGCCATGCTGATGGCTGTCACTCCAATCATCGAGCTAACCGACAGGTCGAACTCCCCAGCAATCATCAGCAAGGCCACCGCCGAGGCCAGGATGCCGAGCTGGGCAGCAACCTCGAGGTAATTGCGGGTTCCTGCCCAGGTCAGAAAGCCGCTACCCCCTGCCACCACAGCGAAGAACCCAAACACCACCACCAGGCCGGCAAGTGAACCCAGCTCCGGGCGTAGCAGAAGGCGCTGCCAGAGGCTCATGGGCTGTAACCGCTCATCTTGTGCTTTGACCACCATACCTCCTTAAGAAGAGGGACTCCCGGGTCGCTTTGTTCCGGGAGTCCCCAGGGTGTTCAAGATCGCCTGGAATCGCCGGAAAATGTGCTAACGTATGCCCTTCTTGGAAAGGTCAACCACTTGCGCGGCGTTTTCCGGTGTGACAAAACCGGGCCCGGTCATGATCACCTTGTTAGCTGGCAAGAGTCCGTATTTCACATAGTTGTTCAGGACGACGATGGGCAGGTAGCCCTGAAGCCACTGCTGCTGGTCAATTGCAAACGCCATCTTCTTTTGCGAAAGGGCAGTCAGTACAGCCGGAGAGAGGTCAAAGGTGCCAAAGGTAATGCCCCTGCGTCCCTCCAGCGCCTGCAGCACAGGCTCTGCAGCAGTCGGACCCAGGGTCAGAACCCCGTCTATGCTGTTGTCTTTTTGCAAGGCTGCCGCCACCGCGTTGCGAATGCCGGTGGGGTCTCCAATCTTGACCGGAATCACATTGGGTTTGATGCCCAGCCCGTCGAAGAAGCCCTTGCAACGCAGGTCAAGGGCTACGTTGCCCACTTCCTGGTTGATACAGATGGCGTTCTTGACGCCGGCGGCCTTCATGCGCTGGCCCGCCCCCAGCCCGGCCTCGTACTCGGTCTGGCCCACGTGCACGAGCACCCCCAGGCTCTCGGCCACGTCCGAACCGGAGTTCATGGAGACCACCGGAATCCCGGCCCGAACGGCGGCCCGGATGGAACGCTCCAAAGCCTTTCCATCGGGAATCGAAACCACCAGAGCGCTGGGCCTCGAGGCCACCGCCGCGTCAATGAGCTGGGCCATCCGCACCATGTCAAAGGTCTCGGGTGCTCGGTACTCTACACGAGCCCCGGTCTCCTTGGCTGCCGCTTCTACCCCGTTCTTCACAACCGACCAGAAGGGGTCGGAAGCCTGCCCGTGGGAGACCACCACAATCCGTACCTGCTGGGCTATAGAAAGGCCCATGCCCATTACCAAAAGAAACGCCAGCCAGAACTTCTTCATGTCTAGCACCTCCCCTGCCGTTCGCAGCCCAGTATGCGAGCAGATCGCACCACTGAACCATGTTCGGCAGCGACCTTAGTTCTCAGGTCGCGGGTATTTTATGCTCATATACTTTCGTTTGTCAAGTCTTTCAGAGGATCACGAAACACTGACGAAACTATTTATCTTTCGATTTATAAGAGCTAGACAAGCTGAGACTATCGAGAATGCCGGGGCAACGCTTACGCTTTTTGGAGCTTTGCCCTGCAAAAATCAGGCTGGCAAGCTTTCGTACAAACTATACTTGAACACTTAGCTTGTTGTAGAAGCGGTAAGGAAGGGCACGGGAGCGATTGCTGGAGATTCATCACCTACCTCGCGCCAGCCACGCTCACCTTGTGTATTTTTGAAAATTACTTTTCCGCTTAGTGTCACATAACAGCCCGTACAACCACCCCCGCGCGGTGAGGGAATAAATCCTAGCCTGGTCGCGCTCGGTTCCTCCCCTACCTCGCAGGGGCGGCCAGGTGGGGTTGCGGATCTGGCCCTTCACGCAACCAGCGGGTTAGGGGTCTTGTCCGAGACCCTCTCAATCTTCTCTACGCAGTCGGGAGGGGCTTGAGGGCTATCCTCTTTGAAATCTGTGGGCGTGTGTGGGTGTCTTTATAGTACTTGGAAAGTTCTTCAAATGTTACGACTCTTTAGACCTCGAGTAAGCGTTGCCCCGGAGAAAGCATTGGCCACCTGGAAACTCGAAACCCAAACACCCGTAGGTCGGCCCCGGCCTGCGCTTGGGTGCGTAACGTCTTGGCTCAGATGCATTCTCGTTTTCGTGGGCGGCCACGCCTGTGAAGCGCGCGAAATCCTGCGCCCTGCCACTTTGATGCAATCTCAGGTGGGCCAGCCTCACTCAGGCTTGGCTTCTCGCCCCATCAGACGCGACAGCTCATCCAAGGGGTCGGCCCCCAGGTAAACCACCCGATACACCGCCTCGGTAATGGGCAGGTCGGCCCCGGTCTCCTCGTCCCAGGCGTGCAGCGCCTTGACTGTGTAGATGCCCTCGACCACCGTTTTTTGTGCTTGCAGGTGAGCCAGGGACTCCCCTTTTACAATGCGTTCACCCGCACTGCGGTTGCGGGACAGGGGGCTGCTGGCGGTTGCGATCAGGTCACCCAGCCCCGATAAGCCCATGAAAGTGGCCTCGCTGGCACCCTGGGCCACCCCAAATTTGATGATTTCGCGCAGGCCTCGGGTAATCAGGGCGGCCTTGGCATTGTCGCCCAGCTTCAAACCATCCACCATGCCCGCGGCCAGGGCGATTACGTTTTTGAGGGCTCCGCCCAGTTCCACTCCCACCACGTCCGAAGAGGTATAAACCCGAAAGCTTGCCCCCGAAAACACCTGCTGCACTTGCCGGGCCAGCTGCGGGTCGCGGGCTGCGACCACGGCTGCAGCTGGCAAAAAACGGGCCACCTCATCGGCCAGGTTTGGACCAGACAGCACCGCAACCCGGCTGACCCCCGTGACCTCTTCCACCACCTGGCTCATGCGAAGAAGGTGGTGGTCGGTAAAGTGCAGACCTTTGGTCACCGAAACATAGGCGGGTGCCTTTGGCAACAACCTCAGGGTTTCCCGCATCGCCCTCGAGGGAATGGCCACAACCGCGAACCGGGCTTTTTGCAGGGCTTCTTCGGCATCGGCGGTGGGGTGGAGGCTTTCGGGAAAGAGCGCTCCGGGCAGATATTCGCTGTTTTGTCGCTCCTCCTGCATGGCCCGGGCGTGCAGGGGCCGTCGCGCCCACAAATAGACCGGAATGCCTTTGGACGAAGCCAATAGGGCCAGCGCGGTACCCCAGGCCCCAGCCCCAATCACTGCTATGGGATAGCGGTTCTCCTCGGTTCTGAGCGGCTCCAACTTTGCAAGGGTGAGCGAGTCAGGCATAGCAAAGACCCTATCACTCTATCGCACCCTCGCCGGATACCCCGCCCCTCCATCCTGAACAAGGTTCCCTCCCCTTTGGAGGAGAAGCGCTCGAGGCAGATGCACCGTGCAGCTTGGAGAACAACCCAACTGGCAATGAGGTGTTGCCGGGCGCGTGGGGCTGTACCCCGGATTGGGCAATAGAGCGCTCTTCACCTATTATGCGCCATTCGAGTTCGAGAAAGCCTGGTTCGGAACAAAACAGTGGCCGCCTGGAAACTCGAAAACATGCGTCTCGGCCCAGACGCAACGCAGACACTTGTCCCTTCTCGTTTTCGGGGGCGGCCACGTCTGTGAAGGGCGCGATAAGACAAAGACCGAACAACGATGTATCTGTTTTAGTCTATCCCCGAGGCCGGGCTCACGGACGCATCAGCACCAGAATCGAGAAGGCCTCGTACCAGGCCCCTACCAGCAGAAAAAATGCCCCCAGATACACCGTCAGCCCCAGCGCCCGCAGGCCGGCCCGGTAGCCTTCGGCCCGCAGGGTTTTGAGCATCAAGACCAGACCGCCGAAGGTGACCAGGATGTAGGCCTGGAGTTCAACGACGATGGTCGGGAGGTGCAGCAGGTAGTTCGCCAGGGGCAGGGCCGCCGGGCTCAGGGCAAACCCCAGCACGAAGTAGCGCAGGGCGTTGAACAGCAAGGCCGGAATGCCCAGGAAAAGCCCTGGCACGGCAGTGGTCAGCACCAGGCCGTTGGTGAAGTTCCAGTAGAAGATCACCAGGGCCAGCCCCAGCACCCCCCCGCCCAGCGCACCGCCGAGGCCGATCTGCTCGAGGGCCCCCCCCACAATCTCCTGCATGAGCTTGACCAACTGAGGGTTGGCATAAGCCAGCAGCCCGCCCAGGGCAAAAAGACCATACAGGCCGATGTTCACCCCCACATACCAGCTCCGGTACTGACCCACCAAAGCCCAGCCCTCGCGCCACCAACGGGCCAGCACACCATCGCCCCGCAGGGCCACCAGCCAGCTCAGTGAGAGCGCCACAAACAGCGCCCAGGAGAAAGGGCTCTTGAGCCAGGCCGGTAGCAGACCGCCCTCCGGGGCAAAGCCGATGCGGGTGACCTCGCCCTCCCGGATGGTTACCCTGACCTCGCCGCCCCGGCCCGATACGGTGGCGGGGAACTGCACGATGACCCCCCGGGGGGTCTTCTCCTCTATGGGCTCGTTGAGGTTCACCGAGAGACCCCTGGGTGGAGGCGCAAAAGCAAAGCTGCGCTCGAGCAGCCGGATGGCCTCCTCGGTGGACTTACCCACCGCCTGTGAGGGGTCTACCGTGTATTGGCCGGCTTGCCAGTCCCGAACCGCCTGCCGGGCCATCTCCACGTTGCTCTGTGCAAAGGCCCATGGGAGGCATGGCCCAACCATCAAGAGCCAAACAATCCACTTCTGGTCAACCCACTTCCACATGGTTATAGCCTACCGCCTCGGGCCTAGACTTCCTGTAAGGGCACACCCCGTTGACACAGGGGGCAGGACTCCGGGGCGTAGGTCGGAAAGTCGAGCTGCACCAGCGAACGGTAGGGCACGCCAAACTCGGCCCGGCCCGCGCTGCGGTCCACAATGGCCCCCACCGCCACGCACCGCCCCCCCCGGGCCTCGGCAGCCTGGATGGCTTTGTGCACCGAGCCTCCGGTGGTGACCACATCCTCTACGGCCAGGAAGCACTCGCCGGGGTGGATGGTCAGCCCCTCGCGCACCTGCATACCCCCCTGGCCGTCCTTCTCGGCAAAGAGGGCCCGCACCCCCAGGGCCTTGGCCGTTACGAACGCGAGCACCACCCCTCCCATGGCCGGGCCAATCACAAACTGGATATCCAGCTCGTCGAATAGCTCCCCCAACGCCTGTCCCACCGCCTCGGCGTAGAAGGGGTGTTGTAAAAGGGTGGTGGATTGCAAAAACTTGGGTGAGTGCCGGCCCGAACGCAGCAAAAAATGCCCTTCCAGCAGGGCGCCGGTTTCTTTGTAAAGGCTCAGGATATCCACAGCCCTATGCTACCGGGTATCCCGCAACGGCAAGCGGGCTTTGGCCGCCCGAATCGGGTCGCAGCCTGCACAACCGGCAAGACCGACTGTTCGAAAGGCGGCTACGCGCATCCAGCTTTCAGGTGCGGGCATGGCAGTCCCTCAGAAGGGGAAAGCAGAACGTATCTGAGCGAGGGTTTGTCTTTCGCACTTTGAGCCTTATGCTACGGGCTAATGTACCTGGCCGAGCGAGTACGGGGCGGTTTGGTGGGCCTTCTGGTCGGCGACGCGCTGGGCGTGCCCTACGAGTTTCACCCCGCCGAGGCCCTGCCGCCCCTCGAGCAGCTCGAGATGGAACCCCCGCCCGGCTTTGCCCGGGCCCATGCCGGGGTGCCGCCGGGCACCTGGTCCGACGACGGGGCGCAGGCGCTGGCCCTGCTGGCCTCGTTGCTGGCGCAGGGGCGGCTGAACCTGGCGGATTTTGCCCAACGGCTCTTGGCCTGGCGAATGCGGGGCTATATGGCGGTGGACTCGAGGGTATTCGATGTGGGCGTCCAGACCCACCGGGCCCTGGAGGCGCTGGCGCGGGGGGTGCCTCCAGCCGAGGCCGGCCCCGCCGAGGAGCGGGCCAACGGCAACGGCTCTTTGATGCGGGTGCTGCCCCTGGCCATGTGGCACCAGGGTTCGGACGAGGCTTTGGTGCAGGACGCCATGCTCCAGTCCAACCCCACCCACCGCCACCCCCGCGCGCGGGTCTGCTGTGCGCTCTACTGCCTGTGGGCCCGCTACGAGCTTTTGGGCTTGGCCCAGGCCTGGGAAAAGGCGGTGAGCACCCTCGAGGCCCTGCTCCCCGAAGCCTCTGCCGAACGCAGCGAGCTAGACCGCCATGTGCGCCCCAGGGACAACCCCCGGTGCAGGGCAGCGGCTACGTGGTGGACTCCTTGCACTCGGCCCGCTGGGCGCTGGAGCAAGGCTCTGGCTTCGAGCAGGTGGTGCGGCTGGCCATCTCGCTGGGAAACGATACCGACACCACCGCCTGCGTGGCCGGGGGCATCGCTGGCATCCGCTACGGCTACGGCGCCATCCCGGCCCGCTGGCGGGAGGGCCTGCGGGGCCAGGCCCTCTACCAGGGGCTGCTGGAGCAGCTGCTGCAGGCCGCAACCTGAATCAAACCGGCAGCCGCACCGCCCGGCGCTTACTGCTGCGTCGCATAAAATCCCGTACAACCCCACCCGCACGGTGAGCGAATAATGTCAATCCCGGCCTGGACTCGCCCGGTTCCTCCCCGGCCACGTAGGAGAGGCCGGGTGGGGTTGCCGACCTGGCCCTTCACGCAATCAGCCGATGGGGGGTCTTGTCCGATACCCTCCCCAACCCTCCCTACGCGGTCGGGAGGGGCTTAAGGGCTATCACTCTTTGGAATCTGTGGGAGTTTTTGGGCATCTTTAGGACATTGTTGCGATGGGGCATCGCCGGGTGAGCAAGAGTCAGCCAGGCCATGGAGTGGGTCTAGCTGGAGCCTGAAGCCCCCTACAATAGAGGGCATGGCGTATCCGCTCTATTTACCCGGTGAACCCGCACCCCCAGAGGCCAGGCCGCTCTATGAGCTTCCTCTCCTGGTTCTGGTGGGCCTGACCGGGGTGGGCAAGACCAGCCTCCTGGAGGCCCTTGGCTACCCCACCCTGCCCGACCGACGGGAGCTGGCCGACCGCTACGTGTTTCCCCGCTACGGCTACACCGAGCCGCCCCAGGACCGCAGCGAGCGCTTCGCCCTCACCCGGCGCTTTCGGCAGGAGCACCCCGGCGGGGTGGCGGAAATCCTGGCCCAAAGCCGCGCCGTACCCGCCTGGCCGCTACTCTTCGATGGCCTGCGGGGGGCGGACGAGGTGCGCTTCGCCCTGGAACACCTGCCCGGCAGCTACTTTGTGGTGCTGGAAGCCCGCGACCTGACCCGCCTATCGCGCCTGCTCCGGCGGGGCGACGCCTTCGACCGGGTGCGCCTCGAGCCCACCGACCAAGCCGCCCTCAGCGAGCTGGCGCGGGGGGTTCTGAGCGAGGCGGAGCTACAGGAGGCCCTGAGCTGGGGGGTGCCTCCACAGGAGCTCACCGCCAAGCTCAAAATTGTGGCCGAGGAGCGCAAAAACTACGACCCCGCGGGCAGCCGGCGGGTGCTTTGGGGCCACCCCAGGGCTTTGTTCCTGGACACCGAGGCCCTGGACATAGCCCAGGAAGCAGCGGCCATCCGGGCCCTGGTGGAGCGGGTGCATGCCTAGCATCGCACGCATCACTTCCCGTCCGTTCCGGCTGCCACTCCGGGGCGCGTTGCGCTGGGGCAAAGCCTCGGAGCTGGCCGCCTTGGAGCACGTGCTGCTCGAGGTCGAGCTTTCCGACGGGGCCATTGGCCGGGCCGAGATTCCCCCCCGGCCCACCATCTACGGCGAGACCGTAGCCACCGTACAGGCCGCCCTGGACTACCTGACCCCAAAGCTGCTGGGCCTGGAGGTCGAGGACACCGAGGCCATCCAGCAGGTGCTGCAGGGCTTCCCCGGCCACCTCACCACCAAAGGGGGGCTGGACATCGCGCTGTGGGAAGCCTGGGCCAGAAGCGAGGGACAGGAACTCTGGCAGGTCTTCGAGCCGCACCACCCCCGGGTGCAGGTCAGCTACATCCTGGGCATCGCCGACGAAGCTGAGATGCTGGCCGATGCACGGGCCGTTTACGAAGCCGGGGTGCGGGTGCTCAAGGTGAAGGTGGGCCGCGACCTCGAGGCCGACCTGGCCCGCCTCGGCACCCTGCGCGCGCACTTCCCCGACGTCGCGCTCTACGCCGATGCCAACGAGACCCTCTCCCCCGAGGAGGCCGAAACCTACCTGCGCCGCTGGGCCGAGGCCGGGCTTCTGTACGTGGAGGAGCCCCTGCCCATCGCCGAGGTGCTGGCCCGCAAGCGCCTGCGCAAGGCGGCCATCCTGCCCCTCATCGCCGACGATTCAGCCTTTACCCTGCGCGACCTGTGGCGCGAGGCCCAGCTCGACACCTACGATATCCTGAACCTCAAACCGGCCCGCACCGGCTACACCCAGACCCTGCAGATGCTGGCCCTGAACCGCGTCGAGGGCAAGAGGGCCATGGTGGGGTCGCAGGCTTTGTCTAGCTTTGGGGCCTACCAGACCGCGCTGATGGCCTTCCAGGAAGGGGTGAGCGAGCCCTGCGAGCTGGCCTTCCACCTCAAGGCCCAAGGCAGCTTCTGTCCTTTTCCCCCGCTCAGGGACGGCTGGCTATACTGGGAAGACCTGGCCCAGTGCCGCTTCGATGTATCGGCCTTTGAGCCTTATGCCCTGGACTGAGCACCCTGCGCTGCTGCCAACCGTGCACCGGCCCGGCGGAATGAAATTCCCTCAGCCAGACGCCCTCCTTGGCGGCCCCGGGCGAGGGCAAGTCCAGGGAAGGACGCCCGGTGACCATCATGACCCCCATCCTGCTACCCGAACGGATTCTCCAGGTGCTGCGGATCATCTGCCCCATTCTGAACGATGCCCGGGTGGAGTGGGCGGTGAGCGGCAGCCTGGCGCTGGCGCTGCACGGGCTGCCGGTGGTGCCCAAGGACGTAGACCTCCAGACCGACCGGGTAGGGGTCGAACAGATGGCCCATCTGCTGGGGGAGTACCTGGTCTATCCCCCCGGCCTGCACCTGGGGGTGCGGCTGGTGCGCTCGTACCTGGCCCAGTTCAGGGTTCAGGGCATCGTGGTGGAAGCCATGGGCCACATGGAATTCCAGACCCCCGATGGCCGCTGGAGCCCCGCCCCCAGCTTCCGCTTCAAACGAGCCGCGGTGGATTATCTGGGTCTTGAGATTCCGGTGGTTTCCCTCGAGTTTCTGTGGGCGTTTTATACCCAGCTCGAGCGCCCGGGCCGGGTGGCCCTGATTGAGGCCCGGCTCAAAGCCCTGGGGGAGGACGGCCCGGGCCGATGAACCAGGCTTTGGCATTTTAGACGGCCTCCCCCTGTGTTCAGGCCACCGCCTCGGCGGGGGCAGTCCCGGCAGGCTGATTTAAGGCTTTGGCTGAGGGATGCTCGAGTTCAAAAGAGCTCGAGCGCATAGGTCACCACGGCGCTGGCCTCCCGGAAGCCCAACTGTTTGTAAAGCGCCTGGGCCGCCTTTTCATGATCGTGCGCACGAACTTGCAGCGACCCAATCTGCGGGTTGCTGAAGGCCCACCCGGCGGCAGCGCCCAACAGCGCCCGGCCCAGGCCTTTGCCTCTGGCCTCCGGCACCACCCCAATGTAGGCAATCTCGGCCTGGGTGTCGTCGAGCTCGAGTTCGACCATCCCCACCGGCTTCCCGTTGCGGTCGGTGTGGAAGGCCATAAATAGCTCCACCTCGGCGCCCAGAAAGTGCTGCCGCAGCTCTTCATCGGTCCAGTGCAGGCGCAGGCTCCAGCCATCCTCGGCACGGCTGTACAGGTCGCGGTAAACGGCGGGGTCGCAGGGCTCGGCCCGCTCGATCTTGTAGCCGGGGGGCACCGGGTAGGACAGGTCGGTGCGGCCAATGGTGTAAAAGTAGGTGGTGTGCTGGGCGGAAAAGCCCACCTCTTCCAGCAACCTCCGGGCCGCGCGGTTGTGGGCCTCGGGAAAGGCATAGAGGGTGGGGTAGCCCTCCTGCCGGGCTTTCCTGACCAGGTGCTCCAAAAGCGCCCTGCCGTTGCCGGCGCGGACGATGGGCCCCTCCAGGGCCGCCCCGTCCCAGAAGGGCACCAACGCCCCATAGCCCTGCACCCGACCCGCCTCGAGCCAGACCCAGGCTTTTTCGTCCTCTCCGGCCAGCACCTCCCACCACAGTCCCTCCGGGGTGCGGGCCTCGGGGGCCAGCGCCCGGCGCTCCGGGGCCTCATCCATCCAGGCCAGCAGCTCGGCGAGCTGGGAAAGGTGGGTTTGAGCAACGGGCCGGTTCATGGCACAATCCTTCGGGCAAAAAAGCTTCGTGTGCAAGACTGCCCCATGCACGTTCACAGAAGCGGTTTTGCAGACCCCTAAAGAGCCGTTGATGAAAACCACCCTGGTGTGGTTGTATTGTACTACGCCGCCATCTGTTAGAATCACCTGAAACACAATGAGCAGCCTTACCACCTTTGTCATCAACCCGGCGGCAGGGCGAGGTCGGGTGGGTCAGATGCTACCGCACCTCGAGACCGCCATTCGCCAGCAGGCCCGCTCATCCGACATAGAAATCATCATTACCCAGGCCCCAGGACACGGCACCGAGGTGGCCCGGAAGGCCCCCGCGGGTAGCCGGGTGGTGGCCGTGGGGGGCGACGGAACGGTGCACGAGGTGGTGCGCGGAATTGCCGGTTCGGACAAAGCGCTGGGGGTTATTCCCATCGGCAGCGGCAACGACTTCGCCCGCATGGTGGGCCTGCATCGGCACGACCTGGGGGCCGCCCTGCACACCGCCCTGCAAGGCACCATCCAGGCGGTTGACTTTGGCCTGGTCAACAACCAGCCCTATGGGGCCAGTCTGGGCATCGGCTTCGATGCCGCGGTGGCCCGCAAAGCCCTCTCGGCCCCCACCTTCCTGCGGGGCATGCCCCGTTACCTGTACTCGCTGTTTGGTGTGCTAAAGGAGCTGGAGCTGCCCACCCTCGAGCTCATCCAAAACGGCCAGACCCTCTACCGCGGCCCGAGCCTCCTGGTGGCCCTGATGAACGCCTCAACCTACGGGGGAGGTATTCCCATCGTGCCCGACGCGGTGCCCACCGATGGCCTCATCTCGGCGGCGGTGGCCGGGGAGTTCAGCCGCCTGGGGGTGGTGGGGATTCTGCCCCGGCTGCTCCTGGGCCGCCATGTGAACCACCCCCGGCTCCACTTCTTCCGGGGCGCCGAGTTCACCGCCCGCTTCGACCGCCCCGTCCCGGCCCATTCCGATGGCGAACTCATCGAACCTTCCACCGAGTACCACGTGCGTATGGTGCCGGGGGGCCTGAAGGTGATCCAGCCCTGACGTTGGAGGAACGCGTGTGAAATTAACGCCCTGGTTAACGGTTTACCCGGTGATGTATAACCAACCCCTCAAACCGACCCCTGCTACATTGAATATACATAGGGCCTGGAGCCTTTCATGAAAGGAATGGACATTCGGTGAACGAGGTTAGTTGGAAGCTATTTGCGCCGCTCTCGATTGAAGGGGCCACACTCCTGATCGAACACCAAGACCTACCCTCCGGCATGGCCGTGCGCCTGGGGGGGGTCGGGGGGGTGGTGCTCAAGCCCCAGGAAGCCCAGGAGCTTTTGCTCAACCTGCTCACCGGCGAATCCTGGGTGAGCAGCCGCCTGGTCTGGGCGGCCCCCCGGCTGCACATAGGGCAAAGGGGCTACAACCTGAGCGAACGGGCCAAGCTGGCCCTGATTGAAGCGCTGCAGTCCCTGCTGGTCGAATCCCAGGGGGTAGCGGTCAATCCCATGCCCCGAGAAACCTGGCAGCGCTCGCTCCTGGAAATCACCCAGCACCGCTTTACCAGCGTGGAAGAGGTCTTACCCAAGCTGGGGGAAATCCTGATTTCGCTGGGCTTCAAGGGCATCTGCTTGTGGCTGCGCGACAGCAACGAGCGCACCCTCAAGCTGGTCGGCCAGTACCCCGAAGCCGCCCCGCCCGAAGACCTCCTGCCCGAGCGACACGCGGTGTATTTTCAGGTGCTCGAGCGCAACCTGCTGATTGCCGCCGACGATGCCCGCCAGGACGCCCGCATGACCGAACTGCGCGACATCCTGGTCAGCCGAGGGCTGGGCGCGGTCTTGCAGGTGGTGTTCCATGGCGAGAGCGGTCTGAGGGGGGTCATGTGGATTGAAAGCCTCCAACCCCGCAAATGGAGCAACGCCGACGAGACCCTGGCCCTGGCCATGGCCCAGGTGATCGAGCGCATCCTGCGCCCCCTCAAGGACGAGCTCAAAATCCAGACCCCCGAGCGCAAGTCGCTGGCGGTCAAGCGCAGCGAGTTTGAACTCAACCTTTCCCAGGCCCTCTCGCTGGCCCAGCGGCATGGGCGTTCCCTGGCCCTGATGCGCATCCGGGTCGAGGGCATGAACAAGGCCCAGACCGAACAGGCCGCCCGCGAGATTGCCTACACCCTGCGCCAGAGCGACTCGCTGGCCTATCTGGGCGAGCAGGGCTTTGCCCTGCTGCTTTCCGAGGTGCGCTGGACGGCGGGGGCCAGCCGGGTGGCCCACCGCTTGCTTGGTCGCTTGCGGGCTGCCCTGGCAGGTCTGAAGGTCGGCATCGGCATCGCCATGTTTCCCCAGGACGCCACCTCGGTGGAGGGGCTGTGGACCCAGGCCGAACAGGCCTGCCAGAAGGCCCTCGAGACCGGCGGCGGTATCCGCCTGCTGACCCCCGGCGCCTCCGAGTTGCAAGAAGCCCTCTCGCAGGACGGACTGACCCTGCACTTCCAGCCGGTGTTCAACCTGAGCGACCTCGAGCTTGTCGCCGTGGAGGCCCTGGCCCGCTGGCCCAAACCCAAGGGCCTGCACCAGGCGGGCGAGTTTCTGCCCCTGGCCGAGCAGGTCGGCCTGATGAGCGCCCAGGATCGCTGGGCCCTCGACAAGGTGCTCGACCAGGCGGCCCTCTGGAAACCCTCCGGGGTCAACGCCCGCTTTAGCGTCAACATCTCCTCCGAGACCCTGGTCGACCCCAACTTCCCCACCGTCTTGCAAGAGATGCTTGCGGCCAAACGTCTGCCCTCCGACATCATCATCGTGGAGCTGCGCGAGGAAGCCATCCTGAGCGACCTCGAGACCGCCAGCCGCAGCCTCGAGATCCTCAAGCACCTGGGGGTCTCGATTGCCCTCGACAACTTTGGCACCAACCCCCTCCCCCTCACCCAGCTCAAGCGGTTGCCGCTCGACTGGATCAAGCTCAACCCGGCCCTCTCTTCTTCCGAAAACGCCCCGCTGGCCAAGGCTGCCATAGACATGGTTCATGCCGTCGGCACCAAGGCCGTGGCCAAGGGCCTGGAAGAGCAGTCTCAGCTCACCCGCATGAAGGAGCTGGGCGCCGACTACGGCCAGGGCCACATCCTGGGCTGGCCGGTTGCTGCCGAAGACCTGGGGGCCTTGCTGGTGTGGGGCATAGGCACCTGAACATCTGCTACCATTGACCCTGTGACCGAAGGCGCGGTGCTGGTGCTGCGGCTATTGCTGTGGCTGTTGCCAGGATTGCTCATGTTCCTGGCGGTGCGCGGTTTTCTGGCTGGACGACCCCGATTGGCCCTAGGCTTTTTGGTGGGTGGGGTGCTGGCTGCCCTGCTGGTCAAACCCTTTCCGGTGGGTTTTGCCTTTTGGCTGATTGGCGGACTGGCGGGCTTGGGCGGGGGGCGCAACCCCAGGTATGCCCGCGAGCTGCGCGAGCGCATCGAGGAGCAAAGGCGCTAGCCGCCCAGCGGCACCAAAAGCCCCGGGCGTTCGAAGGTGCACCGGATGCCCAACCCGGGGTTGGGGGCTCGCTATACTGAAGCGTTATGGCCTCACTGCAAGACAAAACCTCGCTGCTCTCCCTGCCCATCGAATCACTGCCGGGCGAAGGCTACCGGCGGCAACAGCTGGCGGGCTGGCTCTATGCCAGGGGCGCTCGACAGTGGGATCAGATGACCGACCTGCCCAGGGCCCTGCGCAACGAGTGGGCCGAGCAGTTCCGGGTTTCGGAGTTCGCCGAGGTTTTGCCTTATCCAAGCCAGGATGGCTCGGTCAAGTACCTCTACACCCTGCTCGACGGCCAGAAAACCGAGGCGGTCTACATGCCC
>NZ_JANWVH010000072.1 GCF_025056915.1 Meiothermus sp. | reverse complement strand
TAGTCGTTGTGACGGCGGGCCCGCGCCCAGGGGGGGATGCTCTGGTTGGTCCAGCTCTGGAAGTCAATGCCGTCCACGCAAAAAAACTTGACCCGCCCGGCTTCAATCATGGGCGAGAGGGCCTGGGCCATCCCGGCGTGGCCCTCCCAGTCGTACCAGCGCCCGTTCTGGGCCGGAAAGACCATCACCGGCTGGCCGTAGTGGCCGTAGAGCTTGAGTTCCATTTCCTGCCCCAGGTGGGGGCTATACCATTTGTGATATTCGGTGTGCATGGTGAACTCCGTTCAGAGGGGACTGAAGATATGTGAAGGGCGGGTGTTCCTATCCCCTCCTAATCCCTGAGTTCCATCTAGGCCCGCTCCTGAATTGCCTGCGCCGCCTGCAACAGGGTGGGCAACTCGGGGTGGCGCAGGATGTAGCCGTAGTTGCCGATGGCCCCGGCAAAAATACCGCTGATGCGTTCGTGGTGGGCCACCAGGGGGCCGAACTCGGCCATCACCTGTTCATGTGAACGCTTGTAGTGGATGTGGTCTTTGCGGCCCACATAGGTGCAGAAATAGGGGTGCTTGGCCTGCTGGCTCACGCTGCCATAGGTCAGCACGTTCACCCACTCACGGAAAACGTCTATGTCGTTGGCGTAGTTGAACATGTCAATCGAGAGGCCCCCCGGCGGGCGCATGTTCACCTCCAGCGCCACCAGCGAGCCGTCGTCTAAGCGGAAGAACTCGAAATGGAAGAAGCGCTCCACCACGTTGAAGGCCTCGACCACCCGGCGCCCGGCCTCGCGCAGGTCTTCGGGAATTTCCCGCACCATGTAGTAGTAGATGTCGGTATCCTCGTTGACCACGTCCATCACGCCTTTGGAGTACTCCAGCGAGCTGTCGAAAACCACCTGGCCCTTGATGTCGGTCAGGCCATCGTAGGTGATGATTCGGCCCGGAATAAACTCCTCCACGATGTAGTCCACCGGCGGCTTGGTGGCGATGTAGTCCATCAGCTCGGCATCGTTGGTGATTTTGTAGGTCTTGGCCGCGCCCACCCCCACATCGGGCTTGGCCACCACCGGGTAGCCCACCTCTTCCACAAAGTCCTGAACCTCCACCGCCGTGCGGCAGACCCGGCCCCGCGCCACCTTCAGCCCGGCCCGCTGGAAATACTGCTTCATGACCGATTTGCGCTTGACCCGGTCCATGTCCGCTGGACGCAGCCCGAAGATGTTGAAGTCCTCGCGCAGCCTGGCCTCGGTCTCGAGCCAGTACTCGTTCATGGAGTCGAGGCGCTCGAGCTTCCCGTACTTGTGGGTGAAAAAGCCCAGCGCCCGCACCAGCTCGTCGTAGTTGTGCATATCGGAAACCTTGTAATACTCGGTCAGGGCCTGCTTCAGTTCGGGGCGAAGCTGGTCGTATTCAGCATCGGCCAGGCCCAGCACGGTGTGGCCCGCTTCGCGCAAACGCACACAAAAAGGCCAGAAGTTGGGAGGGAAATGAGGAGAAAGAAACACAACATTCATACCGCACCTCCGGGGTTTTGTTCCCCAGTATTCCCAACCCATCCCCACAATTCAAGCCAAAAAGCCGGGCCACCCCAGACCCGGCGGCGGTTTGGAGTTACCCTTCTCGAATAGGCCCCATCGCCTCAGTCTGCAAGCCATCCGGCCAGCGCCCGCCCAAAAGCCCCCAGGCCCGCACCATATCGGCTGGAATGGGGGCCACAAAATGCAGGTACTTGCCAGTACGGGGGTGCTGCAGGCGCAACTCGTAAGCGTGCAAAGCCTGCCGCGCCATCAGTTCGGAGGGCCTGCCGTAGACCTCGTCGCCCAGGATGGGGGCGTGCAGGTGCTTCAGATGCACGCGAATCTGATGGGTGCGCCCGGTGTGCAGAATGGCCGAGACCAGGGCATATCTCTCCACCGAGGCCAGCACTTCAAAATCGGTCTGGGCGTGCCGGGCCGCAATCCCGCCCACGTGCATGCGGGTTCGGTCCACCGGATGACGGCCAATGGGGGCCGACAGGAGGCCCTCGGGCGGGATGCCCACCGTAAGGGCCAGGTAGCGCTTGTACACACTGCGCCCCGCAAAGGCTTCCGACAGGCGACGGTGGGCGGCCTCGTGGCGGGCCACCACAATCACCCCGCTGGTGTCTTTGTCGAGTCGGTGCACAATGCCGGGGCGCACCCGTTCGGGCCGGTCGGCCTCCTCGCCCTCCCCCGGCGAGACCTCCAGCCCAAAGCGGCCCAGGATGGCGTTGACCAGGGTTCCCGAGTACACCCCAGGCGCGGGGTGGGTGATCATGCCCGCCGGTTTGTTGATTGCGATCAGGTCGGGGTCTTCGTACAAGACCTCGAGCGGGATATCTTCGGCGGCCACCGCAGCCGCCACAGGCGGAGGCGGCTCTACCTCCACCGCCTCGCCCCGGAGCTTGTAGGAGGGCTTGGTCATGACCTTGCCCCCTACCCGAACCAGCCCCGCCTCGATCCAGGCCTGGGCCTTGGCCCTGGAGGTATTGGCCTCAAAGGCCAGGGCCTGGTCGAGTCGAACCCCGCTGGCCGAAAACCGCACCACCCTTGCCATTGTAGTGGATGGCCGGAGCGATTCAATGCACGGTCACAGATTGCGTGAGGAGCCCGCTTAGCCACCCCACCTGGCCTTTCGCAGCGGGTGCAGGCTAGGATTGACATGATTCGCTCACCGTGCAGGTGTGTTTGTACGGGCTTTGATGCGATGCAGCTTTCAATGCAAGGTCTGCCAGCTTGCGCCCCGCTGGTCAATCCAGGGTGCAGTCCCCTCACCGGACCTTACCCCACCTTTTCCGGGGCATCGGCTGATCGCTGCCCCTTCCGCCCATGCCCTGTTCTGAACGCCCTTCGGCGCACCCACCCCAGGCCCAGCTTTCGCCCACAGATGAAAGCCGGGTGGGTTACGCAAAAAACGTAACGGCCTGGGGGCCTGCCTGTATGATGAGGGGCGTGGAAGCCGATTTGACCCTGCGGCCCAAAAGCCTGGACGACTACGTGGGGCAGGCCAAACTCAAGCAAAAACTGCGGGTCTACCTCGAGGCCGCCAAAAACCGGGGCGAGGCCCTCGACCACCTCTTGCTGTTCGGGCCGCCCGGACTGGGCAAGACCACCCTGGCCCATGTGGTGGCCTACGAGCTGGGGGTAAACATCCGCGTGACCAGCGGCCCCGCTATCGAAAAACCCGGCGACCTGGCGGCCATCCTCACCAACACCCTCGAGGAGGGCGACATCCTCTTCATAGACGAGATTCACCGCCTTTCCAAAGCCGCCGAAGAGCACCTCTACCCGGCTTTGGAGGACTTCAAGATTGACATCGTGATTGGCGCCGGCCCCGCCGCCCGCACCCTGCGGCTCGATCTGCCCCGCTTCACCCTGGTGGGGGCCACCACCCGTCCGGGCCTCATCTCCGGGCCGCTGCGAAGCCGGTTTGGCATCATCGAGCACCTCGAGTTCTACACCGAAGCCGAGCTGGCCCAGGGCATCGAGCGCGACGCCCGGCTGATGGGCCTGGAAATCGAGCCCGAGGCCGCCCTGGAAATCGCCCACCGCAGCCGGGGCACCATGCGCATCGCCAAGCGGCTTTTTCGGCGGGTGCGCGATTTTGTGGAGGTAGCCGGGGAACCGGCGGTGCGCCTCGAGCGCACCCGGCACGCCCTCGACGCGCTGGGCATGGATGCTTTGGGCCTCGACGCCCGCGACCGGCTCATCGTGCAGACCGTGATCGAACGCTTCGCCGGAGGGCCGGTGGGCCTCGAGACCCTCGCCACCGCCCTCTCCGAAGACCCCGAAACCTTAGAGGAAGTCCACGAGCCGTTCCTGATTCAGCTCGGCCTGCTCAAGCGCACCCCCCGGGGCCGCCAGGCCACCGAGCGGGCCTACGCCCACTTCGGCTATCCCCTGCCCGAGCAAAGCCGCCTGCTGGAGTAAAAAGGGAACAGCCCCTCATGCGAAGGTCGGCCTCAGGGAACCGGGGTCGGCCCCCCAGCCCCAACGAGACCGGGCATACATCAGGCCCTCACCCGACTCCCCAAGCCCTGCCCCCTGTCCCCCTGGAAGTGCCATACTGAGGTGGGATTGCCTCCGGCAATCGCCAAGGATGCTTTGCTGTGATACGGGCCAGGCTGGACGAAATTGAACTGGGTGACCTGCTGCGAACCCTCGAGGCGGGCCGCAAAAATGCGGTTATCAACCTCACCTGCCCCCAGCTCAAGGGCCGGATTCACATCCGCGAGGGGAAAATCGCCTACATCCAGACCCACCCCGGCCCCCACCTGGGCGAGTACCTGGTGCGCTTCGACTACCTGACCCTGGAGCAGGTGCAGGAACTGGTCAAATTCCAGCAACAGGAGAACCCCGGAACCCCCCTGGGCTTTCTGGCCCTGCAACAAAAAATGGTCACCGAGGACGAGCTGAACGACGTGTTGCACGCGCAAATCCTGGAGGGGCTGGCCACCTTGCTGGGCCAGCCGGAGGGCGAGCTGGTGGCCGAAACCCCGCCCGTGGACGCCTCACAGGTGCTGCTGCCCGGGGTGACCGATACCAGCACCATTCTGATGGAAGCCCTTCGCCGCCTGGACGAGTGGATGCGGGGCAAGGTGGAGCCCGAAACCGTGCTGCAACTGGCCGGCGACCCCACCCGTCACGCCCTTTCACCCGACGCCTGGACGGTGCTGGAAGCCGTAGACGGGGTCCGGCGGGCCCGCTCGGTGGCGCTGGAATGCGACCTACCCGAGGAGCAGGTCTACCACCTGCTCTACGAGCTGAAAAGCCGGGGCATTCTGATGGAGGCCGATGTGCGCCCCCACGACCCGCTGCTCATGGTTTTGTGCGACTCCAACCTGATCCGGCGGCTTTTGCTGGTCACCCTCGAGCGCCACCGCTACCGGGTCATGCTGCCCCCCGACCTGCAAAGCGCCAAGCGCATCCTGGAGCACCACCGGCTCCACGGCGTGCTGCTCGAGGGGGCCGACCTGCCCGACAAGGTCCGCCAGCTGCGGGCCCTACCCAATGGACGCTACCTGCCCATCTGGCTGATTGCCGAACAACCCCCGCGGGGGCTTTGGGTCAGGAACGCTCGAGTCACCCACATCCCCAAGCCCTTTGGCGAAGAAGATTTGCTGGCGGCCCTCTCCGTTGTCAAGCGTCCCATCTAGAGCGCTCTTCACATATTGTGAGCCACTCGAGTTCGAGAAAGCCTTGTTACAGAACAGTGGCCGCCTGGAAACTCGAAAACATGCGTCTCGGCCCAGACGCATGCTCGTTTTCGTGGGCGGCCACGTCTGTGAAGCGCGCGATAAGGAAGCAAAGTTTCGGGATGCGGAACAGGTGTCAGAAACCGAACACCCACCTCCCCCACCCACTCTCACCTTGAGTATCCTTGAAAGTTGCTTGCACGCCTGAACCTGGTATCGCCAGATGCCGAATGTCCTGAGGGTAAAGCGGTACAATTTACGTGCGGAACGGGGATAATCCGCACTAAACTGCTCGGGATTGGACTTGCATCTGCCGGGCGTTCATGGAATACTCTTATTGATAATGATTACTATTTCCAGCAACACCCCTTTGGTCCAAAGGAACCCTTTATGAGCACGATTGCGGTCCCTTCCTCCCAACCCCAAAACCCCTGGCGGCTGTTCTGGCACCACGAGGTCAAGCGGGGCTTCCTGCTGTCCGGCCTGACCCTGCTGGGGGTGGTGGGGGGCTTTGTGGCCGGGGCCTATGAGCTGGCCTGGCTCCAGAACAGCCTGTGGGCGCTGGCTTTTCTGGCGGGGGGGGTTCCCTCGGCCCTCAAGGCGGTGCGAAGCCTGTTGCAGCAGCGCAAGCTGGACGTGGACCTGTTGATGGTGGTGGCCGCGCTGGGCGCCGCTTCGGTGGGGCAGGCCGGCGATGGGGCCATCCTGCTCTTTTTGTTCAGCCTCTCCAACACCCTGCAAAGCTGGGCCATGAACCGCACCCGGCGGGCCATCGAGGCCCTCATGACCCTGCACCCCGAGGGGGCCAGCGTGCTGCTGCCGGATGGCAGCGAGCAGTGGCGGCCCCTGGAAGCCCTGCGCCCCGGCGACCTGCTGGTGGTGCGCCCCGGTGAGCGCTTCGCCGCCGACGGCGTGGTGCTGGATGGCTTTTCCGATGTGGACGAGAGCGCCCTCACCGGCGAGAGCGTGCCGGTGGACAAAAAGCCGGGCGACCCCGTGAAAAGCGGCACCCTCAACGGCCATGGAGCCCTGCGGGTACGGGTCGAGCGGCCCGCCAGCGAGAGCACCCTGGCCAAACTCATCAAGCTGGTGGAAAGCGCCCAGGCCAGCAAAAGCCGCACCGAGCGCTTTGCCGAACGCTTCGAGGGGCCCTATACCGTCGCGGTGCTGCTGTCGGCCCCGGTGGTCTTTGCCGTGGCCCACTTTGTGTTTGGCCTCGAGGCTGCCCAGGCCTGGTACCGGGCCATGACCTTTCTGGTGGTGGCCAGCCCCTGCGCGGTGGTGATTGCCACGCCGGCGGCGGTGCTATCGGCCATGGCCGCGGGTGCGAGGGCCGGGGCTTTGTTCAAGAGCGGGGCCGCGCTGGAGTCCCTGGCCCGGGCCAATATCTTTGTGTTCGACAAAACCGGTACCCTGACCGAAGGGCGCATGAAACTGGTCGAGGTGGTCACGCTGCAGGGCTCCGAAACCGAGGCCCGGGCCCTGGCCGCCGGCATCGAGCGCTACAGCGAACACCCCATCGCCCAGGCTATTGCCCAGGGCTGGACGGGCCCCACCCCCGAGGTGGGCGAGATTCGGGCCGTGCGGGGCCACGGGGTGCTGGGCCTCCTGGCCGACGGCACGCAGGTCTGGGTGGGCAACCGGCGCCTGCTGGAGAGCCTGAATGTGGTGCTGCCGCCCGAAGTGGAAGCTCAAATGCAAGCCATGGAGTCGAGGGGCCTCACCACTGCCGTTCTGGGCACCGACCATCACCCCCTGGCCCTGCTGGGCGTGGCCGACACCCCCCGCCCCGAGGCGGCCCAGGCCATTGCCCGCCTTCAGCAGCAGGGCGCGCGGGTGGTCATGCTCACCGGCGACCGCAAAGCCGTGGCCCAGCACATCGCGGCCCAGGTGGGCATCACCGAGGTCTATGCCGAGCTGTTGCCGGAGGACAAACTGACCCGCATCCAGCAGCTAAACCAGGAAGGCACGGTGGTCATGGTCGGCGACGGCCTCAACGACGCCCCGGCCCTGAACGCCGCCGCGGTGGGGGTCTCGATGGCCGCCGGATCGGATGTATCGCTCGAGAGCGCCGACCTCGTGCTCATGAAAAACGACCTGACCCGCCTGGTGGGCGCCCAGCAGCTGGCCCGGGCCACCGCCCGCACCGTCTATTTCAACCTTAGCTTTGCCCTGGGGGTGATTGTGGTGGTGGGTGCTTTTGCCCTGGCCGGAAAAGTGCCCCTCCCGCTGGGGGTGGTGGCCCACGAAGGCGGCACAGTGTTTGTGGTGCTGGTGGGGCTTCGGCTCCTGGCCCACCGGGTTCGCTAGGCCACTGTGGGGTGGATGGGCGGCCCTGGACAGCCAAAAAAAACCCGTGGCGTTCATCCACGGGTTTTGCCTTTTTGGTGGAGCTGAGGGGATTCGAACCCCTGACCTTCTGAATGCCATTCAGACGCGCTCCCAGCTGCGCCACAGCCCCGCAAACAGCAAGGGAAAGTATAGGGGCCAGGGGCAGTCTCGTCAAGCCTCGTCGCGGGGTCGCCCGATGGGCACGTCCAACCCTTCGTACACCTCGCATAGGCTCTGGTGCATCCCCGGGCAGGGAATGGGAAGGCTGCCCTCCCCCATCGCATCCAGATAAAGCCAGTTTGGGCCTTCGCGGCCTCGAGCCGTCGCATGAGCAAGTCCGCCCACACATAGGCCCGCAGGCTCGTAATCTGGCGTTACTCGGCTAGCTTTTCCCACCGATCCAACACCTCTGTGCTGCGCGACAAAACTTCGACTACCAAGCAGGGGTACTCCACATAGTGCTCGTGGTTTTTCGGTTTACAACCCACCACAACATCCGGGCAATAGGCGGTCTGGAAGTCCACCCCCAGCTTCACATCGGCGAAATAGACCCCACGCCCGCGCCTCGAGCCCATCGCAGCAAGCGAACGACCAGGTTGCAGTAGGTTCGGTTGTGCACAAGGGCTTTTCCTGCCATCACATACAGCAACCCCTCCAGCAGCACGTGCCGAGCCTGTACTTTTTATTCCAGGGCCAGGTGCGCCCATAAACAAAGCAAATGCAACTGTTTTGTCGGCCCATGCCCCAGCCACCGGGCTCCACTCCACCTTGCTGGCGCCCTTTCCCAGATTCCTCGTGAGCCTTTGGCCTCCGGGCAAAAACGTCGAAGTTTGGAGGTTTGTACAGTCCTGGAGGTCGCAAAATACAAATCCGGCTGGGGGCCGGCCCCGTAACGCACAGGGGGCCTTGTTGGGTCAAATTCCACACGCCCTACAAAACCAGGGGCTATACTGAGCCCTGGAGTTTGGGAATAGGCCCGCTCCCACGAAGCTCCAAGCCCTCTCTGCACTACACCATGCCGCACCCATACCCATATTCAAAACGGTGCGGAACCCTAGGAGAAGAAGCATGAAAAAGTCCGGTTTCACCCTCATCGAGCTCCTGATTGTGATTGCCATCATTGGCATCCTGGCCGCGGTGCTGATTCCCAACCTGCTCAACGCCCGCCGCACCGCCACCGACCGCGCCGCCCAGGCCTACGGCCAGAACGTTTACAAAGCCGCCCTGGCCTATGTGGCTGAAGACCCGCAAAACGCTCTGGTCACTGGTAACTGTGCAACTGGATATAGCGCCGGCAGCTACAACGTACCCAGCCCTGGTAGTGGAACGGTTTCCAGTTGCACTGTTAGCGGCTCCGTCAACGCGCCGGTTGTAACGGTGACCAGCGCCAACAATAGAACCTACACCATCGGGCAGTAAACCCGCCTAGCCCAACCTATAGCCAGGGGATCAGTTGGTCTGGATCCCCTGGTTTTGATAAGGGGGTGCCGATGCGTAACAAGGGTTTTACACTTATTGAGCTCTTGGTTGTAATCGCAATCATCGGCATTCTGGCCGCAGTGTTGTTGCCCAACCTGATTCAGGCACGCCGATTGAGTATTGATCGAGCCGCGCAAGCCTACGGGCACAACGTATACAAAGCCGCCAATGCATATGTTGCGGAAGACCACAACAATAGCCTGGTTACCGGCGATTGCACCAACGGTTACTCGGCCGGAGGTTATGTCATCACAAGCCCTGGAGCTAGCACAGTGCAATCTTGCACGATCAGCGATCTGGGCGGTAACATTGCCCGAGTGGTTGTATCCAGCGCCACTGGCCGAACCTTCACCCTTCCATAAAGCAACGCTGTGGTATGGGAAGCCCCTCTCGCGAGGGGCATTTTCGTCTTTGGTTTGATGCCAACAACGCTATATTAAGTCCGATGAATCCATCAAACCAACATCGAATTGCGATTTCGCTTATCGCTTTTGCCGCCTTTTTTCCCCTGGTCTTGATTCCAGGGGCTCTATTCTGGAAACCCGGTCTAATTTTTGATACAGAACTCGCCCAAGCGCTAGAATTGTTTCAGCTATTTCCCAAGGTGCTTGTGCTTTTGCTGATTGGTCTATTGGGAATGCTCAGTGTTAGGGAAATACGGTGGCGCGAACCCTTTGTATTTCTTTTATTGAGTCACTTACTACTTGTACTGGCAGGCAGCCTTAATGCACGCGACGATTGGAGCTACGTTTGGCTTGGGCCGCAGCGGCGACTTGATGGCTTGTTATATCACGTAAGTTTGGTCCTCTACGCCATTGTTGCCTATCAGTTACTCTTGAAAATGCCGAGACTGGGCAACACGCTTCTGCTGGCATTGTTTGCCGGTGGCAGCTTTCAAGCAGTTCTGGCCCTTCTGCAACGTCTGCAGCTCGACCCCATTGGGCCATTGGTGAAGTGGAGCATGTACAGCAACCCGGTTGGCAGCCTCAGCCACCCGGGTATGCTGGCCGGTCTCCTCTTGCCCACTATACTGCTGGGGATATGGCTATTCACTCAACAAGTCAGTAGAAACTGCCGCTTCTTGCTGCTGCTAGGAGTTTTCTTGTCGGCTCTGGCCCTTGGCGCGTCCACCAACCGTGCGGCCTTGATCGCCTTGATTGTTGGCTTGGCGGGACTCATTTGGACGCATCGTACTTGGAGTGTGCTCTTTCTATCGGGATTTGCTATCGTCGCTGTACTTTGCGTTCAGTTCATTGTCCCGAACCGTCTGGGTTTTACGCGGGAGTATACTGCTACCAATACCCTCGAAAGTCGTTTTCAAATCTGGGCACTGGCCTATCAAAGCCTGGGCAAAATTCCAGGAGCACCCTGGATTGGAGGCGGGCCGGATGCTTTCAGGCTTGCCCTGTTGCGAGACCCGCCTGTAACCGATTTACTTGCTTTGACCAAACTGGAATTTGCCTGGCCTCAGGACGCACGTGTGAGCAGGGTTACAGTTGTGCTGCCTCCGAACGAGCAACGTCGCAGCAAATATCTTCAAGTGGAGTTTGAACAGTTTGAAGGCCAGAGCAACATCAAGCAAAACTACCCTATCACACTCGACAAGGCGCACAACCTTTGGCTGGATCGCCTGGTGGCTTTTGGTGGTTTGAGCATGCTGTTGTGGTTGTTGTTGTATTTGTATCCAATATGGAAAAGCTGGAAAAACCGCAGTCTCGCCTGGATTTGGGTATTGACAGCTTTAATGGTCTACTATCTGGCCTGGTTTCCGGTCATCGGAACCGAGCCTCTGCACGTATTGATTGCGGCTGTCGCCTGGGCTTCTATTCGTAGTGAAGTTTCAAACGCTGTCCGCCCTTCGCCCAACTAGGCTTCCTGTAGCGCAAGCACCTCCCAGAACAGCCCACAAAGTCCCTTCGATGTGAAAAGGGGCGAACCACAAGAACAAAAATGCGTGATAGGCAATGAGCCCCATTGCCAGCGGAGGGAACTTACTTACTGAACGGATTACGTACCAAAACAGTGCCAGGTAAAATGACAAACCCACCAGGCCACGCAACAACCCGATATCTAAAAACTGGTTGTGCGCTTTCCAGACAGAAATCCCCTGGATGGCGACTTTTCCATCAGCCAGCTCCACAAGAAGCACAGGTGAGGCTCGTGGGGCAAGGAAGACATCTCTAACCCGTTTTACACCCCACTCCATCTGAGCATATTTGTCAAGCTCATCTCTAGAGAGAAACCTCGGCCAGACCGTGTCAAACTGTCCTGCTCCCCACCCGGTTAAGGGTCGTTCCAGGATTCCTCGCACAGCCGCTTTCCACATGTAGAGGCGGGTTTGAGCTGTTGTGTTGTTTATAAGTTGGCGCTCACCTTCGGAATTGAGTGTACGAACCAGCAACCAGCCTGCTGACAGGCCCAAGCAGATCACCAGGCCAGTCACAAACATTTGCCGCCATTTACCCGCTAACAACAGCACACCAACACCCAGCGCCAGCAAGGCTGCCCTGTTGAATGTTGTTCCCAGTGCTGTGCTCACAACCAAAAGGGCAGATAACCCAATCCAACTCCGCTGCCGCAAAAAACCCAGCAAAATTCCAGCAACAAGGACAAAAAAACCCGCCAGATGACCTTTTTGTGGGAAAGTCACCATGGGCAGGCTTGCTACATGGATAGGGTAGAAAACCCCTTGACGGGAGACGATTTCAATCAGCGCAAGTAATGCCATCACAATACCCGAGACCACAACCGACCAGGCCAAGCGGCTGGGAAGCGCTGGATCGCGCAGTGTTTGCAGGTAAACCAACAAAAATACCCCAACCATAGCTAATGCAAACAATGCACCATCCCCACTGCCAAAAAACGAACCTAAGAGCGCCGCTATCGGTTCCAACGCAAAGAAAGCCGTCACCAAAGACCAAAGCCCGTACAGCAAAGCCAGCACAACAACTGGGTGCTGACGTAGGGCTCTTAGCAGATGACGGGCATCTCGAAAGCGCAACTTGGGGTGCTCTGCCCACTCCAGAATCAAGCCAACCGCTAAAAACAAAAGGGTTGCATTCGCTCTTATCGAATACGATTCGGAGAGTACATTGCTCAAATTTGCGCCCGGATTAATCAAAAACGTCGGATAAAACAACAGCACGTAGATAGCCGTATAAATGGGCCACCACCATTGATGCAAAAAAACACGAGCGGTCATTGGAGTGACTCTACAATGAAGCCGTGCTCGAGCCCGGTCATATTCGCACATTGTTCGCCCCGCTGGCTTTATTTGCAACGCTTTTTTGGTTGTGGCAGCAGGTCTTCTCGCATTATGAAGCCGCCCCCCTCTGGCTGGTGGGTGTGGCCATGGGAACCATAATTGCGGGGCTATCGAGGATTCCCCTAGCCTTATGGGCCTGGTGGGGACTGGGCTTGCTGAGCGTTTTATGGAGCCTAACCCCGGCCAATACCCTGGTGCTCGGCTTGTGGGAGCTGGCCTACCTGGCTGCCTTTGCCGCGGGCGGCTGGCTGGCGGGCTTGGTGGGATTGAACCTGGCCCTGCTTGGGTATGGGCTCCTGACCACGCTCACCCTGGCCTGGTCGGGACTGGTGATGTATTTTTCGGGTTCGGCCCACTACGTTGCGGGGGCGCAGGCGCTGGTGCTGCTTCCTCTGGGTATGGTGTGGATGTTTCGGGGGTGGCCCCTCCTGGCGGGCATCCTGCTCACGGGGGCTTTGTACATGGCCCTGATGTCGGCGGCTCGAGCGGTGTACCTGCCTCTGGGGGCTATGGCCTTTTTGCTGGTCTGGCGGCTCTGGCGGGAAGGCGTGGCGCCCTGGCGGCTTGGGGTAGGGCTGGGCGCGGTTTTGCTGGCAGTGATTGGCATAGACTCGCTGCTGCCCTTCTCTCCCATCGAGAGCGCCCTGGGGCTGAAGGCCTCGCTGGCCCGGCAAACCCAGGATTTGGCCGCCGAAGGCAGTTTTGGCAGCCGACTGCAAATGTGGGCGCAGACCCTTCACATCGCCCTCGAAGCGCCCTTCGGCACCGGCAACGGCAGTTTCCGGGACGTGCTGGCGGCCTACCAGCAATACCCGGGTGTGCTGTTCAGCAATGCCCACAACTACTACCTCGAGGCTGCCGCTACCGGAGGCTGGCTGCGGCTGTTGCTGCTATTGGGAGTTTTAGGCTGGGTGCTCTGGCGCGGCTGGAATTCCTCGGCCTGGCCCTGGGCTTTGGGGGCTGCGGGGCTGTGGGCGACCCTGGCTTTCGACATTACCGGCATGTACCCCGCCGTCATGATGCTGGCCTTTGCCAGCCTGGGGGCCGTCTACCGGCAAATCCTGGGGTCGGAGGGCAGCGATGCTTGCACCAAGCCAAAATGGGGCCTGGCCGTTTCGCTGGTTGGAATCGGGTTGGGGGTTGGGCTGGCGGTCTGGTGGTACTGGCCCTGCGCTCCCCACTGTGCCAGGCATCTAGGTTATCGCCCCGAGGTGCTGGCTGAAGCCGCCCGGCTTTCGGGCGCCGAGCGAGCCACGCTGTTGGAAAAAGCAGCCCGGCTCAACCCCAAAAGCCTGTGGGTCTACCGGGCCAAACTGCAATTTGCCCAGACCCCGGAAGAACAGCTCGCCACACTCTCCCAAATCAACCGCGCTTTCCCTCTTGCCAGCCCCAGCTACTACCTGCAACAAGCCCGCCTGGCCGCCCAGCTGGGGCGCAAGGCCGAGGCCATTGCGGCGCTCGAGGCTGGCTTGAAGCGTTTTCCCCCGGGCATCAGGCCCGCGGGAACCCCACTGGACGAGCAAGTCCGGAAAAGTTACCAGGATTGGAGCGTACAGGCCCCCGAATTGCTCAAGGAGCTTCAAAGCGCAGAATAGGTCGAAAAGCTTTTTTGCTGGCTTCTTCAGTAAGCCCCTTTTCTCCAAATCACTGCCCACACCGTGCGGGCCAGTACATAGAAGTCCAGCCAGGGCGACCAGTTGCGCACGTAATAGGTATCCAGCGCCACCCGCTGGGCATAGGTGGTGTCGTTGCGACCCGAAACCTGCCAAAGGCCAGTCATGCCAGGCAATACCTGGGCATAGAGCGAAAAACGATCGCCGTATCGCTCAACCTCGGCCTGTACGATTGGGCGCGGCCCCACCAAACTCATCTCCCCCACCAGCACATTCCAGAGCTGGGGCAGTTCGTCAAGACTGGTACGACGCAACCAGGCCCCCACACGGGTGATGCGGGGGTCACGTCGCAGCTTGCGGTCGCGCTCCCACTCATCCCTGAGAACAGGGTCTCGCTCGAGGGCTTTTTGCAAAACATCATCTGCATTCTGAACCATCGTTCGAAACTTCAGGGCTTTGAAGGGCCGCCCATCCTTACCGATGCGTAGATGGGCAAACATCACTGGACCACGTGAATCCAGGCGAATCAGTAGGGCCAGTAAAACCACGAGGGGTAACAGCAACAAGCCTCCCAACCCCGCTCCCAGTAAATCAAGCCCGCGCTTAAGCCAACGGGCCGAGGGTTGGAGCAAGTTGTGGCGTATATCCAGGCCCAGGATGCCACCCATATCGGTAGCCGAGACCCACAGGCTTGCCATGCCGAACAGATCGGGAACTAGGGTCAGTTTGGGAAAGGCACTGCCGTAACGCTCTATAACCTCCAAGAGCCGTGCCCTCGAGGCTCCCGGAATTGCCAGCACTGCGTGTCGGATACCCCACTCCTGGGCCATACGGGGGGCCAGTTCTAGCCCACCCAGCACCGGCAGCCCTAGGCGTTCGCCTCTTTTGTTGGGGTCGTCGTCGAGAAAAGCTACGGGCTTTAGGCCCAGCCCCGGTTGCTGACAGAGAGCCTCTACCACTGCCTCACCGGTCTTGCCCGCCCCCAGTACCACCACAGGATAGCCCCACCAAGGTTTTGCTGCAAACCAGTGTCGTAGAAGGGCTCGGCCAAGCGGAACTCCCACTAGGCTCAGCACCCAGGCCACTAGGAAAATGGATCGCGAGTAAGTTTC
>NZ_JANWVH010000071.1 GCF_025056915.1 Meiothermus sp. | reverse complement strand
GCGCAAGACGAGACCTCCCCGCAGCGCGGTAATCCATCCTGTGCCCTACCTGATGCTCGCACCTTCGGTCTCGAGCGCAAGACGAGACCATCTCATAGCAAGTTGAGTTGACCGGCATCGTACCGGCTGCTCGCACCTTCGGTCTCGAGCGCAAGACGAGACCTTCCCGCAGCGCGGTAAGCCATCCTGTGCCCTACCTGATGCTCGCACCTTCGGTCTCGAGCGTAAGACGAGACCGTCTCATAGCAAGTTGAGTTGACCGGCATCTTACCGGCTGCTCGCACCTTCGGTCTCGAGCGCCTCCTTGCGCATCTCCTCCTCCGGCTTTCCCGCCGGGTACTGCCCGTTGAAGCAGGCCAGGCAGACCGGCCCCCCAATGGCCTCGCGCACGCCCTGTTCGCTCAGGAAGGCCAGCGAGTCGGCCCCAATCAGCGCCCGGATTTGTTCGATGGTGTGGGTGGCCGCGACCAGCTCCTTGCGGGCCGCGGTGTCAATGCCGTAGTAGCAGGGGAAGCGGATGGGCGGCGAGGAGATGCGCACGTGCACCTCGGTGGCCCCGGCGTCGCGCAAGAGCTGCACGATGCGCCCCGAGGTGGTGCCCCGCACGATGGAGTCGTCCACCAGCACCACCCGCTTGCCCGCCACCGCAGGGGTGGCGGCGAGCTTGAGCCTCACCTTCAGGTCGCGCATCTCCTGGGTGGGCTGGATGAAGGTGCGGCCCGCGTAGGGGTTCTTGTGCAGGCCAAAGTCGAAGGAGATGCCCGAGGCCCTGGCGTAGCCGATGGCGGCCCCTATCCCCGAGTCCGGCACCGGCACCACCACATCGGCCTGGGCGGGGGCCTCGCGGGCCAGCACCTCGCCCATGCGAATCCTCGAGGCGTGGGCGCCGATGCCGTCGAGCTGGGCGTCGGCCCGGGCAAAGTAAATCCACTCAAAGGCGCAGGGGGTGGGGCAGGGCTCCAGCACCTGCCAGGATTGAAGCTCTCCGGCCTCGACCCAGACCAGCTCCCCTGGCCGCACATCGCGCACGAACGCCGCCCCCATCAACGCCAGGGCCGGGGGTTCGGAGGCAAAGACCCAGCCGCCATTGGGCAGCCGCCCAATCACCAGGGGGCGCACCCCGTTGCCATCGCGCAGGGCCAGCACGGTGTGCCGGTCCATCAGCACCACGCTAAAGCCCCCCTGTAGCTCGCGCATGGCCCGGGCGGTGGCCTCCACCAGGTTGAGCTTGGCGTAGCGGGCAATCAGGTTGATCATCACCTCGGTGTCGTTGGTGGTCTGGAAGACCGCGCCGTGCTCTAAGAGCGCCTGGCGGATTTGCAGGGCGTTGACGAAGTTGCCGTTGTGGGCGATGGCCAGAATGCCCTTGGAGCTGCGCACGTTCAAGGGCTGGGCGTTGAAGCGCAGGTTGGAGCCGGTGGTGGAGTAGCGGGTGTGCCCGATGCCCAGGTTGGCTGCCGGGATGCGCAGGCGTTGCAGGCGGGCCTCGTCGAAGACCTGGGTGACGAGGCCCAGGTCTTTTTCGATAACCAAGTCCTTTCCGTTGGATACGCAAATCCCCGCCGCTTCCTGGCCGCGGTGTTGCAGGGCAAAAAGCCCCAGTTGCAGCAGGTCGGCCACCGGCAGGGGTTCGGGCGACCACAGGCCCAGCACGCCGCACTCTTCATGCAACTCGTCGGGGTCGCTGGCCGGGATGGGAAGGCCGAGAGCCTCGAGCTCTACGGGCTTTGTGGCCTTTGGCTTGGGGCCTGCGTTCACGGCAACACCTCCCGAAGCGGCGTTGCCCAGGCTTTTCGCAGGGCCGCCACGCGCCACTCGAGGCGGGTTTTGGGCAGCAGCAGGGTAAGCCGGTCGCCCCCGACCTGGCCCAGAATCTGGTGGGGCAGTCCGCGCTGCTCGAGCGCCCGCACGGCCTGCTGCAAGCGGGCCGGTTCCACCGTGAAAAGGATGCGGCTGGGGGCCTCGCCAAAGAGCAGCGCATCGGGCCGGGCCGGGCTGCGAACCTCGAGGGTGGCCCCCAGGCCGTAGGGCAGGCACATCTCGGCCAGGGCCACGGCCAGGCCTCCCTCGGCCACGTCGTGGGCGGTCTGCACCCAGACTTGCTCGATGAGCTCGCGGATGGCCGCCTGGGCTCTGGCTTCCTGGGCCAGCTCGAGGGGGGGCGGGCTTCCGGCCTCCTGGCCGTGCACCACCCAGAGGTACTCGGAGGCGCTCAGGTGCCCCTCCGGGCTGCCCACCAGCACCACCAGCTCACCGGCCTTGCGAAAGCCCATCTCGGCGCGGCGCTCGAGGTTCTCCAGAAGCCCCACCACGCCCACCATGGGGGTGGGGGGGATGCGGTAGCTGGGGCCTTCGTTGTAGAGCGAAACATTGCCCGAGACCACCGGCAGGCCCAGGGCCTTCGAGGCTTCGGCCAGGCCCAGAATGGTCTCGGAAAGCTCGAAGTAGCCCTCCGGGGTTTCGGGGTTGCCGCAGTTGAGGCCGTCGGTGTAGGCCAGGGGCCGGGCCCCCACCACGCTCACGTTGCGCGCGGCCTCGGCCAGGGCGTGCATGGCCCCTAAACGGGGGGCCAGCTTGCTGTAGCGGGGGTTGGCGTCCACCTTGACCGCGATGCCCCGCCGGGTTCCCTTGACGCGCAGAATGGCCGCATCGCCCTTGCCGGGCACCAGCACGGTGTTGGTGCCTACCTGGTGGTCGTAGCGCTCGAAGATGGGCGCGCGGCTGCACAGGTTGGGCGAGGCCAGAAGCCGCAGGAGGGTCTCCTCGAGGTTCTGTGGCAGGGGCAGCGGGCTCAGGTCGTGGGCGCGCGCTGCCGCGATGGCGGGGTTTTCCCGGCCTTCGCGCACGTAGGTCGGGGCTTCGGCCAGGGCATGGGTGGGCACTTCGGCTACCGTCTGGCCGCCCGCCACCACGCGAAAGACCGGCTCGGCAATGGTGTGCGCTACCGGCACGGCATCCAGGCCATAGCGGGCCGCGAGGGCCTCGAGGTCTTGTTCCCGGCCCGCGCGCGGCACCAGCACCATGCGCTCCTGCGACTCCGAGAGCATCAGCTCGAGGGGGTTCATCCCCGCCTCGCGCTTTGGAACTAAGTCGAGGTTTAGCTCGAGGCCCAGCCCCGACTTGTGGGCCATCTCCGAAAGGGAAGAGGTGAGGCCCGCCGCCCCCATGTCCTGCACACCTTCCACCAGGTCTTGCCGGATGGCCTCCAGGGTCACTTCCAGGGTTAGCTTGCCCATGAAAGGGTCGCCGACCTGCACACTAGGCCGCTTGGACTCGCTTTCCTCGGAGAGTTCTTCCGAGGCAAAGGCCGCCCCTCCAATCCCGTCGCGCCCGGTTTTGGAGCCCACGTAGTAGACCGGACGGCCCAGCGAGGCCCGGCTTCGCCTGAGCTCATCGGCCCGCAGCAGCCCCACGCACATGGCGTTGACCAGGGGGTTGTCCTGGTAGTCGGGGTGAAAGTAGACCTCGCCGCCCACCGTGGGCACGCCAATGGCGTTGCCATAGTGGGCAATACCCTCCACCACCCCCCGCACCAGGAAGCGGGTGCGGTTGCCTTCGGGGCCTTCCAGCTTGCCAAAGCGCAGCGAGTTGAGCAGGGCGATGGGGCGGGCCCCCATGGCCATGATGTCGCGGATGATGCCCCCCACGCCGGTGGCGGCTCCTTGTACAGGTTCGACGGCGGAGGGGTGGTTGTGGCTCTCAATCTTGAAGGCCACCGCCCAGCCCTCGCCAATATCCACCACGCCGGCGTTCTCGCCGGGGCCTTGCAGCACCGCCGGCCCATCTTTGGGCAGCAGGCGCAGCAGGGGGCGGGAGTTCTTGTAGGAACAATGTTCGCTCCACATCACCTTGAAAAGGTAGAGCTCGAGGCGGTTGGGCTCGCGGCCCAAAAGGCGCACGATTTCCCGGTACTCGTGCAGGGGGACGCCGGTTTCCTGAAGCAGGGGGGGCAGGGTTCCTTCCATCACATGGCCCTCGGGGGATGCCCAATCACTTCCTTGAGGAGCGGGAGCAGCTCCAGATGATTGCCGACCCGGGCGGTGGGCTCGGGCGGCCCGTTGCGGTGGGTGTGTCCGGTGTAGAGCACCGCGTAGGGGTAGCCGGTCTGATAGGCGCCCGCTATGTCGGTGCGGGGGATGTCGCCGATGTGCAAAGCTTCCTGGGGTTTGACCCCCATCTCGTCCAGCGCGGCCAGAAAAGCCTCGGGCCTGGGCTTGACCACCCCGGTTTCGTCGGAGAAGGAGAAGCCACTGAAAAGGTCGTGGAGTTTGTGCCGCCTAAGCTGCTCCCGCAGGATGCGGCCACTGGAGATGCCGGTATCCGAAACAATGCCCAGCCGGTACTGCCGGGCAAGCTGGGGCAGGGCTTCCAGCACCCCAGGGAGGGGAATCAGGCTGCCCTTCAGCCCTGCCTCCACAATGCGCTGGGTGGTCAGGGCGATGTGCCCCTCGTCGTAGGGCAGGCCCAGGTAGCTGAAAATGCGGGTCACGCGGTCGAAAGGGGTCATGACCTGCTCGGCCATCCAGGCCGCGTCGAAGTCGAGGGCGGCCTGCCGCCAGGCGGCCATCACGGCATCCGGCTCGGCGGGAACGCCTGCTTCGGAGGCCGCGTCCATCAGGATCTCGTTGCGCAGGCTTTTGATGGAACCGGCATACTCCGGGCCTTCGGTGAAAAGGGTGCCCCAGAAGTCGAAGGTGATGGCTCGAATGCTCATGCGCTACCTCCTTGGTTTGACCGGCTCAAGCGATGCCCTCGAGAGCTTGCTTCAGGCTAACAAAAAAGGGAAGACCGTCCTCAGAACCCAGAACGCCCTCCACCGCACGCTCGGGGTGGGGCATCAGGCCCAGCACATTGCCCTGTTCGTTCACAATTCCGGCAATATCGTGGAGGGAGCCATTGGGGTTGTACCCCTCCTCCGCTTCCTCCGGTGCGGGGGCGTAGCGGAAAACCACCTGTCGGTTTTGCTCGAGCCGCTCCAGCGTCTCGGCGTCGGCGTAGTAGCGCCCCTCGCCGTGGGCAATGGGCATCTTCAGCACCTGATGGGGCCGGTAGCCGGTGGTGTGGGGCAGGTCGGTACGCTCCACCCGCAGGTAGACGTCCTTGCAGGTGAAGTGCAGGTTGGTGTTGGCCAAAAGTGCCCCTGGCAGCAACCCGGCCTCGGTGAGCACCTGGAAGCCGTTGCAGATGCCCACCACCGGATAGCCCCCTGAGGCCAGCCGGCGTACTGCCTCCATCACCGGCGAGAACTTGGCCAAAGCCCCGGCCCTGAGGTAGTCGCCATACGAGAAGCCACCCGGCAGAATGGCGGCCTGGAAGCCCTCGAGGCTTCTTTCGGTGTGCCAGACCGGCTCGGCTTTGAGCCCGACCAACCTGAGCGCCCAAAGAGTATCCTGGTCGCAGTTGGAGCCGGGAAATTGAATGACCGCGACCTTCATGCCAGTTCCTTGACCGCTTCGACCACGAACACTTCCATCACCGGATTGGCCAGGGCCTTGCCGATGCTGTGGGCGGTGGCCCGGGCTTCGGCCTCGCTACCGGCCTCCACCTCCATCTCCAGCACCCGCCCCACCCGCACGTTCTGGGCCTTGAACTGAAGGCCCTGCAACACACCTTCCACGGCCCGCCCCTGCGGGTCGAGGATGCCGTCTTTGAGCTCAATCAAAAGGGTAATGTGGTATTTCATAAGGGTCTTTTCTCAGGTCGAGGGTTGCGCTTGCAGCACCCGGCGCAGCACCTCTTGATAGGCTTCCTCGACCCCGCCAAGGTCGCGGCGAAAGCGGTCTTTGTCCATTTTTTCGCCCGTACCCATCTCCCACAAGCGCATGGTGTCGGGCGAGATTTCATCGGCCAGCACAATGGCCCGGCCCTCGTCGGTCGGGAGCCGGCCAAACTCGAGCTTGAAGTCAATAAGCTCGAGGTGGCGCTGGGCAAAATATTCCTTTAGCAAGGCGTTCACCTTCAGGGCCAGCTCCTTGATGCGCGAGAGCTCGGGGCCGGTCAGCAGGCCCAAGGCCAGAGCGGCCCCGTCGTAGATCAGCGGGTCGCCCAGGGCATCGTTTTTGAGGGAAAACTCCACCAGCGGGTGGGGCAGCACCCGGCCTTCCTCCACCCCGTAGCGCCGGGAAAAGCTTCCGGCGGCACGGTTGCGTACAATCACCTCCAGCGGCACGATTTCCACCTGCTTCACCAGCATCTCCCGCTCGGAAAGCAGGCGGATGAAGTGGGTGGGAACCCCGTGGGCCTCCAAATAGGCGAACAAGGCCGCCGAAACCTGGTTGTTGACCACCCCCTTGCCGGGAATCTGGGCCCGCTTCTGCCCGTTGAAGGCGGTGGCGTCGTCCTTGAAGTAGACCCGCACCACCCCCCGCTCGGGGCCTGGATACATCACCTTGGCTTTTCCCTCGTATAGTTTTTCCATCTGAACCTCTGAGCGCCGTTGCCTTATGGTACTCCGCTACAGTCCAAAGCGGGCGTAGATGGCTTCTACGTGCCGCAAAAAATAGCCGGGGTCGAAAGCCCGGGCCAGCGCGGCCCCCTTGAGCGGGCAGGCCGGGTCGGCCTCGAGCAGCGCCTGGAAATCCTGCCCCTTTTCCCAGCTTTGCAGGGCGTTGCGCTGCACCACCTCGTAGGCGGTGGTTCGGTCCAAGCCCGACTCAATCAAAAAGCCCAGCACCCGCTGGGAGTAAACCAAACCCCGGGTCAGGTGCAGGTTGCGGCTGATGTGCTCCTCGAAGACCACCAAGCCCTTCAGAACCCGCTCGAGGCGGCGCAGCATGTAGTGGGCTAAGGTGGTGGAGTCGGGCAGAATGACCCGCTCGACCGAGCTGTGCGAGATGTCGCGCTCGTGCCAGAGGGCCACGTTCTCCAGCTCGGCCTGGAGGTTGCTGCGCAGGAGCCGGGCCAGCCCCGAGATGTTTTCCAGGGCCACCGGGTTTTTCTTGTGGGGCATGGAGGAGGAGCCGGTCTGCTTGTAGCTGAAAGGCTCCTGCACCTCCAGCACCTCGGTGCGCTGGAGGTGGCGCAGCTCCACCGCGATGCGCTCCATGTTGGCCCCCAGAATGGCCAGCGCACTCAAAAGCGCGGCATGGCGGTCGCGCGGCACCACCTGGGTCGAGACCGGCTCAATCTGAAAGCCCAGCCGCTGGGCCACCCAGGCTTCAATGGCGGGCTCGAGGTGGGCATAGTTCCCCACCGAGCCCGAGAGCATGACAATCCGGATGCCCTCGCGGGCTTTTTTCAGGCGCTCGCCATCCCGCAACAAGGCCGCATAAAACGACAAAAAGCGCAGGCCAAAGCTGGTCGGCTCGGCATGCACGCCGTGGGTGCGCCCCACCGCGGGCAGGTGCTTGTAGCGGACGGCCAGGCTTTTGAGGGCCTCCTGAACCTGGGCCAAGGCGGGCTCGAGCAGGCTTAGGGCCTCGTCCAGCAGGACGTTTTGGGCGGTGTCCACCACATCGGTGCTGGTCAGGCCCAGGTGGAGCCAGCGGGCCACCTCGGCGTCGCCGGTCCACTCGGTCAGGGCCCGGGTAAAGGCCACCATGTCGTGCCGGGTCTCGGCTTCTATTTCGTCGACCCGCTGGGCAAAGGCGGCGTCAATCGGCTTGCGCTCGAGGGCTTCGCGCAGGCGCAGGGCCGTTCCTGGCGGAACCTGCCCCAGGCGTTCCCAGGCTTCCAGGGCCAGGATTTCCACCTCGGCCCAGGTCTGGTACCGGCGGGCCTCGCTCCACAGGGCCTGCATCTCGGGGGTTTGATAGCGTTCAATCATGCTTTTTTATCCATAACAAAGCGACCAACCGCCCGACCGGGTGACAGGCTTTGGCTACACCTCTCCGTTTTAGGGTAGGGGAGATGAGGTAGGGTTGTTTCACACGGAATCCCTTGCTCTTCATGGCCTCACAGGACCATCTGGTGAGCAACGTCAAGAGAGTATCACGCCGAACATGTGGGGGCAACCTGCGTCCTGGGTTGATGGTCACCGCTTGTGCAAACCAGGTAGGGAATAGCGTTTTGCCTGGGGGTCTATCGTGGTGATGGATTGCTTTGTTTTCATCATGACGGTTTAGTATTTTCCATATGGTTCGCGCGGTTTTGTTCGATGTGGGCGATACCCTGATTCTGGGACACCCTAAGTTCTGGCTCTGGCCCATTCTGGAAGCCAAAGGAATCGCCCAAAAAGCCGACCTATCCCGGCTCCCCAGGGCAACTCAAGACGCTTACGAACACTATTCAGCCCACCACATGAGCGCTACCGACGAGGCAACGGCGCTATCGTTCTGGCGGGCCTTTCACTGGGAGGTCATGAACGGAATCGGGCTGGGTGAGTACGCCGACGAGGTGGCCGATTACCTCAAGGAACACTGGCAAAGCCCCCATGTCTGGCCCATTACGCCCGGGGCCAAAGAGGTGCTGGCGGCGTTGCGCAACGGTGGTTTCAAGCTGGGGGTGGTATCCAACTGGGACTGGACGCTGCCGGGGGTTTTACGGGCTACGGGCCTGGCCGATTTTTTTGACTACATCGGGGTTTCGGCACTGGAAGGGGTGGCCAAGCCTGACCCGCGTTTTTTTGAAATTGTGCTGGGGGAGTTGCAGGTTGAACCCGCGCAGGCCATCCACGTGGGCGACTCCGAAGACGACGTAAAGGGCGCCCTGGCAGCCGGGGTAAGGCCCATTCTGTTCGACCCCTACAAACAAAACCCCAATGCTATTGGCGACCTAGCATGGGTGGTGGAATACGCCACGGGGCGGGCTGATTGGTTGTAGCACTCAGCCCTTGACGTATCCCTCTTGACGCAACAAACTGGCCTACATGAGCGTTCGCAAAGCCATTTGGGGCCAGAACTTCGAGGCCATCGAGCAGAACCTGACCGAGGTTGACCCCGATCTCTATGCCTACATCCGCGATTTCGCGTACGAGGAAGTGCTGGCCCGCCCTGGCCTCGACCTGAAAACCCGTGAACTGCTGGCCATTACCAGCCTGATTGCCCTGGGAGCGCCCAAGGAAATTGCCACCCATCTGGACGGGGCCCTGCGCAACGGCGCCACCGAGCAGGAAGTGCGCGAGACCATCATTCAGTCGGCGCTGTTTGTGGGCTTTCCCAATGCCCTGGGGGCCATGAAAACCTTTCATGCCTTGCTGCGCAAGCGCCACGCGGCGGAGGTGTGATGCAGCCCTGTGTGCTGGTGCTGCCGCTGGATCGGCCCCAGCACCGCATCTTGCTGGGATTCAAGAAGGCTGGTTTTGAGGCAGGCCGGTATGGGGGTTTTGGGGGGAAGCTCCAGGCCGGTGAGACCCTGGTTGTGGGTGCTGTGCGGAAGCTTCGGGAGGAGTCCGGCCTGCTGGCCAGGCCGCAAAACCTCTGGTATGCGGCCCATCTGGAGTTTTTGTTTCCCGCTTGCCCAGATTGGAACCGCACTGTGCACGTGTTCCGCCTCGAGTTCTGGGAGGGCGAGCCCCAGGAGTCGCGCGAAGTCCGGCCCCAGTGGTTTGGCTTCGACCAACTCCCCTTTGAGCAGATGTGGGCCGACGCTCCTTACTGGCTGCCCCAGGTGTTGCTAGGTAGCCGGCCAAGGATGCGCTTCACCTACCGCCCGGATAATCAGCGCGTGAAGCTGGCCGAGGAACTCGAGGGAGAGTAAAAGCCTCATGGGGTTTTTCCCAGCCTGCCGGCGAGCCGCTGTCGCATCAGCAGGGCCTGTCTGGCCACCTCGCGCAGGTGCAGCACCCAGCCAAAGCGGGGTCGCATCAGGTAGGGGATTGAGACATCCTGGGGGCCATACTTGCGCTTGTAGTTGGCCAGCCCCACCAGATCGTAGGTGTGTACGCCCCTGGCTTTCCACTTGCGCATGGCGTACCAGTCTACGATCTCGTTGGGCCGCCAGTGGTTTTCGTCGGGCCAGCTCGCACTGCCCCAACTGTAGAGATAGCCCCTGTAGGCCAGAAAGATGGCGGTTGCGATGCACTTGCCGGTGGGGGTACGCACGCGCAGCAGCATCAGGTTCCCGGTGGGTTGCAGGTGCTTTATGAGCTGCTGTACCCGCTCGAGCGAGTAGGTGGGTGCCAGCGAGGCCTTGGCAAAAACCGCTCTTAGCTGGGCATGGTAGTCCTGGGCAAAGTCCGGATCGCTGGCTTCTTCGATGACCAGGCCGTTTTTTTCCGCTTTGCGGATTGAAGCCCGGCAACTGCGGCTCATATTGCCCCACAGGGTATCTTCGTCCTGGCGCAGGTCAATCTCGTAGGTGATGAAGGCGCTCTGGGTGTAGCCGGGCGTGATCTGATTGGCTGAAAGATAGCGATCGACCAGTTCCAGGTGTACGCAGCCCAAGTCCCTGAAGGCAAAATTTGCCAGGGCCTCCAGATAGCGGGTACGGGCGATGCCCTCTGGCAGGTTGAAGCCCATGTAGGAGGTTGTCCAGCCCTTGAAGGGGCTTCCCAGGATCTTGAGCCCATATTTGTGGAGGAGGGCCCCGGTGAAATAGCCAATGCTCTGGCCGTCTTCCCGGATGGCGGCCACTACCGGCTGGGCGCCCTGGGTATGGCGGAGGAACTCGAGCCAGGGTCGGGTCTGAAAAAGAACCCGATCTGGAAAAGCCTCGAGGGCCTCCCAGGGAACCTGCTCGAGCGACAACCGCTGAAAAGAAATCATCGGATCCTACCTGAAGTATAGCGCCCGGGCGTTGTGCTTACGGTTTGGATCAGGCCACAAGCGCTCAGCCGGGCAGGCCCTCCCCGAAGACCCAAGCCCGCCGCACCGTTTAGTTTCCGCCATTCGTTGCCTTTGCCGGAGGCGCCAGAGCGGCGTTTCCCTAGGGTGGTCAAAAACGACAAGAGTTGACTTTTGCCCGCAGGCTGTGCTAACCTTCGGTGTCCCCCTCAAACCAGCCGGTTTTAGTTGGACATCAGGAGTAGTAGATGAACAAAGGTACTGTTAAGTGGTTCAACGCGGAAAAAGGTTACGGTTTTATTGCCCAGGAAGGCGGCCCCGATGTGTTTGTGCACTTCACGGCCATCCAGGGCCAGGGCTTCAAGAGCCTCAACGAGGGGGATCGCGTAGAGTTCGAGATCGAACCCGGTAAAAATGGCAAGGGCCCTCAAGCCAAGAACGTAAAAGTGGCCTAATAGTTCCGCAAGCCAAAGCTCCCCAACCACCGGGGAGCTTTTTTGCAATGAATCCAAATACAAGATTGAAAACTCCGGGATTGGTTTGTCGTATACTGCTTTCAATAAAACCCCGGCCAGCAAGGAGTCCCTATGACAGAAGAACAGCATCTGCGCGAGTACACCAAAGCCCTAAAAGCCCGGCTGCCCCGCCACTTTTTTGAGCCCGTTCCGGCCCGGCTGGTTTATCTGCCGGTATTCCTGGGCTTGTTTGGCCTGTGCGCCTGGGGCATCGTGGCGACCCCCTATGTCTTGCTCAAACTGCTGCTGTCGCTGGGCGCCGGGTACTCGTTCATCGGCATGGGGTTCCTGGCCCACGAGATTTTGCATGGCGCGGTGACCAAGAACCCTATTGTGCGTTCGGTGGCCGGAACCATTGCGTTCTTGCCGCTAATGGTGGGCGCTAGGCTTTGGCGCAAGTGGCACAACGTGGAACATCACGGCCATACCCAGCACCCCGAGGACGACCCCGATGCCATGGGTGCGCTCGAGTCGGCCATCCAGAGACCTTTTGTGAAGTGGATGTTCCGTCAGGTGCCGGCGCTGCGCAGCTTTTTCCTGTTTTTCTCCTTTAGCTTCTGGTTCACCTTTCACGCCCACATGATGCTCCGGCGTTTTCTGCCCGACTTCAAGCCTGCCGAGCGCCCCATCGTACTCTTTCAAGCCGTGCTGCCGATGCTGGTCTGGCTCCTGGTGCTGCTCTGGGTAGGGCCCCTTAACTTCCTGTTTGTGTTTGTGTTGCCCTGGCTTATGGCAAACTTCATTGCCATGAGCTTTATTGCCACCAACCACCTCCTCAACCCCATCACCGAGACCAACGACCCCCTGCTGAACAGCCTGACCGTGCGCAACCCGCGGTGGCTCGAGTGGCTTACCCTGGGCTTCGGCTATCACATTGAACACCATGTGTTTCCCGCGCTGTCCCCAAAGTATGCCCATCTGGTGGCGCAAAAAATCAAGGAATTGTGGCCCGAGCGCTACAACGAGCTGCCCCACTGGAAAGCCCTGTACTACCTTTGGAAAACCCCTCGCCTGTACCGCGACCACCGCAACCTGATCGAGCCAACCACCGGCCTGGTCTTTGGAACCCTGGGATTTGGGCTGGATGATGGCAAAATAAGACAGGCTGGCTTAATAAAGAAGAAACCTAATCGAAAAGGCCTCAGTCAGTCTGAATACTGACCGCGCTCTCCATCGAATACCCGTTGCAGCCGTTTTTTGCTGTGCCGGGTACATTCCAACTTTGGGGCGTAGAAGCAACTTTTGGAGTGGGAGGTGGGTCTTTACCAGCCTCACCGCCCAGGCTATGCAGAGTGGTCAAGAAAGTTTGGTCTGTGTGGTCGGGGAGGGGTTATGGGACTCCAACACCGACCCCCACCCCAGACCGCGGCTTTTTTGCTACGGTTTGCAACGGGTTCAAGCCAGGTTGGTGTCGCCACCTAAGGCGCAAGGGTGGGAAGCGCGAGGCCCTCCAAAACAGAACTCCTCGGTTCGGCCCCATTGGGTGATGCCGCAAGGCAAGCTTCAAAACGATCCGGGTAGGTATTTGTTTGAATCCAGGAGCACTCCCTTTTCAAGGCTGCGCGGGTAAGTCGGGTTGTAGCGCACTTGAGCTAATCGAACTCGAGGAAGCTTTGTCCTTTCGCCCGGACGGGCAGCAGGGTCTGTGAAGAGGGCGACGATTCGCCACCAAAAGCCGACAAACGCACCAAATCGGGTCTTGCCCCTCGTTGGGACTGGCATCACCCTCGCAGATTTCTACCCAACTTGAAAGGTGGTGTGCTTGGCTTTATGGTCGGGCTCAACGTGAATGGTGGTGTGAACCCCGTCGAGCCGCGCCTTGAGGGCATTCTCGAGGCGATCGCAAATCTGATGGGCCTGCTCCACCGAGGTGCTTCCGGGTACCACCAGGTGAAACTCCACAAAGGTGCGAGGCCCTGCGCGACGGGTTCGCAGATCGTGGATCTCCAGCACCTTTCCATCGGCAACCAGGCCCTCGAGGGCATCGTTGAGGGCGCTGCGTATGTCGGCCAGCTCATGCTCGGGGATGGCCTCATCCATCAGGCCGCCCACAGAATCCCGCACCAGGCGCCAGCCCACCCACAAGATATTGATGGCGACTGCAATGGCCAGCAAGGGGTCGAGCACCCACCAGCCGCTCAGCCAGGCCAACCCTATGCCCACCAGCACCCCCACCGAAGTCAGAACATCGGTCAGGGTGTGCTGCCCATCGGCCACCACAGCCGGTGAGCGCGCCTTGCGCCCGCTGCGGATCAGGAACCAGCCCAACAGGGCATTGAGGCCCGAAGCAACCAGCGATACCAGCACTCCCGTGCCGAGTTCGGCGATGGGCTCCGGTTTTAATAGCCTGGGCCAGGCTTCATGCACGATCGCCAGGGCCGCCAGCACAATCAAGACCCCCTCCAGCACTGCCGAAAAGTATTCGGCCTTGGTGTGCCCGTAGGGGTGGTTGCTGTCGGCGGGGCGGCGTGAGACCAGCACCGCAATCAGGGCGGCTCCCGCGGCCACAATATTCACGACCGACTCCAGCGCATCGGAATAGAGGGCCACCGAGCCGGTCAGGGTGTAGGCCAGCCACTTCAAGCCAAACACCACCCCCGCGACCACGAGGCTCAGGGTGAGGGCACGGATGGGGGTCATTTTCGGCAAGCGCCCCAACCGCAATAAGCCCCACAGGGACGTTTGTGGCGGGGGATGGTCGTATCTGTGTGTTTCATGGCGCCGGGTTTTGTAACCCTACAGCGACCCGCCGTTAACTATAAATCGGCCAGCCTGAGGCCGAAAGTCCCACAGGAAAAAGCTCCCTTTGCAGGGAGCCTTCGAGCGTCGGGAACATTACGACTGTTGGGCGGTGCTGGTGCTGATCTTGATGCTGGGCCCCATGGTGGTGGACAGGTAAACCGAGCGCAGGTAGGTGCCCTTGGCGCTGTCGGGTTTGGCGCTTTCCACCGCCTTGATAAAAGCCCGCACGTTTTCGGCGATTTTCTCGGGAGCGAAGCTGGCCTTGCCCACAGGGCCGTGGACAACGCCGGTTTTGTCGTTGCGGAACTCGATGCGGCCCGCCTTGATCTCGCGCACCATCTCGCCAATGTTGAAGCCCACCGTGCCCGCTTTGGGGTTGGGCAACATGCCCTTGGGGCCCAGGATACGGCCCAGCTTGGAGCCCACCGCCCCCATCACGTCGGGGGTGGCCACCACCGCATCGAAGTCGGAACGGCCATCCAGGATTTCCTGAATGATTTCTTCGCCTGCGGCGATGTCGGCCCCGGCTTCGCGGGCTTCGGCAATTTTGTCGCCCTTGGCGATGGCCAGCACCCGGACGCTGCGGCCTGTCCCGTGGGGCAGGGCTACCGTGGAGCGCACGTTCTGGTCGGACTTCTTGGCGTCAATCCCCAGCTTGACGTGGACTTCGACGGTTTCGTCGAATTTGGCGCTTCGGATTTGGGGAATCAGGGCAGCCGCCTCTTCAACCGAGTAAACCTTGTTCAGGTCTACCTTTTCCAACAGGGCGCGGTAACGCTTGCCGTGCTTAGGCATGGGGCACCCCCGTCACTTCCACACCCATGGCGCGGGCCGAACCCGCGATCTGGCGGGCCGCGGCTTCCACATCGTTGGCGTTCATGTCGGCCATCTTCTGCTTGGCAATCTGAAGGCACTGCTCCCAGGTGAGCTTACCTACCTTTTCACGCCCGGTCTTGCCCGAACCCTTTTCGATGCCGGCGGCCTTGCGAATCAGGTAGGAGGCCGGAGGGGTCTTGGTGACGAAGGTGAAAGAGCGATCGGAGTAGATGGTGATCTCCACGGGCACAATGGCATCGCCCATGTTGGCGCTGGCCGCGTTGAACTGCTTGACGAACTCCATGATGTTGGCCC
>NZ_JANWVH010000070.1 GCF_025056915.1 Meiothermus sp. | reverse complement strand
GCACCGGCTGGAAGTCGGAGCTACTGGGCCAAAGCGGTTCGGAGAGGGTCAGAATGCCGCTGGCGGCGTCCAGCACATAGTCCTTGAGGCGCTCCAGCCGTCTTTCGCTGGCCCCCACCAGCAGCGTTACCTCTTCGCTGCCCGGTTCGGCGGGCCCGCTCAGCTTGTAGAAGCGGGTGCCATCGGGCACGATCAGGTCGGTTTTGCTGCCCACCGGCAGCCAGCCCGCAAAGCCTTGCAGGGCCAGGTCGTCGCGGGTCTCGAGGCGCAGGGCGGTGCCCTGGGGCAGTTCGCTCACCCCAAAAACGCTCAGCCGGTCGGCAAAGTAGCCCAGGCTGAAGCCTTCCTGGTCGTAGCGCAGGGCCACCGGGTCGTCGGAGCGCAGGGGCTGCTGGGCCTCGTTGCCCGCACCCGTGAGCGGGAAGCGCCCATCCGGGTCGTTCGGGTCGCGCAGGCCGTTCCCGACCTCGGGCTGGCCCTGGTTGAAGCGCAGCGAGCCATCCAGGGCGGCCCGCAGGGTGCCGGCGGCGAAGGGGCTTTCCAGGTAGCCGCGCCCCATTCCAAACACCTGGATGCTCTCGCCCAACCGCGCCCCCACGCTGCCCTGGAACTGCCACAGCCGGGTCTGGCGGCCCAGCACGAAGAACTCGGCCTGGCCCTCCACCTCGCCGAAGGCCAGCCGCAGGCGCAGGGGGGTGGGGGTGGCGGTGGGTTTGAGCCGCAGGAGGGCCTGCCCGTCCTTGAGCAGCACCTGGTAGCCCGAGAGGAGCGGGAAAGCGTCGGGCTCGAGGGGCTCGCCCGAGGTCTCCACCGTGAGGGCGCCAAAGCCAGCTGGCAGTCCCAAGGCGTCCAGGGCCCGGATTTCCAGTTCCAGAGGGGTGCGGCCATCGGCCAACAGGCGCAGGGGGCGCACCTCCAGCCGGGTGGGGCTGCCCGCCAGGAAGACCTCCACCCGGTCGGAGCCGGCAGGGGTTTGCACCTCGATCAGGTTGCGCCCCGGTTGCAGCGGCAGGCCGTAGTATTCCAGGCGCTGGAGGCCCTGGCCGCTGTCGTAGGTGGCCTGGCCCAGGTTTCTGGCGTCTACGGGCTGGCCGTTCAGGGTCAGGCGGGTCTCGAGGCCGTAAGGGGTTTGCAGCACCACCCGGGTTTTATCCACCCGGAACAGGGTGCCGGGCAGGGGCTCTTGAATGTAGCCCTCGCGCGCCCTGACCTCCAGGGGCCGGGCTTTTTCAAAGCTGGCAAAGGTTTGCTGGCCTTGCAAATACACCTCCTGGTCGGCGATGCGCAAAGTCAGGGAGGGTTCGGCCACAGGCCCCAGGGCCTCGCGGTGGCGCAGCTGGTAGGAGAGCACCCCCTGGGCCTGGTAAGGCAGCTCGAAGAACAGGCGGCCCGCGTCGTCTGTCCTGGGGTCGGGCAGGGGCCGGCCATCCAGCCGGGCCGAACCCGGCTCATAGGCCGCCCGGTCGGGCGGGCGGTGGGTCAGCAGCAGGCGCTCTCCGGCGGTGGCGCTCTGGAGGTTGAACTCGAGGTGAATGGTGGAGCGGCGCAGGGGCTCCAGGATGGGCAGCACGGTCAGGGCGGCTTTGGTGGGGAAGGAGGCCGGAACTCCGTTTATAAAGGCCGTGACCTGATTTTCCAGGAGGCCCACCCGGCCCGCCTCGGCCTCGAGCCGCAGTTCGTGCACCTCCCCGGCCTGCAGGGTGAAGCGCAGGTTGTCGGGCAGTTGCATTTTGAGGCCCTCGTCGGGAGACTCTCGCAGCTCGAGGGTTATGGCATGGTCGGTGGGGTTGCCCAGGCGGAGGGTGAAGGCCGCCGGGCTGCCCAGCACCACCCGCGCCGGCTCCACGGTTTTTTCCAGGCGCAGCAGGGTTCGCTGGAGGCGGTCCGGTGCGCTAAGGTGGCCGCCGTTGGACACCAGCTGGGCCTGGAAGAGCCCTTCCGCCGGGGTGCCAAAGCGCACCTGGGCTAAGTAGGTGTGGGTGGCGCTCTGGCCGGGGGCCAGTTCGCCGCTGAACTGCGGGGTGGTGGCGACCTCGAGCCACTCGGGATAGGTGTCGCGCAGGGTGTAGGTCAGGGGGGCCTGGCCGGTATTACGAACCACCAGCCGCACCTCCACCCCCTCTCCCGGCACCACCACGCGCTTGTTCAGCGAGCGCGAGAGTTCGGCCACCGGGCGCAGCACCTGCACCTCGGCCCGGGCCTCGGCCAGGGGTTGGTTTTGCTCATCGAGTAGGCGGGCGGTGTTGGTCAGGGTGGCGGGGGCTTCGGGGGTCACGCGGGCCCGCACCTCGAGCGCCCGTTCTTCGCCCGCCTGAAGCTCGAGGGTCAGGTCGAGCGGCAGGCCCTGCAACCCGGCGGCCAGGGGATCCTGCACCCGCACCCGGCCTGCCTCGTCGCCGGTGTTCTGCACCCGCAGGCGCCAGACGGCCTCGCTGCCCACCGCCACGCGGGGGGTGAGGGCCTCCTTGCGCAGGGTGAAGGTGGCGGGCTGGAGCACGCGCAGCCGGGCCTGGGCTTGCTGCTGCCAGGGAGCCAGAATGGCACCCACCTCGGGTTCGCTTTTGCAGGTGGCCCGGGCCTGTACCCGCAACACGGCCTCGCGGCCCTGGGCCACGGGGGCGGTCAGGCGGGTGGCGCTCAGGGCTTCCAGGCAGGGAGGGAGCTGAAGCTCTACGTCGGCGGGCAGCAGGCGTGGGAATGCCGTGCTGACGCGGGCGGTCAGGGTGGTCTGTTCGCCGACCCGCAGGGTGGCCGGGGTGGCTTCCAGGCTGAGCTGCACCTGTGGGTAGACCCAAAAGCGCACCCGCTGGGTCTGGCCGCTCTCCAGCCCTACCGAAGGCGGCCCCTCAATGCGGGCCCCGCTCAGTTGGGGTGCGAGTTTGAAATTGCCGGGTTGTAACCGCAGGCTGGCCCTGCCCTGGTTCAGGGTTACGGCCTGGTCGCCTACCTGGAGGGGCAGGTCAAAGGGTTGTTCGCCATCGGGCAGCACCAGCACCGCCTCGAGCTCCAGCGTGGCGGGAGGAGGGTCGGTTCTTTCGAGCACAAAACGGGCCTGGCCCCCCGCACACCCAAAGCGCACGCGCTGGGCCCCCAGGCGTTCGCCGCCCTGCACCTCCAGCCGCGCCAGGCGGTAGCCCTCGGGCAGGGTGGAAAGGGTCAGGGTTCGAATTTTGTCGCCCTCGGTGGCGATGGGCACGTTCAGGGGGCGGCCCTCGCCGTCCACCACCGCCGCCGTGACCGGGCGCGGGGCCACCACCCGGAAGGCGTTTTGCTCGACCTCCATGCAGGCATCCACACGGAAGCCGATGGTGTTGGAGTACTGGGTGGCGGTTTTGGGTTGGCGGAAGCCAAAGGTAATCACCCCCGGCTGGCGGATGTCGTAATAGGCCCAGCTACGGTCGCCGGAAACACTGCGCGGCTCGATGCGTCCGTCCGGCAGCCGAACCCGGCCCTCCATCTCCCGGGCGCCGTCCTCGTCGTAGAAGCCCACCCGCAGCGGCAGAACCTCGGGGCTCACGCCCAGCACGAAGGGCTCGAGCCAGTCCTGTCCCTTGATGGTGGCGACCGAAAGGGGGTTGCCAATCTGGAACTGGCGCACATCGTAGAGTTGCAGGGTGGGGTCTACCAGCAGTTCGGCGGCTCCCGGCACGCTGGTCTGGATGCGGTAGCGGAAGGCGTTTTTGCCCAGGCCCTGCAGGCGGCTGGAAAGCTGGTACACGCCGGGTTCGACCGGACCCCGGAAAAAGAGCACCCAGCGGTGGGGCTCCACCGTGTAGGTCTGCTGGGCCAGAACCTGCCCGTCGCGCGCGAGCACAAACTGCGCGACCATCTCGCCCTGGCCCCGGTCGTAGCGCTCGTCGCCCAGCTCCTCCTGGCCCCGCAGGGCGCGGCGGTAATCGCTCGGGTCGAAACCAGGCGAGTAAATTTGCAGGTTCAGCAGGGTGGGTTTGTTCACCACCACGCTGGCCCGCAGCGCCTGGATTTCCCAGCCCAGCCGATCGCCCGGTACGATGCCCCGCAGATCGGTGCGGGCCTGGGCCAGGGCTATGCCGCCGAAAGCCCAGAGCCATAAGCTCAGGGCCAGCAGCAGCACGCCAGGGTACAGGCCTCTCTTTCTGAGCCCTGTGCCCTGTGCCCTCAGCCCTGTCCCCTTCACGGATACCTCCAGCGGGCCTGGGGGTCGGTCAGGAAGCCACCCGGCAGGTCGTAGGTGAGGGTCTGGGTGCCCTGGAACTGCTCAAACCGGAACACCCGTTCCCCGCCGCCGGGCAGCGGGTCGGTGAGGGTCAGGTCGGTGAGGGTTTCGGCGGAGTTCAGAACCAGCACCACCCGCACGCCGCTGGGGAGGGGCAGCAGTTTTTTCTCTACCCTGAGGGGCCCAAACTCCAGCGTGGTCTCGCGCAGGGTTCGGGCCAGGCCAGCCGGGCGCTCGAGCGGGAAGTCGCTCACGCTCAGGCCCTCCACCCGCACCCGGTGGCGGTAGCCGTTGCCAAAGGCTTCGGGGTGGGGAAGGGGCTGGAAGGGGGCCGAGGCGGGCTCGAGCGTCACCTCCCACAGCCCCCCACTCAGGTTGCGGAAGATGTAGCGGCCCTCGCTGTCGGTCAGGGTTTGCAGCCCATTGCTCAGAAGCACCCGAGCACCCGGCAGCGGCACGTCCAGGCCCGCGGTGTACTGGCCGTCGCGGTTGGTGTCCAGGAAGACCCGCCCCAGCAAACTGTGGGGTGGGGTAAAGACCCCCGGCTGGAGCTGCACCACGGCCGAGGCCACCGCGCTGGCCACCGCCGCGTTGCTGCCGGTACTGCCGATGGCCCTTGCGGTGTTCCGAAGCGCGGGCCCGGCCCCGGCCAGCACGCGCATTTTGTAGCTCAGCACCATGCGGGTGCCGGGGGCCAGGGTCAGGTTGTTCCAGATGAGCCTGCCCCCTTGCAGCAGGGGTTCGCCTGGGCTGGCGCTGCCGGGCACATAGGCCAGACCGGCATCCGGGGTGTCCTCGAGGCGCACCGAGAGGGCCACCCGGCCCACATTGACCACCGTGAGAGTATAGGTGAGCAGGTCGCCCACGCTGGCCCGGCTGGGTTGCACCTGCTTTTCCAGCAGGAGCGCCGAGGCCAGCACGTTCAGGGTTACGGTGTTGGAAAAGAGCGGGTTGCCAATGGCCTCGGAGCGCAGGCTGAAGCGGTTGGGGATGGAGGTGTTGTCGGGGGCGCCGGGGCTTACGCGGGTCTCGAGGCTCAGGGTACGGGTGCTGCCGGCGGTCAGGGTCAGGTTCCAGCGCACGGTGCGGCTTCCGGAGGCATAGCTGCCGCCCTCGGAGGCCGAGACGAACTCCAGGCCCGCGTCCAGCACGTCCTCCACAATGGCGTTCTCGAGGGCAATGGGCAGGGGGTTCTCGATTTCCAGCGTATAGACCACCCGCTCCCCAGGGGTCACCGTGGGGCCGCTGCGGCTGCTCTTGCGCAGCACCAGCTGGGAAAGGTCCAGCACCTGCGCCACCCGGTTGAGGGTGGGGTCGGTGCTGCCCGTGGCCGCCGAGCGGGCTTGCAGGGTGAACTCGAAAGGGGCCGTGCTTGCCGGTAATCCCGGCAGGCAGGCGGCAAAGCTCAGGCTGGCCCCTGCTTGCAGGGCGATGGGGAGGGGCAGGCTGCTGCCCCCCAGGGTGCGGTAGCTCAAGCTGACCCCGCTTGGCAAGCCCACCGCTTCCAGGGTGTAGGTGTCGGTGGCGTTGCCCCGGTTGAGCAGGGTGTGGGCAAAACAATAGGGCTGTCCGGCCAGCAACTGCGCGGTTTGTTGATCGGCGGCCCCCACCGCCTGCGGATTATTCAGAGGCCCCAGGGCCAGGGCGTACTGGGCCGCAATTTGCAGCTCGATGGAGGCCTGCGCGCTGCTGCTCGCGGACTCGGCGCTCACGAGGTTGCGCCGGGGGCCCGCCGGTGCACCGGCCCCCACCCGCATGCGGAAGCTGAAAAGCGCCTCCTCGCCGGACTCGAGGCCCTCCAGCACCAGGCGGATGCCCCGCACCTGGGTTTCACTCGAGCTCCAGGTGGCCCCATCGCTGTACTCGAGGCGGCCCTTGGCGGCGCTGGCCGAACCCGGCACATAGCTCAGGTCGCGCAGCTCCGGGGTGTCCAGCAGGTCGCTCACGTAAATGGGGCCGGCAGCCCGCGCGTTGCCCAGGTTCCAGACCCGAATGCTGAAGCGCACCTCCTGCCCCTCGCGGGCCTCCGGAATGTCCACCGACTTGACCACATTAAGCGCGGCCCCACTGCCGATGCTGACCCGGCTGTAGTTGTCGTCGTCGCGGGTGCCGTCGGGGCAGGTGGCCACCGGGCTGATGTGCAGCTCGCCGGAGGCCGCTAAGGGGGTTTGGAGCTCCAGAATCAGCCGGATTTCCTGGCCTGGGGCCAGGGTAACGCTGCTGAGTTCCACCTCGCCGGCATCCAGCCGGGCGTTGGCGTTGGCATCGTGATACAACCGCACCGAACTCGGCGTCCAGGGAGCGCCGTCCTGGGCCCAGCCCAGGTTGAAGGTAAAGCCCTGGTTTCCACCATTGCGCAGCAAGTAGGCAAAATATGCAAACCCACCCGCCGGTACCACCGCCCGCTGGGCAGGGGCGCCCAGGGTTCCGCTCGGGGTGAGGGAGGGCGCACATACCGCCTGCACCACGGTCTCAATCTCGTTCGAAAGGTAGGTCTGCCCGTTGACTATCGCCAGCGCTTGGTTGCGAATGATGGTTCCGGCAGGGGTGGCCCAGGCCAGGTTGAGCAGCACCGCCAGCACCAGTCCCCCCCCGACCCGCGCTCCCAGGCCGAGCGCGGACGTCAAGAGGATTCGAACCGGTGCAGGCGTCAAAAATTTCATCTGGTGTTGTGAAGAACGTCCTCAAAAAAGGAGGTGCGAGAGCCCATGGCCAGCCCGCTCAGGGTCAATCATAGGCTCTCGCACGGCATTTTCCAGGTTATTTCCCCACCCCCCAAACAGGGGGGTGGGCAGGGCTTATTGCACCTGGACGCGGAAGACGATGGTGATGGTGGCCGAAGGCGGCATCAGGTCGGCGCTGCTGATGGTGTTGTCGCCGTTGGTGTCCACCGCCACATAGATCGAGCTGCCCGCGCTCAGGCTGGTGGGCGCGGTGGTGCTCCAGGTGGTTCCGTTGGTGGAGTAGAGCACCGTACCGCCACTGAAGCCGCTGAGGGTGGCGCTCACGCTGACAAAGTTGGTGTACGAGGGCAGCGGGTCGGTGATTACAACCTGCGTGAGGTTGCCCGTGCCGATGTTGCTGGCGACCACGGTGTACTCGATGACGTCGCCGGGCAGCGCGGTGGCAGCGTTGGCGTCGCGCACGGTGCTGCTGGTGCCCACAAAGCTCACGCCGGTCTTGGTCAGACGCAGGTCACCGCCGACCACGGTGGTGGTCTCGGTCACGCTGTCGCTCACGCTGGCGCTGCCCACCGTGCAGCTGGCCGTCAGGGTGTTGACATCGGTGCGCCCGATGGGTTGTCCGGCGGGGGTCAGCACCCGCACATAGAGGGTCTGGCTGCCGCCGTTGGCCGCAACCGAGACCCCGCTCAGGCTGGCCGCCCAGGTGCTGCCGTCCAGCGAGTACTGATAGGTCCAGCCAAAGCTGCCGCCGTTGCCTGTGATGCTGCACACCCCGCTCTGGTTGGAGTTGTTGACCAGGGTGTGGGTGTAGGTGAGGGTGCCTGGGGTGGTGATGGTGCCGGTGCGGGGCGGCTCGAGGCTAATCTGGGCCACCAGGTTCACATCCACCGCACCCCGGATGGTATCGCTGACGCTGCCCAGGGTGGTGCTGGTGACGGTGAACTGCACGTTGTCGCCGGTGACGGGGGTGGCGTCTACCGGAGCGGCGCCGACCGGTACCTGCACCACGGCGATATAGCAGCTGGTGCTGCCGTTGTTCAGCAGACCCGTACCGCTGACCGGAGCCGGGGTGGGGGTGTCCATGCTGCCATCGCAGTTGAGGTCGGGGTAGAAGGCCACCGTCCAGCCCGCAGGCAGCGTGGCCGAGAAGGTGTAAGTGTCGGGGTTATGGCCGGTGTTGCTAACCTCGAAGGGGAACTGGGCCGTGCCACCAGGGTTCACTGCCGGGTTGTAGCCCGCACGGCTATCGTTGGCGGGGTCGCCGCTCTCGCCGCCGGCGGCGCCGTTGGTGTTGTGGGCGGCATCCACGCCATAGCCCAAGACCACCGAGGTGACGGCCAGGGTGGTGGCGTCCACGCCGTCGAGCAGGGTGGCTACGCTGCCGCTGGGGTTGCTGACCGAGGTGGCGGTCAGGGTCACGCTGCCGCCAGTGGTCTGGCTAGCAGGAATCGCACAGCGCACCACCACGGTGTAGGTTGCGCCCGCCGCCAGGGGGCCTACCGGGCCGGCGAGGGGGGTCACGCCGTCGGACTGGAACAGGGTGCAGACCCCCAGGGTGCTGGTACCCAGGCTCAGGGTGAAGCTATCCGAAGCGTTGCCGGTGTTTTGCAGGGTGGAATTGAAGCTGACCGTGCTGCCGGAGAAGGCCGAGGCCAGGGTCTGGGTATCGGCTCCGTCCACCGCAGTGGCACCGGTTCCGCCGATGGCCACACTGTAGCGGCTGGCGGTGGTGTTGGTGGTGGTGTTGGAGGTGACGGTCTGGTTGGCCGTACCGTTGTTGAATTGCACGGTCGCGCTGTTGAGGTAGGTGGTTCCGGCTGCGGAAGCCGCAGGTACGGTGGCCTGGAAGCTAAAAGTGTAGGAAGCGGTCTGAGGGAAGAAGGCTCCGGTTCCGCTGATGAACATCCCAATCGCAATGGTGCCGTTGCCGGTGAGCGGTAGGTTGCCGGCGGTCAGCGGGGCCCAGGTGGTGCCGGTGGTACTGTAGACGAACTGTACCGTACCTGCACCCGCGCTGCCGGTGGGTAGGGTGCTCACGACCAGGCCATTGGGAATGGTGTCCCGGATCAAAATACCGCTACCGCTGAGACCGCTCACGCTCACCCCGCTGGCCGCACTACCGCCCACGTTCGAACCGCTGATGGTGTAGGTGATGTTGCTGCCAGGGTTTACGCTACCGGCGGGGCTGGCCGACTTGGTGGCGGTCAGGGCGGCGCTGGTGGTGGCGGTGGCCCGGGCCCAGTTGTTGGTGTCGGTCACGCTGGTGTTGCCTGCCGAGGTGCCGCTCAGGTTGAGGTTGCCGTTCTGGCCGTTGGTGGCCGAGGCCGGAATGGTGCCGGCCACAATCACACAGGCGCTGGCCCCAGCGGTGCCCTGGCGGGTCAGGTTCACGCTGGTGATGGCCGTGGTTTCGCCCGGGTCAATGGTGCCGTTGCAGTTGGCGTCGAGGTAGATGGCTGTGCCGCTCAGGTCGAAGTTATCCCCGGTGTCCTGGACAGTGGTCAGGTTGATGGTATCAGAGCCGTTACCGGTATTGCTGACCGTGTAGCTGAAATAGACAGGGGCGCCAGGGAGGGCGTTGCGGGTCTGACCAGGAGCGGCCTGGGTGCCGTCGGGGGTGATGCTGAAGCTGTACACCTGCTGCACTACGGTGATGACCTGGTTCGAGGTGGTGGTTCGGGCCTGACCCGCCGAGTCAATGTAGCTGGCCGAGGCCTGGTTGGAGATGTTGGTTCCAGCTGGGGTCTGCTGGGCCAGCACAGCCCCAAAAAGCACCAGTGCTGCAACCAACAGGGCAAAGAGTTTGTTCATTCCTGGGTTCCTCCTTTATCGCACAACGGTACGAAGTCTGAGCAAGACGGTTTGCTTGGCGCCCAGCTCGGGTAGCACCCAGCGGGCGTGGGTGTATTCTTCGGGTTTCACTTCGACTTCCTTTTCGACCTCCTTGCCGTTTTCCACCACCCTGACCTTCCGCTTGAGCGGCGGCCTGCCAAAGGTGCGCCCCCCGTCGAAGCTGAACTCAGCAGTGACCAGGGTTTCGCCCAGTTGCAAGGGCTGTGCGCTCAAAGCCTGGTACGCAGTGTTGGCGGGAATCGGGATGATGAGGGCAACCTGGCGGAGGGGTTTTTCGGTGGTATTTTGGGCGTTGAGTTGGTACTCGATGACCTGGCCGGGTTTGACGTCCAGGGCGGCCTCGAGCCGCTCCAGGGTTTTGCCCTCCTGCTGCACGGTTACTACCCGATGGGCCTTGAGGTCAAGTCGAATATCGGTGCCACCCTGGGCTAGCACCAACCCAGCTAAGAACATCGCTCCTGTAGCCAACCAACGCTTCAAGTACATGCATCCTCCAGAAGGCTCCGTGGCTGAGGTGCCCAGCCACATTACCCGAACTCAGACAATAAAGCCGCTCTTGTGATCTACTGGTTTATTTGTCACGATACCCTAGTGCGGTATGAACCCTCAGGCGCTCTCACTGTCCTAATGTTCCTGTTTTTTTCTCGAAAATATCGAAGTAATTTCATGTAACGCCTAATTTGGAATAGGGAGTTATAAACGATTGAAGAGGGGAATTGTCTAGACTAAAAGAAAAGTGTTGTAATTAACTTGATTTTTTCAATGCAAAAGTATATTGCGCTCTATGCAAAGGTACCTGCCAAAATGGGTAGCCACAGTTCTGTCTTGAGCAAATGTCCTTGAACTTGAACCTCATGAAATGTGGAGAGTGTTCCGGCTATTTCGCCTTCATTTTTTCACCTCATGGCTCTGAGCGAAGCCGGTAACCCTGACCGAAAACAGTCTCAACATAGCGCGGAGCTTTGGGATCGTCGCCGAGTTTGCGCCGCAACAGGGCCACATAGCTATCCACCACCCGCTCGTCCACCGCGCTGCCGCGTTCGGCTCCCCAGACCCGCTGTAAAAGGCGTTCCCGGCTCCAGACCTCGCCGGGGTTTTGGGCCAGCGTGAGCAATAAATCCAGTTCGGTGGGGGAGAGCTCCAGGAGCTGGTCGGCCTTGAACGCCTGGCGCCGTTTGAGCACGATGCGCAGGTCGTTGACACAAATTTCCTGTTCCGGTCGAGCGCGTCGCAGCAGGGCCCGTACCCGGGCGACCATCTCCCGTACGCTCATGGGCTTGGTGATGTAGTCGTCGGCGCCAAGCTCCAGCGCTCGGATTCGCACCTCTTCCGAACCCTGGGCGCTGACGACCAGGATGGGGAGGTTCCAATCGGCTTCGCGCAGCTCCCGAATTACCTCGAGGCCCCCCAGTCCGGGCAGGCCCAGGTCGAGCAGCATGAGGTCGGCTTGGGGGGCCATTTGCACCGCATCCAGCCCATTGATGGCCAGCATGGTCGAGTATCCCTCGCGCTCGAGGGCCGAGGTCATTAGGTGGGCTAGTTGGGGGTCATCCTCGACAATCAATAGACGTTCCATATCAACATCAACAGGGCGTATTTCCTTCTTTTATGCCTCCATCATACCTGGCTGGGCTTGCGTTCCTGCCCGAACTGGAGAATACAAGGGCATCCCGTCGGCTCTGCGAGCAATTGTTGACGTTTTAGGGCACAAAAGCCACCCTGGCAACCAGGTTACGGAACTGAAGGGTGCCTGAAGCGACACCGCCGCTATCCAGGCGAACCCCTAGCCAGAGATTCCCGCTGTTGATGCCGCTTTTCAGGCGGTTGCCCGACAGGCGCAAGGGCTGAGTGGTGCCGGATGAAAAGTTCACCGTTCCGGATTGCTCAATGTGAGGCGCGTTGGGGTTGCAAATGTAAAACCCACTGACCCGGTTGTTGCAGGGTTCGCTGTCACTGGCAAAAAATGTGAAACTGGCTGACGTTTGCTGAAAAATGAGGCTGCCTTCCAGGGTCAGTTGTGCAACGGGCACCGGGGGCTTATCAAACTGCGCTTTCACAAAAACCGCTTGGCCCGTTTGCACGCCCGTAAAGTCCGCATCAAAGTCCCTGACGCCAATTGCAAGGGGGGCGCTGGCGCATCCAGACAGGATCATGAGAAACACTGCGAAGAACCATCGCATAGCAACCAAAGTTTACCAGCAGCGTCACGTCGTCAATGGTTGTGGTCTAGGTTCGGACGCCATGCGGCCATTGGGCAGAATCCGGGTCGTACCCCCCAGGCCATGCCCTTTCGCCGCTGTTTTCCTGAAACCATTGGGGTGCGCCTACTCAAAAAAGCAGGCGTGCCAACTTTCCCCGCGGCAGGCAAGGCGCGGGGTAGGGGCCTGGTTGCTTCTTTTTGTGCTCGCTGTGGTTAGCAGGTAAACTACGGGCATGGTGGACTACGAAGTCTCTGAATCGGCCCTGGTCAGCCTGGTGGTGCTGGCGATGGAGGGGCTGAAGGGGCTCCGGCTGGCCCCGGCGGGCACCCGGAGCGTGGGCGATGTGCTCTCGGGCCGACGGTCGCGCCCGGTGCGCCTCGAGCGCGAAGGCGATGGGGTGACGGTCGATTTGAACCTGAGCGTGGACTATGGCAGGCCCATCATGGAGGCCGCCAAGGAAGCCCAGAAGACCGTAGCCGAAACGCTCATGGCCTCTACAGGACTCAAAGTAAAAGCCGTCAACATCACGGTGGTTGCGGTCGAGTACAAGGAGCCCCATGCCGCGTAGGGAAGAAACGGCTTTGGGCGGACAGGGAACAGCTTCCCTCGAGTCCACCCACTTTTCCCCCGGTTCTGAGCCATTAACCGCCACAGGGAGCGTTTATGCGGCGTAAGGCCCGTGAACTGGCCTTCAAAGTGCTTTTTGAGCATGCGGTGGGTGGGGTTCCGCTCGAAGAAGCCTGGCAGCATGCCACCCAGGAGATCGAGCCCGATGAGTCGGATCAGGAGGCCGATGTCCTGGATGCCGAAGGGCTTTCGTTTGCCCACCATCTGGTGCAGGGTTACCAGGCCCAGCAGGCCACCATAGACCAGATCCTATCCACGACCATCGAGGGCTGGAGCTTTGGTCAGATGGCCAAGACCGACCTGGCGGTTTTGCGGCTGGCTGCCTACGAGATGCTCTTTGAGCCCACCCCGCACGCCCCCCTGATCGAAGTGGCGGTCAAGATTGCCAAGCGCTACGGCGGCGAGGACTCGGGCCGCTTTGTCAACGGGGTTCTGGCCCGGTTGCTCAGGCGCATCGAATCCGGCGAGTTACAGGCGGTTGCCAAGAGCGACTAACCGGCGCCGGCTCTTTTTAGGTTTTCTCGAGGTCTTTTATGCTCCAACTATCCGGCCCTCCGGTTGCCGAGGCGGTTTATCAGGAATTGCAGGTTCAACTGTCCAAGCTTTCCTATGTGCCCCATCTGCGGGTGGTGCGGCTGGGGGAAGACCCGGCCTCGGTCTCCTACGTGCGGCTCAAGGAACGGCAGGCCCGAAAGCTGGGCCTATCCAGCCAGGTGGATGTCTTTCCCGAAAGCACCTCCCAAGATGAGCTGCTGGCCCATATCGCCCGGCTCAACGCCGACCCAGAGGTGGACGGCATTCTGGTGCAGTCGCCGGTGCCTCCACAGGTCGATTTCAACACCGTGCTGGAATCCATCAGCCCCCTAAAGGACGTGGACGGCCTGACCCCCACCAACGCCGGGCGGCTGTGGATGGGCCTCGAGGCCCTGGAGTCCTGCACCCCCGCCGGCGTTATGCGAATCCTGAAGCACTATCAGATTCCCCTGGCGGGCCGGGAAGTGGTGATTGTGGGCCGCAGCAACCTGGTGGGCAAGCCACTGGCGGCCCTGATGTTGCGCGAAAACGCCACCGTAACCCTGGCCCACTCCCGCACCCAGAACCTGGACGAGGTCTGCTGCCGGGCCGATGTGCTGGTGGCTGCAGTGGGCAAGGCAGGGCTGATCACGCCCGACATGGTGCGCCCTGGCGCGGTGGTGGTGGACGTGGGCATCAACCGGGTGGGCCAGAATGAAAAAGGCCGCGATATTCTGGTTGGTGATGTTGCGCCCGAGGTGGCCGGGGTGGTCTCGGCTTTGACGCCGGTGCCGGGGGGGGTGGGCCCCATGACGGTGGCGATGCTCCTCCACAACACGGTCAAGGCGGCCATCCGTCGCCGGGGCTGACCCGAAGGTGGAGCCTAGTTTGCTGCTATGGTGCCTGGCATGTTTGGTCCCCTTCGGGGGTTCAGCCCGCGCCCCCCACTTTTGCGGAAGAAGGCGCGGCGAAAAAACCAGAGGCCAGTCCTTCGCCATGAAGGTAGAATGAAAGCCGGTGACCGAGCTTCTTTCCAATCAGGTGTTATGGACGGCCATCCTGGCCAGTGTGTTTGCCCAGCTCCTGAAGCTTTTTATCTACTATCTGGTTGAGCGCCGCTGGGAGTGGGAGCGTCTGGCCGAGACCGGCGGCATGCCCTCCTCTCATTCGGCTACGGTTGCGGCACTGGCGACCGGGGTGGGAATAACCGAGGGGGTGGGTAGCGCCTTTTTTGCCATTGCGGTGGTGCTGGCTATTATCGTGATGTACGATGCCACCGGCATTCGGCGGGCGGCGGGGCTGCACGCCGAACGCTTGAACGACCTTTTTGAGGAGTTTCGGGCCGTCTTCGAGCATGGGCCCCGGCCCGAGCCGTTGAAAGAGCTGCTGGGCCACACTTACCTCGAGGTGGCGGTGGGGGCTTTATTGGGCATCCTTTTTGCAGTGCTCAGCTTTGCCCTGGTCTGAGTCCGTCTCAATCGGGATTCGGATTGCCCGGAGTGGGGGTGTGTGGTAGCATTCGTGCGTTCGGTATGAAGAAGCTGGCTTGGGCATGGATGGTTCTGGGCTTTGCAGTTGCGATGGCCCAGCCAACAGCCCAGTTGGAATCAAAGGCCCTCTCCCTCATCAATGAGGCCCGGGCTCGAGGCCTGGCCTGTCGCGGGGGCGGGGGTGGGGTTCGCCTGCCGCCCCTGCGCTACGATGCCACCCTGGCCCAGGCCGCCAGGGGTCATGCCCTCAATATGGGGCGCTACGGCTTCATGTCGCACTATTTTCGGGGTGTAGGGCCCCGGGTGCGGGTGGCCAGGGCCGGCTATGGCTACCTGCGTATGTCGGAAATCATCTTCAAGGGCCGTAACAGCGACCCCGCCAGGGCGGTGCGCTGGTGGTTGCGTTCGCCCGCCCACTGTCGCGCCATCATGAACCCCCACTACACCGAGTTTGGCGCGGGGCTCTCGAGGGTCGGTCATGCCTGGGCGGTGGTGCTGGCCCAGCCCCGCTAGCGCCGCTGGGCTAGGCGCAGGATGGCCAGCATTCCCAGGCTTTGCAGCAGCGGAAACGACATGAGGGTATAAGCGCCGGGCCACAGGGCGAATAGCCCCACCGGAATCACGGTCGCCACCACCCCAATCCACATCAACTCGGTGCGGTTGCGTTCGCGCAGCAGGCGGTAGATGACGTAGTTGTTGAAAACCGCAAACACCAGCAGCAAAACCCAGGCCAGCACAAAGGTATTCATCGCCTCGCATTCTACGACGGCCCAGCTGAAGTGATTTCCGAGCCGCCTTATTGCGCTCTTCACAGACGTGGCCGCCCACGAAAACGAGAAGGGACAAAGAGACGTGCCTCACCTCGGTGAGGCACGCTTGTCTG
>NZ_JANWVH010000006.1 GCF_025056915.1 Meiothermus sp. | reverse complement strand
CTCTAGCCACTTCGCGGGGGTGTAAACCCTTGCCGTCCTGGCCCCGGATATAGTGCAGGATACCGTCTATAGCAGGGCCGTAAAGCTCTATGGCCCTGGGCGAAAGCTGTTGTTTGAGCGCCTCTCCCCAGGCGATTCCCTTGCGCCAGATGGGCGTCTGGATGTTGCCCGGCTCGATGATGGACACTTCGATCCCCCAAGGTGCCAGTTCCCGCCTGAGGGCATCGCCGATGGCCTCGAGGGCAAACTTCGAGGCGGCATAGGGCCCCATCAGGGGTGCGGCCACCCGCCCACTAATGGAGCTCATCAGCACCACCCGCCCCCGGGCTTCCCGGAGCAGGGGCAAAAAAGCCTGGGTCACCGCCACCTGCCCGATTACGTTGACCTCGAGCACCCGCCGAAGCTCACCCAGGGGCACAAACTCGAGCGGCCCCGCCACCGCGATTCCGGCGTTGTTCACCAGGCCGTCGAGCCGGGGGGCCTGGCGGCCCACAAACTGCGCCGCCTCCCTTATTGAAGCCTCGTCGGTCACATCCAGCAAAACCGGCCTGAGGGCGCCTCTGGACTTTTGTTGCAGGGCCTCGGCATCGGCCATTGTGCGTACGCTGGCAAAAACCCGGTAACCCCGTTTTTCCAGCCACAGGGCACAGGCCTCGCCGATGCCGGTCGAGGCCCCGGTCACCAGGACGGTCTTCATACCTCCTCCAGCACCACCACCGCCAGGGCATGGTGCTTTTCGTGCGAGAGCGAGAGGTGCGCCCGGAGCCCCTCCCCCATCTGGGCTTCGAGGCGGGGCGCAAAGCGCAGCATTGGTTTGCGCCCGGCCATCTCCACCCAGACCTCGAGCCAGCCAAAAGACTCGGGCCAGCACTTCTGAAAAGCCTCCTTGGCCGCGAAGCGAGCCGCCAGCGAGGGAACCGGGTCGGAGCGGGCCAGGCAGTACTCAATCTCGCAGGGGGCGAAGTGGCGCTTTAAGAAGCGCTCGGGGTGCCGCTGCCAGACCCGGCGCAGGCGCTCCAGCTCTACGAGGTCGGTGCCAATGGCCACGATGGACATCGGTTAGCATTGTAAGCGTTGTGTTGCCCAAAGCCTTCCTGACCCGCATGGCCGAGTTGCTCGGTGAGGATTTTCCCCAATTCCTGCAAGCCCTCACCGGCGCCGACCGCAGCTATGGCCTGCGGGTGAATACCCTCAAACTCTCCCCCGAACAGCTTTTGCACATAAGCCCCTGGAATCTGGAGCCCATCCCCTGGTCGCCGGAGGGCTTCTATTACCCCGCCGAGGCCCGCCCCGGCCCACATCCCTTCTTCTACGCCGGGCTTTATTACATCCAGGAGCCTTCGGCCCAGGCTGTTGGGGTGCTGGCCGACCCCCAGCCGGGGGAGCGGGTGCTGGACCTGGCCGCCGCGCCGGGCGGCAAAACCACCCACCTGGCCGCCCGCATGCAGGGCCGGGGCCTGCTGGTGTCCAACGAAGTGGATGGGGGGCGCCTCCCTGGGCTCCTGGAAAATGTAGAGCGCTGGGGGGCCGGCCTGGCGGTGGTCTCGGCCCCGGTTGAGAAACTGGCCCAGCACTGGGGGGCCTGCTTCGACCGGGTGGTGCTGGATGCGCCCTGCTCGGGCGAGGGGATGTTCCGCAAAGACCCCGAGGTGATTCGCCACTGGGGGCCGGGGGCTCCGGCGAGGGCCGCGCGGGTGCAGAAAAACCTGCTGGCGGCGGCGGGGGAGCTGGTGCGTCCGGGGGGGGTGCTGGTCTACTCTACCTGCACCTTTGCCCCCGAGGAAAACGAGCAGGTGGTGGCGGAGCTGCTGCGCCCAGGCTGGGCGCTCGAGGACGCCCGCCTCCACCCCGCCTTTGCCCCCGGCGTTCCGGCCTGGGGCAACGGCGACCCGGCGCTGGCCCGCACCGCCCGGCTGTGGCCCCACCAGCTGCGGGGCGAGGGGCATTTTCTGGCCAGGCTCCGCAAAACCGAGGGTAAGGAGCGCAACCCTCCCCTCGAGCGCGTCCCGCCCCTTTCGCGCGAGGTGCGGAGTCTGTGGCAGTCCTGGAGCGAGGCCAACCTGCGGGTGAAGCTCGAGGGGGAAATCCTCGAGCGCTCCGGACACCTCTATTTTCTGCCCGCCGGGCTGCCCAGCCTGGCCGGCATCCGGGCCCCCGCGCCGGGGCTGTACCTGGGCGAGGCCCGGGTGGGCAGGCGCACGGATGCGGGCCGGTTCCTGCCGGGGAAGCCCCTGGCCCACTTCTTGCGGCCAGAACAGGTTTACAAAACCTTCGCCCTGGCTACCGACGACCCTCGAGCCCTCCCGTTTGCCCTTGGGCAGCCTATTCCGGCGGAGGGCTCGGAGGGCTGGCATCTGGTCGTGCTTCAAACCGCGATTGGAAGCTTTAGCCTGGGCTGGGGGCGGCTCAAGGGCGGGGTGATGCGCCCGGGGAAGACCGGGCTGTGAAGCATCAGGGGGTTTTTCTGAGCCGGGCCTCCTCGACCAATCCTCGCACAGGGCAGCTGTGGAAGTGGAAACGGCAGGCCCCCCATGCGGGGCAGCGCTTCGCCTGCACACTTCGCAAACTGGGGGAGCGAAGGTAGGGCGCAGGGGTTTCGGGGGACGCATAGACCCACTGCCTACCCCCGACCGCCCACTCTCACCTGATGTTTACCTGAAAGTCGGATGTACGCTTGAATGCTGGAATGGTTGAGTTTTTGTGCTTATGCCGCGCTGGGTATTTGCGCAAACCGCCGGCCTCGCCAACAGGCCTACTCCTCTTCGGCCTCGAGCCTTTTCAAAAGCTCTTTGAGCTCGGCTTTTTGCCGGCCTTCCTCCATGCCGTCGGCCAGTTTTTCAATGGCCAGCCGAACCACCTCCGACTTGGAAACCAGTTGCTCGGGGCTGGAAAGCTCGTAGGCGAGCTTGGTCAGGAGGGCGTCCTGGTCATCGCTGATGACCACTTGCAGGCGTTTTTTCTCCTTTCTGGGCATAACCGATATACTTTGCAGCAGCACGAGTACGGTCACGGTGGAATACTCGCATGCGTTTATGACTGAAGTTTAGCACGTTACGTTTGTGCTTGACAATACGATTCCGACTTACTATGCTCATGGTGAGTATCATGTGTAACTTGTGCAAAGATACTCGATGGTAGCCAGGAGATGAACCCCGGTATGGATCGAACCCTCATTATTCGCGGTGGCGTTCCCCTCAGCGGTGAGCTCCGTATTTTTCCAGCCAAGAATTCCGCGCTCAAACTCATGGCGGCCAGCCTGCTCACGGCAGAACCCGTCACCCTGACCGAAGTACCCCGCCTGCGGGACATTGACGTTTTGCTCGAGCTTTTAGGGCACCTGGGCACCCGCCACGCCTGGGAAGGCCGCACCCTGCACCTGCACACCCCAGAAATCCTCTCCACCCACGCACCTTTCGAGCTGGTCAGCAAGATGCGGGCCAGCTTCAACGTGCTGGGTGCCCTGGCGGCCCGGGCCGGTGAGGGCACCGTGCCCCTGCCGGGCGGCTGCAACTTTGCCGAGCGCCCGGTGGATCAGCACATCAAGGCCCTGCGCGGCCTGGGCTTCGAGGTGACCACCGAGATTACCGAACAGGGCGTGGCCTACACCGCGCGACGGCGCAAGCCGGCCTCGGGCCGCGTGGTCTACGACCTGCCCACCCTGGGCGGCACCGAGCAAGCCCTGATGGCCGCTGCTTTGGGCGGCGAGGCGGTGCTGGTCAACACCCCCCAGGAACCCGAAATTGTGGACCTGTGCAACTTCCTGACCCAGATGGGCGCCCAGATCAGAGGCATCGGCAGCAGCATCCTGCACATCAAGGGCCAGCCCGAGCTGCGCGGGGTGCGCTATAGCATCATCCCCGACCGCATCGAGGCCGGCACCTACCTGTTTGCAGCCGCCGCCACCCGCGGTTCCATCACCCTCACCAATGTCGAGCCGTTCCACATGGACGCTGTCCTGGACAAGCTAATCCAGTCGGGCCACCGCATCACTACCGGCAAGGACTGGATTCGCCTGGAAGCCACGGTCCATCCCCAGCCCTTCAACGTCGAGGCCCGGGAGTATCCGGGCTTTATCACCGACCTGCAGCCCCCCGCCGCCGCCTACCTCGCCACCGTGCACGGCACCTCGCTGGTCTCCGACCGGGTCTATCCCGACCGCTTCACCCATGCCAGTGAGCTGGCCCGCATGGGGGCCGAGGTCATCCTGAAGGAGCGCACCCTGATGATTCAGGGGCGCCCTCTGACCGGAGCCGCCGTAGAGGCCCGGGACATCCGTGCGGGAGGCGGGCTGATCATCGCCGCCCTGGCCGCCGAGGGCGAGAGCCACATTTCCGGCATGCAGTACATCGAGCGCGGTTACGACGATATTGAAAACCGCCTTAAGAGCCTGGGGGCTCAGGTGGGTGTGCAGGTGCCCGAGCTGGCCCTGGCAGCGGACTAAACAACGTACAGGCTGTGAGCCGGGTTTTTCGCTTTGGGCGAACCCCGTTGCAGCTCTGGACTGACCTGGGAACTTTTTGCTCTGGCTGCGGGCATTCCGCCCAAGACCCGCATGGCGGGTGTCTCCGGTGCTCCCGGAGGTTTGACGTTTAGGCCCAGAAACCCTAGACTCAGGTGCTATGGATTTGCAGACCCTACAACACCGGCTCGAGGCCCTTCGGGGGTATCTTTGACATCGCCGGTAAAGAAGCCCGCCTGAGCGAACTCGAGCAGCAAATCAACGACCCCCACCTCTGGAACGACCCGGCCCACGCCCGCAAGGTTTCGCAGGAGTCGGCCCGGCTGCGCAAGGTGGTGGAGGGCTATAAGCGCCTGGAGTCCGACTTGCAGGGGCTTCTGGAGCTCTGGCCGGAGCTCGGTGCCGAAGAGCGGGAGCAGATGCAGCCCGAGCTCGAGCGGGCCGGACGCGAGCTCGAGGAGCTGTACCACCAGACCCTGCTCTCCTTCCCCTATGCCGAGAACGCCGCCATCGTGACCATCAAGCCCGGCGCGGGCGGCACCGAGGCCTGCGACTGGGCCCAGATGCTCTACCGCATGTACACCCGCTTTGCCGAGCGCCACGGTTTTACCCTGGAGCTAGTGGACCTGGAACCGGGGGCCGAGGCTGGCATTGATTATGCGCAGTTTATCGTGCGGGGCGAAAACGCCTTTGGGCTGATGTCCCCCGAAGCCGGGGTGCACCGCCTGGTGCGGCCCTCCCCCTTCAATGCGCAGGGCAAGCGCCAGACCAGTTTTGCGGCGGTAGAGGTCATGCCCGAAGTGGACGAATCGGTGGAGATTCAAATTGCCCCCGAAGACCTGCGCATTGACGTGATGCGCTCGCAGGGCAAGGGCGGCCAGGGGGTGAACACCACCGACTCGGCGGTGCGGGTCGTACACCTGCCCACCGGCATCATCGTGAAGTGCCAGGTAACCCGCAGCCAGCAAAAAAACAAGGAAATGGCCATGAATATCCTGCGCTCCAAGCTCTTCGAGATTGAATACAAGAAAAAACAAGAAGAGCTGGCCCGACTTCGCGGCGAAGCCCGCCCCATCGAGTGGGGCAGCCAGATTCGCAGTTACGTGCTGGACAAGCAGTACATCAAAGACCACCGCACCGGCGAGATGCGCCACGACCCCGAGAACGTGCTGGACGGCGATTTGGAAAGCCTAATCTGGGCTGGGCTGGAGTGGAAGGCCGGGCGCAGAGAGACGGTCTCGAGCGCCGAGGACGAGTAGAAAAGCGGGCCTGCACCGCGTTCTTGCCCTATCGCACAAGGGCCTTTAGAACCACACCCACCCGGCGAGCGAATCCAGTCGCCCAGCCTGGACTCACTCGACCTGGCTGAAAGGGCCAGGTGGCTGGCCCTTCCCAAAACCAGCAAAGGTTTTGTCCAACCACCCTCAGCTTACCGCGCTCTTCACAGACGTGGCCGCCCACGAAAACGAGAAGGGACAAGTGTCTGCGTTGTGCCTGGGCCGGGACGCATGTTTTCGAGTTTCCAGGCGGCCACTGTTCTGTTCAGAATGAGGCGTTCTCGAACTCGAATGGCTCATAACGTGTGAAGAGCACTCTAGGGTTCAAATAAACAGCCCGCAAAGCTTTTGGATTGGCCGACTGCCTTTTTGAAGAACAACTACTGCGCGGGCGTGGCCTTGAGCCGCTCCACCACCGCCCGGTCTTCTAGGGTGCTGGTGTCGCCCTTGATCTCCTCGCCCGAGGCCACCTGCCGCAGCAGGCGGCGCATAATCTTGCCCGAGCGGGTCTTGGGCAGGGCATCGGTCAGGCGAATCTCGTCGGGGCGGGCAATCGCGCCGATGGCCTTGACCACATGCGCCTTGAGTTCCTGGGCCAGCTCGGGGCTTGGGGTCTGGCCGGTTTTGAGGGTCACAAAGGCCACAATACCCTCCCCCTTGATGGGGTCGGGGCGGCCCACCACCGCGGCCTCGGCCACCGCAGGGTGCGAGACCAGCGCGCTCTCCACCTCCATGGTGCCCAGGCGGTGACCCGAAACGTTGAGCACGTCGTCCACCCGGCCCAGAATCAGGTGGTAGCCGTCGGCGTCGCGGCGGGCCCCGTCGCCGGTGAAGTAGTTGCCGGGGTACTGGGCGAAATACTGCCGCTCGAAGCGCTCGGGGTCGCCCCAGACGGTGCGGAGCATGGAGGGCCAGGGTTTCTGGATGATCAGGTGGCCTCCCTCGTCGGGGTTGGTCACCGGCTGGCCGGTGGTGTCCACGATTTCCGGCTTAACCCCAAAGAAGGGCTTGCCGGCATGGCCGGGCTTCATGGGGTGTACCCCCGGCAGGGTGGTAATCATGATGCCGCCGGTCTCGGTCTGCCACCAGGTGTCCACGATGGGGCATCGCTCCTTGCCGATGACCCGGTAGTACCACAGCCAGGCCTCGGGGTTGATGGGCTCCCCCACCGAGCCTAAGAGGCGCAGGCTGCTGAGGTTGTATTTGAGCGGCCACTGCTCACCCCACTTCATGAAGGCGCGAATGGCCGTGGGCGCGGTGTAGAGGATGCTCACGCTGTATTTTTCAATGATGTTCCAGATGCGGCCCTCGTCCGGGGCGTTGGGGGCCCCCTCGTACATGAGGGTGGTGGCCCCGTTCTGCAAGAGGCCGTAGACCACGTAGCTGTGGCCGGTAATCCAGCCCACATCGGCGGTGCAGAAGTAGGTGTCGGTGTCTTTCAGGTCGAAGATGTACTGGGCGGTGAGGTAGGTGTAGACCGAGTAGCCCCCGGTGGTGTGCAGCACCCCTTTGGGCTTGCCGGTAGAACCCGAGGTATAGAGGATAAAGAGCGGGTCTTCGGCATCCATAGGCTCGGGCGGGCAGTCGGGGGAGGCGTTCGCCATGAGCTCGTGGTACCAGTGGTCGCGGCCCGGCTCCATGTGCACCTCGTTGCCGCAGCGCCGAACCACCACCACGTTTTCGATGGAGCCGGCATCGGCTAGGGCTTCGTCGCTGTTGGCCTTGAGCGGCACCACATTGCCCCGCCGCCAGCCGCCATCGGCGGTGATGAGCACCTTGGCCTGGGCATCGTTGATGCGGTCGGCTAAGGCCGAGGCCGAGAAACCCCCAAACACCACCGAGTGCACCGCCCCGATGCGGGCGCAGGCCAGCATGGCGATGGCGGCTTCGGCAATCATGGGCAGGTAGATGGTGACCCGGTCGCCCTTCTGTACCCCCAGGCCCTTGAGCACGTTGGCGAACTTGCTCACCTCGCGGTGGAGCTGCTGGTAGGTCAGGATGCGCGAGTCGCCCGGCTCGCCCTCGAAGATGATGGCGGCCTTGTTGCCACGGGTCGCCAGGTGCCGATCCAGGCAGTTGTAGGAGAGGTTAAGCTGGCCGCCAATGAACCACTTGGCGTTGGGGGGGTTCCACTCGAGCACCTTCTCCCAGGGTTTGAACCAGTGTAGCTCGGCGGCTATCCGGCTCCAGAACTGCTCGGGCTGCTCGAGGCTCTCACGGTAGAGCGCCTCGTACACTTCGCGCTGGTTAATTCTGGCCGAACGCCTGAACGCTTCGGAGGGTTCAAAGACCCGGTCTTCCTTCAAAACGGCCTCGATTTTTTCCATAGCATCCCTTTCAAGCAAAAAAACCAAACCCGACGGCGGACACGATGAGCCTTTTTAGGGTGAGCATAGGCTCTGAAGCATATCCCGTCAAGAAAAAACGCGGTTCGGAAAATGTAGGAATTTGTCGGTTACTTGACAGTTGGCTTACGGGTCGCCACAATAGCGCCAGTTACATTTCACAAGGAATCCGCTGGCGTTCTTTGGCTTGCGTCGTTCGAAAAGTATGGCTCAGAGTCGCAAACTTACCACCGTTCAGGCCGCGCTGCGGGTCTTGGCCTACCTGGCCCAGCACCCCGAAGGCGTCGAGGCCCCTCAGCTTGCGGCATTTCTGGGGAAAAGCCTGTCCACGGCCTACGCACTGTTGGCCAGCCTGGTTTCGGAAGGTTTCGCCGAGCGTGAAGGCAGCACCTACCGGCTCTCCAAGAACGCGCTGGCCCCAAGCCGGGCCCCGCTGGCCGAGCCTGAGAAGCTATCCGATGCGCTCGAGGAGCTGTATCTACGCACCCGTGAGCGCACCTACCTGGCCCTGCTCACCCCCGAGGGCAAGCTGCGCCTGACCACCCGAGGACGGCAAGGCCTGCCCAAGCTGGCAGGGGTAGACGACCAGATCACCGAGGGCTTCCACGCCCTGGCCATGGGCAAGGCGGTGCTGGCTTTTCTGGAGGCCGGAGCCCAGGCCATCCATTTGCAAAACCTCAAGACGTACACCCACCTCACCATCACCGACCCCCTGACCCTCGAGGAAGAGCTGGCCAAGGTACGCCAGCTGGGCTTTGCGGTGGAAATTGAAGAGCACACCGACGGCATCTCGGGGCTGGCCGCCCCCATCTTTGGCCAGGACGGGCAGGTGATGGGGGCGTTTGGGGTGGTGGTGCCCTCGAGGCGCTTTCCCTATGCCTTTACCCGCCTGGTTCAGGCGGTGCAGGAGGTGGCCCGGGCCGCCTCGAGCCATCCCAGGGTCGAACCGACCCCGCCCCCCGAACCAGAAGGGCTTCCGCCCCACGAGCCTTTGTACCTGGGCTCCTCGGCGGAGGAAGAGGCCGTCTGGCCGCCCAAAACCCTGGTGCAAAATGCAAACCTGCGGGACTATGCGGCTGAGTATCGCCGGAGCCTCGAGCAGCCCGAGCAGTTTTGGGCCGAGTGGGCCACGCGCTTTCACTGGTTCCAGCCCTGGAAGCAGGTGCAGGAAATCAAGCTGCCCTATCACCGCTGGTTTGTGGGCGCCACGACCAACCTCGCCTACAACGCCCTGGACCGCCACGCCGACAGCCCCCGCCGCAACCAGCTGGCCCTGATTGCGCTGGCGGGGGACGGCACCGTACATAAGCTCACCTACCGCGAGCTGCGCGACCTGTCCGCCCGTCTGGCCGGAGGGCTGCTCTCGCTGGGGATTCAACCGGGCGACCGGGTGGCGGTGTACATGCCCACCGGCCTGGAGATGGCCCTGACCTTTCTGGCCTGTGCCCGCATCGGGGCGGTGCACGTGGCCATTCCGGCGGGCCTGAGCAGTCAAACCCTGCGCGAACGGCTCCAGGACACCAATGCCCGCCTGCTGGTGGCCGCCGACCGGATGTACCAGGGCGGGCGCACCCTTTCCTTCACCAACCTGATTGAGGAAGCCACCCAGGGTCTGGAGGTGCCGGTGCTGTGGTACAGCCGCAGCGGTAGCGCCCGGCCCCTCGAGTTCTGGGACCTCATCGAAGCCCACCGCCCCACCACAAAGGCACTGCCCGTCGAGAGCGAACACCCGCTTTTTATTCTTTATACCTCGGGCTCCACCGGCAAACCCAAAGGGGTGGTGCACGTGCACGGGGGCTACATGGTGGGCATCACCTACCACCTGCGCACCCTTTTCGACCTCAAGGAGGGCGAAATCTCCTGGGCCACCGCCGACCTCTCCTGGATTGTGGGGCACAGCTACGGCCTGTATGCGCCGCTCCTGGAAGGGCTGACCACGGTGCTCAGGGCCGAGCGGCTGGACTACCCCGACCCCAGCGGCTTCTACGAAACCCTGGAAGACTGCGGGGTGAACGTACTCATCATCAGCCCTACCTGGCTGCGGGCCCTGCGCAAGCACGGCGATGAGTGGGCCAAGAATGCCCAGCTCCGCGACCTTCGCCTGGTTGCTAGCGTGGGCGAGTACCTGGCCCCCGAGGTCTGGCACTGGGCAGCCCAGAACCTGGCCCACGTGGTGGACCACTGGTGGCAGACCGAGACCGGCGGGCCCTGCCTCTCCACGCCGGTTTGTATGCCGGCCAAGCCCGGCAAGGCCGGTTTCCCATTGCCCGGGGTCAAGATGCAGGTGGTTGATGCGCAAGGGCGTGAGCTGCCGCCCGGGCAGAAGGGGCACCTGGTCATCTGCAAGCCTTTCCCCCATTTCATGCGCACCTTCTGGAACAACCCGGAGCGCTACGCCGAGCAATGGAACCGCATTCCGGGCTGCTACGCCACCGGCGACATTGCAGTGCGCGACAGCGAGGGCTACATCGCCCTGCTGGGCCGCTCGGACGACGTCATCAAGGCCGGCGAGCTCCGCATTGGCACGGCAGAAATTGAGGGGGCCATGCTTTCCCACCCGGCGGTGGCCGAGGCGGCTGCGGTAGGGGTTGCCAATCCGGAAATGGGCGAGATTATCAAGGTTTACGTGGTGCTCAAAACCCGCGAGGCCAGCCCCCAGGTGCGCGAGATTCTGGCCGCCAAGCTCTCGAGCCACCTGCGCCGGCAGCTCGGAAGCCTGAGCCTGCCCACCGAGGTCGAGATTATGGACCAGCTGCCGCGAACCAAGAGCGGCAAAATCCTTCGCCGCCTGCTCAAGGCCCAGGAGCAAGGGGCCGACCCAGGCGACCTCTCCACACTGGAGCCATGAGGGTAGATTTGAGGGCTAGCCCGCTTGTTGGGAGGGCCTCCGGGGTCGGTGCAGGCCTGGCCTTGTCCTGCGCTGGCTTCGGCATAGCTTTGCCAACCTGCCGACGCTGCCGACGAGGATTGGGCTGCCCATAATCACGAACGGCCCGCATTTGTCCCTTACCCCCTTTGTGAAGATGAACCCCAGGAGGCCCCGATGGAGCTCGAGCAACTGCTGAAAACCAAGGTCAGCTACCAAGCCCCCGCCGCCCAGCAACAAGCCGCCAATGTCCCCGACTTTGGGGCGGAGTACGCCCGCAGCCTGCAAGACCCCGAAGCCTTCTGGGGCGAGCAGGCCCGGCAGTTTCACTGGTTCCGGCCCTTCGACCGGGTGCTGGAGTGGAATTTCCCCGACCATCGCTGGTTTCTGGGCGGCCAGACCAACATCACCTATAACGCCCTCGACCGCCATGCCAAAGGCTCCAGGCGCAACCAGGTGGCCCTTTTGTACCTGGGGGAGGACGGCAGCGAGCAAAAGCTCACCTACGGCGAGTTGCTGGACCGGGTTTCGCGTCTGGCCACCGGGCTCATGCACCTGGGGGTACAGAAAGGGGATCGGGTCATCATCTACATGCCGCTCACGCTGGAAGGCGTCATGGCCATGCTGGCCTGCGCCCGCATTGGGGCCATCCACTCGGTGGTGTACGCCGGTTTGGGGGTTTCGGCGCTGCGCGAGCGCATTATGGACGCCGGGGCCAGGCTGGTGATTGCCGGGGATGTGAGCTACCGGCGGGGCAAGCCGGTTGACCTCGAGTCCATCGTGCTTCAGGCCATCGAGGACCTGGACGTGCAAACGGTCTGGTTCTGCCGCAGCAAAGCAGCTCCCGAGGGACCCCGCTTCCACGACTTCAACCGGTTGCTCTGGTCGCATAAACCCGAAGCCGAAGCCGTTCCACTGGACAGCGAACACCCGCTCTTCATCCTCTACACTTCAGGCTCTACCGGCAAGCCCAAAGGGGTGGTGCACGTGCACGGGGGCTACATGGTGGGCACCGCCTACCACCTGCGCTCGTTTTTCGACGTTAAGGAGACCGATGTCTTCTGGGCCACCTCGGACATCGGCTGGATTGTGGGGCACAGTTATATCGTGTATGCGCCGCTGCTCCTGGGCATCACGAGCGTTCTACGGGAGGGCGCGCCCGACTACCCCAGCCCGGCTGCCCTCTGGCAAGCGGTGGAGCGCTACCGGGTGAATGTGATGTTCACCGCGCCTACCGCCGTCCGCATGTTCATGAAGTTTGGCCCTGAGTGGCCCGCCCAGCACGACCTCTCCTCGCTCCGCTTTATCGGCGTGGCGGGCGAACCCTTGAACCCCGAGGCCTGGCAGTGGGCTGTGGAGCACCTCATGGACGGAGGACGGCGCGGTTTTGTGGCCGACAACTGGTGGCAGACCGAGCTGGGCGGCCCCACCCTGGGTACGCCCCTGACCCTGCCGGGCAAGCCCGGCTTGGTGGGGGTGCCCCTTCCCGGCGTGGAGGCCACGGTAGTGGATGCCGAGGGCCACGAGGTAGCGCCGGGAACCGGGGGCTTGCTGGCCCTTAAGCGCCCTTTCCCCCACATGATGCGCACGGTTTGGGGCAACCACGCCCGCTATACCCAGTACTGGACAGAAATACCTGGGAACGTGTATGCCGCCGGCGATGTGGCCAGCCGGACTGCCGAGGGCTACTTCGCCGTGCTGGGCCGCGCCGACGACGTGCTCAACGTGGCCGGTCACCGCATCGGCACGGCGGATGTGGAAAGTGCGCTGGTCTCCCATCCTGCGGTGGCCGAGGCCGCCGTGATTGGCGTGCCCGACCCAATTAAGGGGGAGAACATCAAGGCCTTTGTGGTGCTGCGGGTCGGGCGTGAAAAAACCGAGGCCCTCAAAACCGAGATTGTGCAGCACGTGCGCCTCGAGCTCGGCCCCATCGCCACCCCCGGCGAGCTGGTCTTTCTGGACAAGCTGCCCAAAACCCGCAGTGGAAAAATTCTTCGGCGCTTGCTCAAAGCCCAGGAAATGGGGCGCGACCCGGGCGACTTGAGCACGCTGGAAGAGTAGTTTACATTCATAAGCTAATCTTATAGGTTCATCTAAAAGCCCTCGAACACTCATCAAACATCAATTCGCTTCATCTTGGCATTGAGCAGATCGAATGACGGTCAAGTCCAATACCCATGTAGCTGGCAGTTCACAGAGCTGTTTGTGCAGCGCCGGTATATCCCGTTATGCATATTGGTAACCTGGTTGCAAGCGCTCTCATATGCCAAATAATTGCGTCGGTTTTCGCATATATCTATAATCCTCAAATAACTTGCCAGGACACAATTACGGTGTTAGATTCATGGCGCAAGTCTGAAAAGCGCTGAAGCGACCACCCCAACGGTACCGGTGGCCGGACTTGTGTTACATGGAGGAAGGCATGGACAAAGCAAAGGCCGAGGCGTACTGGAAGGCCAACATCAACCTGATCCGTAACCTGCTCATCGTGTGGGCGGTGGTCTCTTACGGGTTCGGGATTGTGTTGGTGCAGGCTCTCAACAACATAAAACTGGGCTCCCTGCCGCTGGGATTCTGGTTTGCACACCAGGGGGCCATCATCATCTTCGTCATCCTGATTTTTGTGTACGTGGCGCAGATGAACAAAATAGACCAGCAGTTCGACGTGCACGAGTAGGAGGCAACTGAATGAGCGTTGAACTTTGGACCTGGATCGTTGTGCTGCTCACCTTCGGGCTTTACATCGGCATCGGCATCTGGGCTCGAGTGCGCGAGACCGAAGGCTTTTACGTGGCCGGTCGCGGAGTTCCCCCCATTGCCAACGGCATGGCCACCGCTGCCGACTGGATGAGCGCGGCCAGCTTTATCTCGATGGCGGGCCTGATCTCCACCCTGGGTTACGACGGCACCATCTATCTGATGGGCTGGACCGGCGGTTACGTGCTGCTTGCCCTGCTGCTGGCCCCCTACCTGCGTAAGTTCGGCAAGTTCACCGTGCCGGACTTTGTGGGCGACCGGTACTACTCCCAAACCGCCCGCGTGGTTGCGGTGGTGGCGGCGGTTTTCGTCTCGTTCGTGTATGTAATTCCCCAGCTGGTGGGGGTGGGCACGGTCTTTGCCCGCTATCTACAGGTGCCCAACACCACCGGGCTCTGGATTGGCGTGGCGGTCACGGCTATGTTCGCAGTGATCGGGGGGATGAAGGGCATCACCTGGACCCAGGCGGCCCAGTACACGGTGCTCATCATCGCGTACCTGATTCCAGCCTTCGCCATTGCCAGCATCCTGACCGGAAACCCTATCCCGCAACTGGCCCTGACCTTCAGCGACATTACCGAGCGGCTCAACAAAATTCAGGTAGACCTCGGGTTTACCCAGTACACCCAGCCCTTCCAGAGCTTCGACATGCTGAACATTCTGCTGATTACAGCATGTCTGATGTTTGGCACGGCTGGGCTGCCGCACGTGATTATCCGCTTCTACACCGTGCCGACGGTTAAGGATGCCCGCGCCTCCGCTGGTTGGGCGCTGCTTTTTATCGCCCTGCTGTACACCACCGCCCCTGCCGTATCGGTTTTTGCCCGCTACAACCTGATCGAAACCCTCAACGGCAAAAGCCTCAAGGAGGTTCGCGAGATAAACTGGGTGGCCAAGTGGGAGAAGACCAAACTGCTGCAATTTGTGGACAAGGACGGCGACGGCAAGATCACCGTGGCGCCGGGGCGGGCCTTTAATCTGATTCCGGGCACCAACCGGCCCGACTTCAACAGCCCCAACGAGAAGAGCAAGAACGAGGTCTTCATCAACAACGACATCATCGTGCTGTCCACGCCAGAGGTCGCCAAGCTCGCCCCCATCATCATTGCCCTGGTCGCGGCGGGCGGCCTGGCAGCCGCGCTCTCCACGGCTTCCGGCCTTCTGATTGTGATCTCTTCGGCGCTCTCCCACGACCTTTACTACCGCATCATCAACCCCAAAGCCACCGAGGGGCAGCGCCTGCTGATTGCCCGCGTGGGCATTCTGCTGGCCGTGCTGGTGGCCGGGTACTTTGGCCAGAACCCACCGGGTTTCATTGCCCAGCTGGTGGCCTTTGCCTTTGGCCTGGCCGCGAGTAGTTTCTTCCCGGCCATTCTGCTGGGGGTCTTCGACAAACGTACCACCCGCGAAGGGGCCATCGCCGGGATGGTGGTGGGCCTGGTCTTCACCGCCACCTACATCATCGGAACCAGCTATTTTGGCATGCCCCGCTGGTTCTTCAACGTGAGCCCCGAGGGCATCGGCACGGTGGGCATGGTGCTCAACTTCCTGATTACCTACTTCGTGTCCCGCATGACCCCCGAACCCCCCAAGGATGTCCAGGAGCTGGTGGAGTCGGTGCGGATTCCACGCGGCGCCAAGGACGCGCACTACCACTAAGCAACCCCAGGGGTGGGCTACAGCCCACCCCCCTGCTTTTAGTATGATTGCGTATGGCCGCTCAAAATTCTCCGGCAACCCCACAAAACAATAATGTGTATGTTCCCCCCAACCTGACGCTGCGGGTTTTTAGGCTTTTGGTCGGCATCTCCGCCTTTTTGTTCCTGTTTTATGTGGTGGGGCACTACCTGACCGGCTGGCCCTTCCCCACCCCTTTCGACCTGTTGCGCATCGCCTCGGCGGTGGTGCTGGGCGGGCTGCTGGGGCTGGTGTTTTCCCGCTTCTGGCCGCTACCGGCCAAGCCGGGCCTCGAGCGCATTTTTCGAATCTTTTTTTTGTTGCTGCCCGCGCTGGTGTTTGGTTATGCATTGCAGGTGTTTTCCGGCGCGAACCAGGCCTTGAGCCTGATCCTGCCCCTTTCGGCCTGGCTTGGCTCTGGCCTGATTGTCCGTCTGCCGGAAGAGGGGCAAAACTCCCCGGCCAAGTCGGCAAAATAGGGCTGTGAACCCGGTTGAATTTGTTCGTGAGCACGCCCCCTTTGACCTGCTTCCCGAGGAAGCCCTGGCGCTCGTGCAGCGCGGCCTGGAGATTACTTTTTATCCCGGCGGCAGCAAGGTGCTTGAACGCAGCGGTCCCAAAAGCCAGCACCTGTACCTGATTCGCAAGGGGGGGGCTCGCCTCGAGCGCGACGGCCAGGCCATTTTGCACCTGGAGGAAGGAGAGGTATTCGGTTACCCCTCGCTCCTATCGCAGGACGCCCCCGCTTTTGACGTGGTGGCCGAGGAAGATTTGCTGGTATATCGCTGGCCCCGGGAGGTTTTTCAAAAGTTAATGGAGTATCCGGCCTTTGCCGAGTTTTTTACCAGGGGACTGGCCGAGCGCCTGCGGATCTCCAGCCGGGTCGAGGGGCTGGGCGTGGTCAACCTGGATCTGGCCCTGCCGGTGGGGGAGCTGATCAGCCGGCCCCCGGTGCTGGTGCCCCGCGCCTCGACCGTGGGCGAAGCCGCCCGGGTCATGCAAACCCACCAGATTAGCTCGGTGCTGGTCGAGGGCGAGCCCCTGGGCATCCTGACCGACCGCGACCTGCGCAACCGTGTGCTGGCCGCCGGCAAGGGGCCCGATACCCCTGTTGCGGAAATCATGAGCGCTCCGGTCAAGACCCTGCCCGCCAGCACCCCCCTGTTCGAGGCCCTTTCGTACATGGTGCGACAGGGCATTCATCACCTGCCCCTGGAGCAGGACGGCCAGATTATCGGTCTGATTACCGACACCGTCCTGATGCGCCAGCAAGCCAAAAGCCCCCTCTACCTGCTGCGGCGGCTCGAGCGCACCCGCAATCCGGGCGACCTTACGGGCTACGGCAAAGAGCTCACGGGCGTGGCCGAGTCGCTGCTGTTGGGCGGGCTGGGGGCCAGCGAAATCGGGCGCAGCGTGAGTTCCCTCAACGACCAGCTCGTTCGTACCCTGCTGCGGCTGGGCGAGGAGCGGCTCGGCGCCCCCCCGACCCCCTATGCCTGGATTGTGTTTGGCTCCGAAGGGCGCATGGAGCAAGCCCTCCTGACCGACCAGGACAACGCCCTGATCTACCAGGAGGAGACCCCCGCGACGGCGGCCTATTTCGAGCAACTGGCGGCCTTTGTGGTGGAGGGCCTGATTCAAGCGGGGTTTCCCCCCTGCCCGGGGGGCTACATGGCCACCCACTGGCGCAAGTCGCTGCCTGAGTGGGAGCAGCTTTTCCGGCACTGGCTCGAGACCCCCAAACCGCAGGAGCTGCTCGAAGCGCAGATATTTTTCGATTTCCGGGCCGTGTATGGCGAGCTGTCGCTGGAACCCCTCGAGCGCATCGTCGCCGGGGGAGCCGACCAGGGCATCTTCCTGGCCCAGCTGGCCCGGGCTTCGCTCCAGTTCCGCCCGCCCATCGGTTTTTTTCGCCAGATCAGGGAGGAGGATGGCGGGGTGGACCTCAAGAAGGGGGGCATCGCCCCCATCGTGAGCCTGGCCCGGGTGTATGCCCTCGAGGCCCGAAGCCTGGCCAAAGGTACGGTCGAGCGGCTACAGGCCGCCGCCCGCGAGCACAAACTCAGCCCGGAGGGGGCCGAGACCCTGGTTGAGGCCTTTGGCTTCCTGATGCGCCTGCGCCTGCGCGAGCAACTGGCCTCTTTGCGTCGGGGCGAGCCGCCCGGCAACAAGGTGCCCCTGGAAAACCTGTCCCCCCTCGAGCGCCGCCATCTCAAGGAGGCCTTTTTGCAGGTGCGGGAGATGCAGGAAGCCATGAGCCAGCGCTTCCACACCGACCGGCTGGGTTGAGAGAACCCACCCTATGAACCTCTGGCCCTTTGCCAAAAGCCCTGCCTGGGATGAGGTCACCTACTGGGCCCTGGATCTGGAGACCAGCGGCCTGGGCCCTTCCGACCAGATTCTCTCGGTGGGCATGGTGCCCATCCGCAAGGGGGTCATCGAGTTTGGCGCGCACTACTATAGCCTGGTTCGTCCCATAAGGCCCGAGGCGCTCTCCGCCGAAGGCATCCGGGCGCATCACATCCTGCCCAGGGAACTGGAGAGCGCCCCCAGCGTAGAACAGGTGCTGGACGAAGTCCGCCTGCGCATGGGCCACGATGTGCTGCTGCTGCACTACAGTCCGGTGGATTTGGGTTTTTTAAAGCGGTACTTCCGAACCCTGGGCCGGCCCCGCTTCAAGCCCGTGGTGGTGGACACGGTGGTCTTGCTGGGGCGGCTGGGGGAGCGACAGAGGCAGCTCGAGCCCCACGCAAAGCCCGTTCCCACCGGTCTGGCTGCGGCCAGGGCGGCTTTTGGCCTGCCAGGGCACCTGGAACACCATGCCCTCTGGGATGCCCTGGCCACGGCTGAGCTTTTTCTGCTGCTGCGGCACCGGTTGCAGGCCCGCACCTTGCGCCAGCTGGTGTGATTAAGGCCGGGCAACCGACCACCGGGGGCCTGTACCACTTGAGTACCAAAGTTTTGTGGCATAGAATACCCCCTGAGCAGCCCTAGCTCACAAGGAGGCGGTATGAAAGGTCGCTGGTTTGGTTTCTTGTTCGCCTTGTTATTGGCTATGGGATGGTCTTTGGCCCAGACCCCGGTACGAGGCGGAACCCTGCAAATAGGGGTCGAAGCCTCGCCCTCGGGGCTTGACCCCCATGTGGCGACGGCCTTTGCTTCGTTCATCGTGACCGGCCAGATCTACGAGGGCCTGACCGAAATTGACGAAAGGCTGCGCCCGCGCCCCGCCCTGGCCGAGTCGTGGACGGTCAGCCAGGACGGCCTGACCTACACCTTCAAGATTCGCGCAGGCGTGACCTTCCACGACGGCAAGCCGCTCACCGCCAGCGACGTAGCCTTCTCCATCAATCGCGTCCGTGACCCTAAAACCGGCTCACCCATCGCCAGCCGGGTGAACCTGGTCAAGGAGGTGCGGGCGACTTCCCCGACCCAGCTGGTGGTGGAACTTTCCCAGCCGTTCGCTCCAATGCTCGTCGAGCTGGCCAGCATTGCGGTGATGTCGGAAGACTACGTGAAAGCGGGCAACGATATGCAGCGCAAACCCATGGGCACAGGGCCTTTTGCTTTCAAGGAGTGGGTGCCCGACACGTATATTCTGCTCGAGCGTCACCCTCGCTACTGGCGGCAGGGACGGCCCTACCTGGATGCCCTGCGCTACAACATCGTGCCCGATGCGGCCACCCGCCAGGTCGGCCTGGCCAGCGGCACCTACCACTTCCTGCCCAACATTGACCCCTCGCTGGCCGTCACGCTCCGCAACACCCCCAACGTCAAGCTCATCACCGCGCAAGACCTGGCCTACAGCCTGATCGGCATGAACACCACGCGCAAACCCTTCGACAACCCAAAGGTGCGTGAGGCCCTCAACTACGCTCTCAACCGCTCACAGATTGTTCAGGCGGTCTACTTTGGAAACGGCACCCCTGCCGGGCCCTTGGGCCTGCGATCCTGGGCTTCGCCCACCAGCGCTTTTCCGTGCTACAACACCAACCCCGCCAAGGCCCGGGAACTGCTGGCCCAGGCCGGCTACCCCAACGGGGTGGACTTTGGCATGATTGTGATTGGCTCCAATAAAACCGTGGTGGATGCGGCCCAGGTAGTCCAGCAGCAACTCGCCCAGGCCGGCTTCCGGGCCAGGGTGGAGGTGCTCGAGCAGGGCAAGTTTATCCAGGAGTGGCGCAACTCCAACTTCGATACCTTCGCCTCCATCAACAGCGGCAACGCCGACCCCGACGGCTACCTCTTCCGCACCTTCTCCACCGGCGGTTCAACCAACGTCTTCAAGTTCTCCAACCCGACCATAGACCGCCTGCTCAACCAGGGCCGCACCACCGTGAACGAGGACGCCCGCCGCCCCATTTACGCCCGGTTGCAGGTGGAGCTGGCCTGCCAGGGGCCCATCGCCCACCTGGTCTACGGCACGCTGTTCTCCGCGGCCCGCGAAAACGTGCAGGGCTTCAAGCCCATTCCCACCCGCTCGCTCATCTACCTGCGCGATACCTGGATGGCCCGCTAGCCCTGGCCCAGGGCAGCACCTCTTGCACTGTTGGCTTTTTCGGGTAGGAGCTTTCTGGCCTTGGGGTTACCCACCTGCTCTAAAGGCAGGGTATTGGCCTGAGCCCGGCCCACAAAACAGCGTCGCAGACACTTCCCCAGGGAAACACGGAGCCACCTGATGCTTTCTTTTCTGGCCAAACGCTCCCTCGACCTCCTGTTTGTGTTGTTTGGGGTCTCGGTGCTGGTTTTTCTGATGATTCGGCTCATCCCCGGCGATGCCGTCCAGATCATGCTGGGGGCCAACACCGAGATCACCCCCGAAGGCCTGGCTGCCCTGCGGGAAAAGTTGGGTTTGAACAAGCCCCTTCTGGTGCAGTACTACGACTGGCTCCGGGCCGCCCTGCATGGCGACCTGGGCCAGAGCATCTGGACCGGCAGGCCCATCAGTGAGGAAATCCTGCAGCGCCTACCCATCACCCTGGAGCTGACCCTCCTCTCTCTGATCATCGCCATCGGGCTGGCCATTCCGGTGGGGGTGCTGACGGCTTACTGGCGGAACTCGAGCGCAGAGTACCTCATCCGGCTCTTTTCCATTACCGGGGTGACCCTGCCCTCGTTCTGGCTGGGCACCCTGCTCATCTTTCTGGTCTTCAAACTGGCCCCCGGCTGGCAGAGCCTGGGCTATGTGCCTTTCAATCAAGACCCCTGGGGACACATCTCGAGGCTGGTTCTGCCGGTGATCACCCTCTCCCTGCCCATGCTGGCCGGGCTGAGCCGGGTGCTGCGCTCTTCGCTTTTGGATGTACTGAACCAGGACTACATCCGCACCGCCCGCGCCAAGGGGCTTACCGAGCGGGTGGTGCTCTACAAGCACGCCCTCCGCAACGCCATGATTCCCCTGGTCACCGTGATCGGGATTCAGGTGGGCTATCTGTTTGGGGGCGCCATTGTGGTCGAGCAGGTCTTTGCCATCCCTGGCATGGGTCGCCTGATTTTAGGGGCCATCAACGAACGTAACTACCCGCTCATTCAAGGCGCCATCCTGCTGGTCACCACCGCGTTTGTGATTATTAACCTGCTGGTGGACCTGATCTACGCCAAGCTCGACCCCAGGGTGGAGTACGCATGAGCCCGTCCCTCTGGCCTCTCCTGCGCAACCCCCTGGGTTTGCTGGGGCTTTTGCTGACACTCTTGGTGGTGCTCTGTGCGCTGCTGGCCCCTACCCTGGCCCCCTACAGCCCCGTCGAGCAAAACATCCTGGCTCGTCTTTCCGGGCCCACCAGCGCCCACTGGCTCGGCACCGACCAGTTTGGGCGCGACCTCTTCTCGCGCATCCTGTTTGGCTTTCGGAACTCCTTGCTGGTGGCCTTCAGTTCGGTGTTGATTGCGGTCTGGGTGGGCACCTTGTTGGGGGTTTCGGCAGCCTATGTGGGCGGCTGGTACGACCGGGTGGTCATGCGCCTGATGGACGTGCTCCTGGCTTTTCCAATCATCCTGCTGGCCATCGGCATCATCGCTATGCTGGGGCCCAGCCAGTGGAACGCGGCCCTGGCGATTGGCATTGTCTACATCCCAACCTTTGCACGCCTGACCCGGGGCCCGGCCCTGGTCGTTCGAAACACCGATTATGTGCAGGCTGCCGTAGCCATTGGCGCGGGCAACCGCCGCATTGTTCTTCGGCACATTCTGCCCAACCTGGCCTCGGTGATTCTGGTGCAAACCACCCTGGCCCTCTCGACGGCAATTTTGGTTGAATCCTCGCTGGCTTTTTTGGGGCTGGGAACCCAGCCCCCCAACCCCTCGCTGGGCCAGATGCTGTCTGAGGGGCGTGCCTACCTGACGCTATCCCCCTGGACCTCGGTGTTTTCAGGGCTGGCTATTCTGCTGGCTTCGCTAGGATTCAATCTGCTGGGCGACACCCTGCGCGATACCCTCGATCCCCGGCTGCGGGGGCAGTAAAGCGCTTACGGATTGCTCCGCAGCTCAGCCACAAAATCGTAGCGATCGCCCCGGTAGTGGCTGCGGGTGAACTCCAGTACGCTGCCATCGGCCAGGTAGCTCAGTCGCTCGATGTACAGCACCGGCTCGTCGGCCCGAATCCCCAGCAGTTCGGCTTCCTGGCGGCTCGCCGCCACCGCCCGCAATCGTTGCAGCGCCCTGGCCGGGCGCAGGCCTTTGTTTTGCAGGTAGCCATAGAGCGACTCTTTGACTTCCTCCGGGTGGGGCAGCAGGTGCGCCGGCAGAGCGGCTCGCTCGATGGCCATGGGTTCACCCTGGGCGCTGCGAACACGCTCGAGGCGGGCCACCTTTTCCCCGGGGGAAAGCGAAAGCGCCAGCACTTCTTCGGGGGAAGCGGTAAACAACCCCCGCTTCAGCCAGCGCACGCTGGGCTCCAATCCCCGGGCCCGCATGTCCTCACTGAAACCGGTGAGGGTGGACAGGGGCTGCTCGAGACGGGGGGCTACGTAGGTGCCGGAACCCTGTCGGCGTTGCACCAGCCCCTGGGCCTCGAGGCGCTCCAGCGCTTTGCGAAGGGTGAGCCTCGAGACCCCAAATTGCTCGGCCAGTACCCGTTCCGGGGGCAGGGCTTCCCCTGCCTTCCAGGTATCCGAGGCCAGGGCCTCCCGCAAAACCGCCTCGAGTTGCAGATAAAGGGGCGTAGCAGAGTGGATATTCAGTCTGGCTTGCATAGATCCCCGCTATTATACCACTTGCATACCAATATTGCTTAACGTATACTTCGCCTTGAACCAAAGCGATTTCACCCACAGGTTCAATGGACACACGGAGGAAACCATGAAAAAGCACTTGTGGCTTCTGGCTTTAAGCCTGCTGGCGGGGAGTTTGGCACTGGCCCAACCCAAAACCTTGCCCGCCTACAGCAACCTGGGGGTCACCCCCGGTAAGGCCGGAGGCAGCCTCACCCTGGCCCTGGCCAGTGCGCCGCAGACCCTCTTCTATTACGGGGCCATTGATGCGGCCATTCAAAACCTGACCAACCAGATGTTTGATGGCCTGATTGAATACAACCTGGCCAACTATCAGATTGAGCCGGCCTTGGCCACACGCTGGACCATCAGCGAAAGCCGCGTCTACACCTTCGACCTGCGGCGCGACGTGCGCTGGCACGATGGCCGCCCCTTCACCGCCGACGATGTGGTCTTCACCTATACCCAAATTGTCGCCAACCCAGAGGCAAGGGGGGGAGATGCCGCCAATTTTGAAGGCGTAAAGGTCGAGAAGCTCGGCGATTTCCGGGTGCGCTTCACCCTGCCCAAACCCGCTCCGGCCTTCATCCATTACATGCGCCTGCCCATCATGCCCAAACACAAGCTGCTGCCTTTTAGCCAGGAGGGTGGCAAGCCCAGGGCTGAAATCAACAATGCCTGGCCCACCAACGTCAACCCCGAGGAAGTGGTTGGTACCGGGCCTTTCCGGCTGCGCAGTTACACGCCCGGACAACAGGTCACGCTGGTTAAGAACCCCAACTACTGGAAACGCGACTCGGCTGGAAATCCCCTTCCTTACCTCGACCAGCTCCAGTATCTCATCATCACCGACTCCCAGGCCCGTGTGGCGCAGTTCCTGGCGGGCAACTTGGGCCAGATCAACATCACCGGCGCTGAGTTCCCAGACCTCAAGCGCCGCGAGACCCAGGGGGCCCCTTTCCGGGTGGTGCAGTTCAGAGCCCTGTTTGGCTCACCGCCCCATATCGGCTTCAACTACAACGCCAAAAACGCCGAACTGGCTGCGCTGTTCAAGAACTCGGACTTCCGCCGGGCCATGCAGTTTGCGGTCAATCGGGAGCGGATCATAGAGGACGTGTACAACGGACTGGCCGAGCGGGCCAGCTACGGCGTAGCGCCCCTCTCCGAGTGGTACTACCCGGAGGTGGCCCGTCTGCAAGGCCGGTTCGACCTGAATGCAGCCAACGCCGCGCTAGACCGGCTGGGACTGCCTCGGGGTGCCGATGGCATCCGGCGTCTGCCCAGCGGGAGGCCCCTCGAGTTCACCCTCACCTACGGTTCCAACTCGGCGGTCTTCACGGCCATCGCCACCATCCTGCAAAACGACTTCCAGCGGGTCGGCGTGAAGGTCAACCTGCAGGGCATCCTGGCGGCCAACCTGCTGGCAACCGGGCGCGGCCAGGACTGGGAAGCCATCCTCCTGGGCCTGGGTGACCAGCCCGACCCCGAGCTGCGCACCCCCATCTGGAAACCCGGCGGGGCCCTTTACTACTGGCATCAGGCCACGCAGCCCACAACCCCCACCGGACAGCCGCAGTTCAACAACTTCCTGCCGTGGGAGCGGGAGATTTACGACCTGTGGGAGCGGGCTGCCAGCACCACCAACTTCACCCAGCGCAAAGCCCTGTACGACCGCTGGCAGGCCATCGCAGCCCGTGAAGCCCAGGTCATCATGATTGCCAAAGAATACGCCGTGGGCGCCATTTCTAACCGCTATGGCAACTATATCTATAGCCTGGGCGTTATTCCTGGATTCAACCCCATACCGCTGATCTTCCAACGCTAGGCAGGTTCGCCAAAGTGCAGATTGCGCCAGGAGCAGTTACCCGGTGGGTCAGGGTGCCCTTGCCTTCCTGGCGCAATTTTCCGCCTGGGAGAGTAACCTTGGTCGGTCAACCATCTCAACCCTTCGCGGGGTGACGGCTATGTTGATTTACACAGCACGCAGGCTTTTGCTGGCCATTCCCACCCTGGTGCTGATTTCCATGCTGATTTTTGCGGTTATGCAGCTTCAGCCGGGCGGGTTTTTGAGCAACTATCTGGACGACCCCCGCTTCAGCGAAGAGACTGTAAACAACATCAAACGCCAGTTTGGGCTGGATCAACCGCTCCATATCCAGTACTGGAACTGGTTGACCAGCATCGTTTTCAGAGGAGATTTTGGCTTTTCCTTTTTGAGCGGCAGACCCGTGAGCAGCATCATCTGGGAACGGGTGGGCTGGACAGTGGCACTGGCCTCTTTGACCCTGGCCATTACCTGGCTGATTGCCGTTCCCCTGGGCATCGCAACCGCCTTGCGGCGGCGCGGTGTTTTGGCGACGGGTTCGAATTTTTTAGGCTACATGGGCCTGGCAACCCCCGACTTTTTGATTGCCCTGTTGCTCATTTATATGGTGCTGAGCCTGGGTGGAACCAACGTTGGGGGGCTTTTCAGCCCACAGTACATAGATGCCCCCTGGAGTTGGGATCGCTTTATTAATTTCCTCTCCCACCTGTGGATTCCCATCGTCGCCATGAGCGCTGAGGGGCTGGCAGGTTTGATGCGGCAGATGCGGGCCAATCTGCTCGATGTGCTGGGCATGGATTATATTCGCACTGCACGGGCCAAAGGCCTGGCCGAGCGGGTGGTGATTTACCGTCATGCGGTGCGCAACGCCATCAACCCCATGATCAGCCTGGCCGGACTGTCTTTGCCGCAGCTCATCAGCAGCGATATCGTGGTGGCCAAGCTGCTTTCGTTGCCCACCATGGGGCCGCTGCTGCTCGACTCGCTATTTGCCAAGGACCAGCAGGTGGCGATGGCTATTTTGATGCTTTCGGCAGTGCTTTTGGTGGTCGGCAATCTGCTGGCCGATATTGCGCTGAGCCTGGCCGATCCGCGCATTCGCTACGACTGAAAGGTTGGATATGTTCAAAGACCGTAACAGCCCACTGTATCTGGCCTGGAGGCGTTTTCTACGCCATCGGCCCGGTGTGCTGAGCGCCGTGGTGCTGCTGCTGTTGTACCTGATGGCCCTTTTCGCAGGTTTCATTGCCCCCTACAGTGTGGCGACCCAGCACGTAGGCTCCGGCAACCAGCCGCCGCAACGAATTTATTTCTTCCACGAAGGGCAGTTGCGCCGTCCTTTTGTGTATGCTCTTAAGAAGGAACGCGACCCGGTTACGTTCCTGCAAATCTATAAAGAAGACCGAACCCAGCCCATGCCGATTCGTTTTCTGGTGCGGGGCGATAGCTACAGCTTTTATGGCCTGCGAAGCAACCTCCACCTGTTTGGGGTAGAGAATGGCACCATCTTTCTGATGGGCAGCGACAAGCTGGGCCGCGATATCTTTTCCCGTACCGTGATTGGCTCCCAGATCTCGCTCACGGTGGGGCTGGTAGGGGTGGCTATTTCCTTTGTGATTGGCATTCTGATGGGCGGGATTTCGGGTTATTACGGCGGCTGGGTGGACTTGGTGATTCAGCGGGTGATTGAGGTATTGCTCTCCATCCCGCGCCTGCCCATTCTGCTGGCCCTGGCGACCATCATCCCGTCCAACTGGCCCAGCACCTATGTTTACCTGGGAATTGTCGCAGTGCTGGCTTTCATTGGCTGGGCCAGTCTGGCCCGAGTGGTGCGGGGCCAGGTTATCGCCCTGCGCGATATCGAGTATGTCACCGCTGCCAGGGCGCTGGGGCAAAAAGACCTGACCATCATCGCCCGTCACATCACCCCCAACATCAGCTCGTATCTGATTATTGCCGCGACCCTCGCCCTGCCCGGGTACATTCTGGGCGAAAGCACCCTGTCGTTTTTGGGCCTGGGGGTCAAGGAGCCGATGGCCAGCTGGGGTCTCTTGCTGGCCGACGCTCAAGATTTGTCGGCCTTGAGCCAGTATCCCTGGATGCTGTGGCCCGGCGCTTTTATTGTGCTGTCGGTGCTTTGCTACAACTTTGTGGGCGACGCGCTGCGCGATGCCGCCGATGTACGGAGCATGGACTGAGCGCGCATGGCCTGGCGTTTCATACCAGCTTCAGGCGCACGACCCGGTTTCAACAATGCGCAGGGTGGGAGTGGGTGGTGGGTCTCCGACATCTGTTCGCAGCTCCCTGCTTCACCGCTCCTGCAGTGCGCAAAGGGTTCATGGCGCCCTGACGCGCGGGGGCAGGTCGAGCTCTCGCATGGCGCTGTGGTGGATCTCCCAGGCTTCTCTGGCGAGAGGGGTCTCCAGCAAGCGGGCCAGAATGGTTTCGTCGGTGGGCTCGAGGCGCAGCGCCCTGAGCCACGACTCCGGCTCGTTGGTGTTCAGCAAGCGGTGCAATAGGGCCTCCCGGTAGGTGGCCTGAAAGCGCTCGAGTTCGGGATGGTCCATTCCCTCGAAGGGCAGGGCTTCTTCAGACGAATCGTGCCACAGATCCACCCATAACTCGGGCACCTCTGCCAGAGCATAGGGTTTCAAAAAGTAGCCCGGTGCGCGGCTCGGTCGCCCCGGCTCCAGGGTATTCAAAAGCTCCGACCACAGCACCCGAAACTCCCCGTCGGAGACCTCGAGGGCTTCCAGCAAGGCTTCCTTGCTCCAGGCTCGCACCAGCAGCAAAGCCAGCAGCACTCGAGATTTCTCCCGCTTGAAACGAACTTCCTGGTAGCCCACCCGCACCCGCAGCTCGCCCCGCGCCCGAATCTCCACTGAGACCCCAGGATGATAGGGCACGGCCAGCCGGCCCGCTTCCCACAAGAGCCTGCGGCTGCGATGCACAGGCGGGGCAAAGAGCGTGGGCTTGCCCAGGAAGGGGTAGCGTTCCAGCAGCCCATCGGTATCGGACTGCCACCGGGCGTTGCGGGCCAAGGCCAGCAAAAAGGGGTCGTCTACCCCGGCCAGTGCCGGCATGGCAAAGGACTCACCCCGGCGCAGGTGGGCCTGGGCTGCCATTAAGGTCATAAAGGCCTCGACCCAGGCATCGCCGGAGTCGCGGGCAAAGCGCACCATCTCGCCAAAGGCCCTTTCCTCTCCCAGCGCGGCCAGCCCACCCAGAGGCTCTACCCGAAGCCTCGAGGGCCCCCCTTGTGAAAGCGAGAGCGCCCGCCTGTAGGCCTCGGCGGCCTCCGACCAGCGGTTCTGCGCCAGCAGTGCGTGTCCGAGCCGTGCCTCGGCCAGCGCAACCACAAACGGGCTGCCCAGGGTTTCGCCCTCCCGCCGCCCCCGGCAGGCGGCTGTTTCTGCCGCACGGGCATCGCCGGCTACCGCTTCCAAAAGGGCCAGCAGCAGAGTGCCCTCGCGGTGATTTTGGGGTGCGCGGGCGGTGGGGGCCGATTCCCTTTGCCGCAGTTCGAGCAAGGCTCGTTCCGGCTGCCCGCTTCGCAACCAGACCCTGGGGCCCTCGAGTCCCAGGGCCATGGCTTCGTTCACCCTTCCGGCGTTGAGCAAATTCTCGGCCCACAAAGGGGCCACCTCTTCGGGAAAACGCACCCTGGCCGCCAACAGGTAGCCGTTCGCCTTGGCCGGTTCGACGGTATCGAGGTACAGCCGGGACAAACCCACCAGGGCCTGTTCCACGCCATCCTCCAGGGCTCGCCGGTAAACCTGCTCGGCCTCCCGGTAACGTCCGGCTTGCCGCAGGGCCTCGCCATGCAGATAGCGCAGGCCGGGGCGGGTGTGAAGCATGCTTTCAGGCAGGCGCTCGAGCATGGCCAGCACGGTGTAGGTGAGCCCTCTAAAAAGCCACTCCTCTCCCCTCTTGAGCACCAGGTCTGCGGCATGGCCCAGACGCCCGGCCTCGAGCAGGTAACTCGTTGCCCGCACGTCCTCCCCACGCGCCAAGGCCGTATCGGCAGCCCTCGACAGCAAGCTTCGCACCTCGCCTGGTTCCAGCAGGGTCATCAGGGCCTGCCGCACCAGGGGGTGAAAGCGGAGGCGCCCACCCACATTTTCAAGCAGCAGGTCGGCAGCGCAGCGCTCGAGCGGCTCCAAATCACCCAGCCAGAGGGCCTCCTCCGGGCCCAGCTCGCCCAGCACACTGGCTCTGGCCGCAAGCTGCTGCACGCTTTCCGGCAGCGCCGGCAGCAGGATGGCCAGCAGCCCCGCAGGGTCTGGATGGGCGTAGAAGGCCAGTTCGGGCTTGGCCCCCCGCTGCATGGCCCGCAGCAACAACCTGAGCCCCAGGGGCCAGCCCCGTACCAGGCTGTGGGCCTGCTCCACCTCAAAGGCGGGCAGTTCGGGGGCAATGGCCTCGGCCAGTTGCAACGCCTCTGCGGCATCGAAGGCCAGCTCCCCTTCGCCCAGCACCCGGCCCAGCACCTCCCAGGGGGCGGCCCGCCGGGTGAGCACCGCCAGGCGCAACCCCGGTAGCTGGGTCAGGGTTCTTAGCAAAGCCACGGCCTCGCGGCTGGCGGCTCGCTGGGCCTCGTCCAGCACCAGCAGGTGCGCCGGCAAATCGCTCAGGGCTTCCAACAAGGCCTCGCCAGCACTCGCCCAGGCACCGCGCTCGAGCGCGGCCTGTACGGCGTCCAGCCCCTTGCTGGCGCGCGGGCTGTAGGCTTCGACCAGGTGCCAGCCCAACACCACCGGGTCGGAGCAGTCCTCCCCCAGCGTAAGCCACACCCCAGGCCAGCCGGCCAGTAAGGTCGACTTGCCATACCCCGCCCCCGCAGCCAGAACCAGCACGGGACTTTTGGTGAATCCCTGGTTCAGCACCTCGTACAAGCGCTGCCGATCCACTTCCCGCGCCGTGCGGGGCGGCAGCAGACGGCTCTTGGGCACACGGTAGGGCATGGAACTTTAGTTTACCCGCCAGGGCAGACCCTTGGATTTGAGCGACTGCCGTCCAGGTATGCCCGTCTGGGATTGCCTGATTGTATGGCCACAAGGCGAGACCCGGTGTACGGAAACCAGAACGTTCGCACAAGGCGTATTCTTTCTGTGGCTAGCTGCGAGTTATCTGCCCTCGCCGGGTCTCTGCCCCCTCACGGGGAGAAGGGCAATGTGTCCCTCGGGAAAAGACTAGATTAGAGCTAGGTTCTTTGCCAGGAGGCCATCATGCCACAAGTCATTACGGTGGATGGAAATGAGGCGGTTGCCAGAGTCGCCCGTAAGAACAAGGCTCCACCCTAACGAACCTCGAGGTCAAGCACTGGATGGAAGAACGAGCGTATGAGTCCATCCGCCAGATGCAGGGCAGCATGGGCCAGATTAATGTGGCCAACCCCGACGCCTTCGAGCGGGCCAACTACATGAAGGTGCTCCGCTCCTGGCGGCCCGACCCGACAGGGATGTTGTTGCGCTAGGGGGTTGTGCCTGGTTCCTGCTCGCCTTCACAAACCAGACCGGTGACCGATACCTCCCATCCGCTCCGATGGCAAGCTCCCCTCGTTTGAGTGTAACAACCCTGTAACAGCCTGTGGGTAAACTCGCCTCAATCAAGTCTTGAGGTTCGAGATGGTCTTTCTTCGAAGCCTAGGGGTTTACCTGCCTGCACCGCGCATGACCAGCAGCGACATTGCCGCTGCCAGTGGGCTGCCGGAGTGGGTGGTGCGCGAGAAGCTGGGCATCCACCAGAAGCCCGTGCCCGGCCCCGAAGACCACCCGGCCCGCATGGGGGCCTGGGCCGCGCAGGAAGCCCTGAAGGAAGCCGGTCTGAGCGGGGCTGAGCTGGACGTGGTCATCAGCATCACCGACGAGCACAAGGACTTTCCGGTCTGGACCAGCGCCCCGTTGATTGCCCAGATGCTGGAGGCCCACAACGCCTGGTGCTTCGACCTCAACCAGAAGTGCGCTACCTTTGTGACGGCGCTGACCGTAGCCGAAGGGCTCTTTGCCAGTCGCCCCGAGGTCAGGGCCATTCTGATTGCGGGCGGCTACCGCAACGGCGACCTGATTGACTACCGCGACGAGGCCGTGCGCTTCATGTACGACCTGGCCGCAGGGGGCGGCGCGGCCATCCTGACCCGGCAGGGGCCAGGGCTGAAGCTGCTATCCTCAAAGCTCAAAACCGACCCCGTTCTGGCCAACACCGTGCGGGTTCCGGTGGGCGGCACCGTGGCCCCCCTCACCTCCGCCAACCTGGAGCAGTACAGGCTGCGGGTGGCCGAGCCGGAACTGATGAAATCCAGGCTGGAAGTGGTCTCGATGCCCGGTTTTATGGAGGTCATTACGGGGGCTTTGCGGCAGGCCGGCTACACCGCCGCCGACCTGGATTACCTGGCCCTTCTGCACATGAAGCCCTCCGCCCACAAAGCGGTGCTGGAGGGCCTGGGGCTTTCGGAAGAACGTTCGATTTACCTGTCGGACTACGGGCATCTGGGCCAGATTGACCCCATCCTCTCGGTGCAGCTGGCCAAGCAAGCCGGCAAGATTGGCCCCGGCAGCCTTCTGGCGCTGGCCGCGGCGGGGGTGGGGTACCACTGGGGAGCAGCGGTGTTGCGTTGGGAAGAGGCCAAAACGGAGGGCGCATGGAACTGAACGCCAACTGGCTGGCCCGCCTGGCGGAATACCACCCCAGCCGCCCGGCGGTGTACTGGCGCGGGCGCTGGGTGAGCTATGGCGAGCTGTTCCAGCGCGCACAGAGGGCCGCGCAATCCCTCGCCGGTTTGGGGATTCAGAAAGGCGACCGGGTGGGGGTTTTGAGCCTGAACCATCTGGGCTACCTCGAGCTCTACTTTGCTGCGCCTTTGCTGGGCTTTATCCCAACCCTGCTCAACCACCGCCTGAGCCAGGCCGAACTGGAGGGCCTGCTCGAGTACACCCGCCCCAGAGCGCTGTTTTATGGCGAGGAGTTCGCAGACCTGGCCCGGCGGCTCTACCCGCTGGCGGCATCACTGGAGTCGCTGCAAACCCTCTCACCCGGCCCGCTTTCGCCCGACCAAGCAGGGCTCGAGGACCCCGCCCTGATCCTGTTCACCGGCGGCACCACCGGCCTGCCCAAAGGGGCCCTGATTCCTTACCGACAACTGCTGGTTAATGCCTTCCAGACCTGCCTGAGCTGGGGCCTGCAAAAAGACGATGCCTGCATCGTCGCAACCCCCATGTTCCATGCTGCCCTGAACGCCCTGGCCACACCGCTGCTCTACCTCGGAGGCCGGGTGATTATTCAGGAGAAGTTCGACCCAGCCGAGTATCTTCGCTGGGTTGAGGAACATCGGGTGAGCCTGTTGTTTTTGGTGCCCACCATGTTCCAGATGCTTGCCCAACACCCCGGCTTCGCCTCGGCCAACCTCCAGAGCGTGCGCTGGGCCATCTCGGGGGGCGCGCCGTGTCCGGCCCCGGTGCGCGAGGCCTTCAGGGCCAAGCGGGTTCGCTTCAAGCAGGGCTACGGCCTGACCGAGTGCGGCGTGAACTGCTTCACGGTCGAGCTGGACGAGGCCGAGCAGTTCCCTGAATCGGTGGGCCGTCCCATGCCCCATCTGTGGGCCCGGCTGGTGGATGGCAACGGCCAGGAAAACCCCCAAAGGGGCGAGCTATGGCTTTGTGGGCCGGTGGTCATGGCCGGCTACTACAATCGGCCCGCCGACACCGCCGAAGCCCTTGTTGAGCAGGAAGGGCGCACCTGGCTGCGCACCGGCGACCTCGCCGAGCGCGACGAAGATGGCCGCTACTTCATCGTGGGCCGGGCCAAGGAGATGTTCATATCCGGGGGCGAGAACGTTTATCCCATCGAGATTGAGCGGGCCCTCTACGACCACCCGGCGGTGCTGGAGTGCGCGGTGGTGGGTGTGCCCGATGCCCGCTGGGGCGAGGTGGGGCTGGCCGCCGTGGTGCTCAAGAGCCCGGTGAGCGCGGAAGAGCTTCGGGGCTTCTTGAAAAGCAGGCTGGCCGGATACAAGGTGCCCAAGCACTTCCTATTCGTCCCCGAGCTGCCCAAAAGCGGCCCCGGCAAAATCCTGAAGGGTGCGCTGGCCGCGCGTTTCAAGGGGGAACATGCCTAGCGCCCTAATCAACGAAACCACGCTCTATTACCGGCTCGACGGGGCCGCAAGCGGCGAAAGCCGTCCGACCCTGGTTTTGCTCAACGGCATCTTCCAGCGCACCGAGGCCTGGGAACCGCTCATGCCCTTTTTGCAGGGCTTCCCTGTTCTGCGCTACGACATGCGCGGACAGGGCCAGAGCGCCGTACCCAAAGGCCCCTACACCCCCGAGCTGCACGCCGACGACCTACAGGCCCTGCTAGAGGCCCTGTCCATCGAACGCTATCATCTGCTGGGGCTTTCCAACGGCGGCATTGTGGCCCAGGTTTTTGCCGCCCGGCAGCCCGGCGGCCTGCAGAAGCTCATCCTGCTGTGCACCACGGCTCGAGTAGACCCCCTGATCCGGGCCAAGGTGCAGAGCTGGCAGCTGGCCCTGGAGTGGGGCGGCACCCAGGGACGCTTGCAAGTCGCCCTGCCCTGGATCTGGGGGCGGGCCTTTCTGGAAACCCACCCCGAAATTAATTCGCCTGCATCGCTGGAACAAATGCTCGCCGCAGCCCCCAGCGTGGAGGCCCAGCAAAACCTGATGACGGGCTTTCTAACCCTGGGCGACCTGCGACCCCGGCTTTCAAAGGTACATGTCCCCACCCTGGTGCTCTCGGGCCAAGAAGACCTGCTGTTTCCACCTTTATACAGCCAGGAGATTGCCAGCGCCATTCCGGGAGCCATTCACCGGGTTCTGCCGGGTGTGGGGCACGTAGCTACCCTGGAAAACACCCCCCTTCTAGCAGAACACATCCACGCTTTTTTGGAGGCCAGCCCATGAGGTTTAACGTCGGCGACTCAGCCAGCTACAGCCAGACCATCGGTGAAGCGCACATCGCACAGTTCATTGGAGCGGTAGGCGACACCAACCCCCTGCACGTGGATGCAGAGTTTGCCCGCAAGAGCCGCTTTGGCCAGCGCATCGCCCAGGGCATTCTGGTAGCCGGGCTTATCTCCACCGTCATCGGCACCAAACTTCCCGGTGTGGGGGCCATCTACCTGGGCCAGACCCTCAAGTTCCTGCGGCCCACCTTTATTGGCGACACCATTACCGCCACCGTCACGGTCAAGGCCATCCGCGAAGACAAGCCCATCCTGACCTTAGAGACGGTATGTACCAATCAACGGGGTGAGCAGGTCATCAGCGGAGAGGCCACCGTCTTGTACGAGGAGGTCGCCAGGTGAAGACAGTTTGGCTGGGTTCCACTGGCTTCTGTATAGGTTTAGAGCCCGGAAGCCATGTGTGCGTTTGGTTCGCCGAGCGCCCTTTTAGCTCCAACCCACCGGCCCTTTCGCCCCATGAGGGGGGATTGGCTTGGCTGAATAACGCAGTTCATAGGAGGAAGGCATGAGAAAAGTTCTGGTGGTTCTTCTGGCAGTCTTGGGCTTGGCCGGCCTTGCGCTGGCCCAAACCACGGTACGGGTCGGGGTGTTGCTACCCATCTCGACGGTGGCGGGCAAGGCCGCCCTCAACGGGGTACAGCTGGGCGTGGATGAAGTGAACGCGGGGGGCAAGGTCAAGATTGAGCTGGTTGTGGTGGACGATGGCAACACACCCGCTACGGCGGTTCCGGCCCTGACCAAGCTCATGACCGTGGATCGGGTAGACATTGTGATTGGGGGGCTGGCCTCCGGGGTGACCTTTGCCCTCTCTGGCCCGGTCAAACAGTACAACCCCCTGTTCTTGTGCATCGGGGCAGCCAGCAGCGTGGTGGAACAGGCCTTCAGCGATTACGGTCGCTTCTTCCACTACCATCCCTGGGATTATCACAACGTGGCCGCGGCCCTCGAGTTCTTCAAGTACCTCTACGACAACGGCGCCCGCCGGGTCGCCATCCTTTACGAGGACGGACCATTCGGCTCGGCGGGCATTCAGACCTACCGTCAGCAGTTGCAAAACCAGGGCTACACGGTGCAGGCCGAACCTTTCAAATCGGGTTCGGGCAGCTTCACTGCCATCCTGACCCGATTCAAGTCGTTCCGCCCGGACATCCTGTACTGGATTGGCTACGACGTGGACGCCCTGCCCATCGCGGCTCAAACCCGCCAGGTGGGCTTGGAACCCAAACTGATTTACGGAGCCCCGCCCGCCTGGCCGCTGGGCTTTGAGAAAAACAGCCTCTCCAACGATGTGGCCGGTATGACGGCCTGGCTGCCCTCGGTCGCCAACACCGAGAGCCGCCGTTTTGTGACCCAGTACCGCCGTAAGTTTGGCGAGGTGACCGACGAGTATATGGCCCCCATGGGCTATGTGATTGCCCAGAGCCTTGGAAAAGCAGTCGAGGCGGCCAACTCTGCCGATAAAGACCGGATTGCTGCCGAGCTGGCCAAGGTGCAGATGAATACGCCTTTTGGCCCGCTCTCGTTCAAGCCCTCGGATACCGGCAGAACCCGCTTCCAGGGTTTTAACCAGAGCATCTGGCTCCAGTTCCAGTATCTGGAAGGTTCGCGGCGCCCGGTCTTCCCGGCCAGCCGTGCGGCCCGCCCGCTCAGGTTCCCCGGCACCTACTAAAAGCCCCTGTCGATACCGTGAACGGCTGGAATCGCGGCACAAGGGCCTTGGGTCAAACCAAAATTGGCTGGCCGCAGGGACCGAAGCTGACCTGGAACCTGGCCTGGCGCAAGGCTGGCGAGCCTTGGGGAAGCATATGCCTTTTGCTTCAAGGTTCTGAGTGGCTCATGGCGTATCGCTGAACCGCCCTTTGCTTTCGGCCTTCGGCTAGCGGCAAACCTTATGGATTTACTGCTGCAAACCCTCATCAACGGCATTCTGGCCGCCGGCATCTACGCCCTGGTGGCCAGCGGGCTGGCCCTGGCGGTCGGCGTGGTCGGCATCGTCAACTTTGCCCACGGCGAGTTCTCCATGATTGGCGCCTTTGTCTCTTACCTGCTCTTCGTGGGTGCGGGGATTGACCCCATCCTCTCGCTGGGGCTGGCAGCCATCGTGTTGTTTCTGGTCGGAGCCATCACCTACTATGGCCTGATCCGGCCCGTGCTGGCTGCGCCTGAGCTCAATCAGATGCTCTTGACCTTTGGCCTCTCGGTGGCGCTGCAGAATATCGCCTTGCTCATGTTTGGTGCCGATACGCGGGTGGTCTCCACCAGTTACCAGGGCGCCACCATCACCCTGGGGGGCGTTTCCTTTGGCGTACCGCCCTTCGCAGCTTTCGTGCTCTCGGTTGGACTGCTGGGCGCGCTGTACTGGTTTTTGGGCAAAACCCGGCTGGGCTTTGCCGTTCGCGCGGTGGCCCAGAACCGCCTGGCGCCTGGATTGCTGGGCATCGAGACCCAGCAGATTTACCTGCTGGCTTTTGGTCTTTCTGCTGCGCTGGCCGGGATTGCCGGGGTGATGCTCTCGGTCATGCTGTACGCCTCCCCCACCGTGGGGTTTGCCTACACCCTCAAGGCCTTCGCCATCATCGTGATGGCCGGGCTGGGCAACCTTCGGGGGGTGGTTCCGGCGGCCATCGTGCTCGCGCTGGCCGAGGCCTTTGTGAGCACCTACGTGCCGGGTGGGGGGGGCTGGGTGGAGGCGGTGTTCTTTCTGGTGATCTTTGTGGCCCTGACCTGGCGAAGCTGGAGGCTGCCATGATGCTGGCAGGGGTTCTCTTGTTTTTGGCGCTGGTCTTGCCGGGGCTTCCCCTAGGCCAGTGGCGGGCCTTTACGCTGGATACCGCGCAGTTCGCCTTCCTGATCAGCGGCCTGGCCCTGGCCTGGGATTTGCTGGCCCGCACCGGACAACTTTCGCTGGCCCACGGCGCTTTTTTCGGACTGGGGGCCTATGCCGCGGCCCTGAGCGCTCCGGCTTTGGGTACGATTCCGGCACTGCTGATAGGCGGGGCTGTGGCGGCCTTCTCGAGCCTGCTGCTGGGGCTGGCCACCCTGCGCCTGCAAGGTATGTACTTTGCCATTGCCACCCTGGCCTTTAGCGAGGTGATGCGCACCCTGGTACTCAAGGCGCAGTTCACCGGTGGCTCGATAGGCCTGCCGGTTCAGCCCGCCTTTGGCGGAGCCTATCCGTTGGGGGGCTATTACCTTGCCGTAGCGGTCTTGGCGATTTGCACCGCGGCCAGTCTGCTGCTGAGCAGGAGCCGTTTTCACTACGCCATGACGGCCACCCGGCAGGGGGAAGCCGTGGCCCGGGTGCTGGGGGTGCCGGTGGTGCGGGTCAAGCTCCTGACCTTCACCATCTCGGCCTTTCTGGCCGGGCTTGCGGGCGGCGTGTACGCCATGAAAACCCTTTTTCTCTCACCTTACGATGCTTTTGGCCTGGGACGGGCTGTCGAGGCCCTGGTCATCCCGATTTTTGGGGGCCTGTACACCACTACCGGGCCGCTGTTGGGGGGCTTGATTATCGTGAGCCTCGAGACCTGGCTGCGCCTGCGCATCGGCGAGGGCTATCTGGTGGTGTATGGGGTGGTGCTGGTGCTGACCATTTTGTTCCTCCCCAAGGGTCTGATGAGCCTGTTTGCCCGGCGCAAAGGAGCCCGCCATGCTTAGGGTCACCGGGCTCACCAAACGGTTTGGCGGGGTGGTGGCGGCCCGTGAGGTGAGCCTCGAGGTTCGCGCGGGCGAAATCCTGGCGGTGATTGGCCCCAACGGGGCCGGCAAGAGCACCCTGCTCAACTTGCTGTCGGGGCTGCTGCGGCCCGACGCGGGGCGCATCGAGTTTTTGGGCCAGGACATCACCCACACCCCACCCGAGGTGCGCGCCTGGAAAGGGCTGGGGCGGGCTTTCCAGATTGTGCAGCCCTTCCACGAGATGACCGTGCGAGAAAACCTGATGGTGGGTGCCCTCTACGGCAAACCCGGCACCTCGCTCAAAGCCGCCCGGCAGGTGGTGGAGCAGGTCATCGAGCTCACTGGCTTGGCCAGCAAGGCCGAGACCGAAGCGGGGGAGCTAACCCTGCTGGAGGACAAGCGCCTCGAGCTCGCCCGTGCGCTGTGTACCCAGCCCAAGCTGCTGCTTTTGGACGAGGTGATGGCCGGCCTGCGTCCGGCAGAGGCCATGGAGGCAGTAGAACTCGTGCGGCGCACCCAGGCCAGCGGGGTGACGGTTTTGTTCATCGAGCACCTGATGCCTGTGGTGCGTGCCCTGGCCGACCGGGTGGTGGTGATGGACTACGGCCAGGTGATCGCCGAAGGCCCCTACGAGGCGGTCGCGGCGAATCCCAAAGTGCGCGAAGCGTATCTGGGGAGGAGTGCGTGAGCCTTACGGAGCGGGTGCTGCCGACTTTGTTCACATGGCCAAGGAGGCCAACATGAAGCTCGCCGTGACCGACCTGACCGCAGGCTACGGCAAAGCCCAGGTGCTGTTTGGCATCAGCCTCGAGGTGGCCCAGGGCGAGCTGGTGGCCCTGCTGGGTGCCAACGGGGCAGGCAAGACCACCACCCTCCGAACCATCTCGGGGTTAATCCGGCCCTGGGCGGGCAGCGTTGCCCTGGACGGGCACAGCCTGCTGGGAATATCGGCGGCCAGACGCGCGCAGATGGGCCTGGGGCACGTTCCAGAGGGCCGTCAGCTATTCCCCCTGATGAGCGTGGAGGAAAACCTCTTGCTGGGGGCCGCTTTCCTGGCCTGGGCTGGCAAATCCGAACAACTGGAGCGCATCTATGCCCTCTTTCCCCGGCTGGCCGAGCGTCGGTGGCAGATGGCCGGTACGCTGTCGGGGGGTGAGCAGCAGATGCTGGCCATTGGCCGCGCCCTGATGGGCAGGCCGCGCATCCTGATGGTGGACGAACCCAGCCTGGGCCTCTCGCCCAAACTGGCCGAGGAGGTGCTCACCACTCTGGCTCAGGTGAAAGGAGAAGGGGTGGGGGTGCTCCTGGTCGAGCAGAACGTGGCGCTGAGCCTCGAGGTGGCCGACCGGGGCTATGTGGTGGAGCACGGCCGGGTGGTCTTGCAGGGCAGCGCCCGCGAGCTATCGAGCAACGAAGGCGTGCAAAAGGCCTATTTGGCCCTGTGAGTCACGCCCATCAATGGCTTTCGACCTCCAGGCTCATGCCCGATAATAAAGCCATGATTCTCCAAGGTAAAACAGCCCTCATCACCGGAGCCGGAAGCGGCATCGGCAAGGCCATCGCAGAAGCGTTTGCCCGGGAGGGGGCCAGGGTCATCCTCAACGACCTCTCGCCTGCCGGGGCAGAGGTTGCCTCAGCGTTGGGAGGGGTCTTCCTCCAGGCCGACCTTTCCAACCAGGCTGCGGTCAGAGCGCTGGCCCAACAGGCGCTCGAGCAGGGCCCGATTGACATCCTGGTCAACAATGCGGGCTTGCAACGCATCAACCCGGTTGACGAGTACCCCGAAGAGACCTGGAACCTGATGCTCCAGGTGCTCCTGACCGCGCCCTTCCAGCTCATCAAGTACACCCTGCCGGGCATGAAAGCCCGCCGGTGGGGCCGCATCCTGAACGTTTCCTCGCTGCACGGGCTGGTGGCCAGCCCCTATAAGTCGGCCTACATCTCGGCCAAGCACGGGCTGATGGGCCTGACCAAAACGGTGGCGCTGGAAGTGGCCGAGTATGGCATCACCTGCAACGCCATCTGCCCGGCCTACGTCAGAACCAGCCTGGTCGAAAGCCAGATCGCCGACCAGGCCCGAACCCTGGGCATCTCCGAGGCCGAGGTCATCGAAAAGGTCATGCTGGCCCCGGCGGCCATCAAGCGCCTGATAGAGCCGGAGGAAGTGGCCGAATACGCCCTGTTTCTGGCCTCGGACAAGGCTGGGGCCATCACCGGTTCGGCACAGGTGATTGACCTGGGCTGGACCGCACGGTAGCGCCTTATCCTGGGCACGTTGTCGTGCAGATGCCTGCAAGGGGCACCACAGGTCATGGGTAATAGACCCCGACAAAGTACGAAGGGCCTTTATTCAACCGTCTGCTTTGTGTGTGGGGCATGGGGCCGAGTCTGTGGTCAGCGTTTGTAAACCCGCCGCTCCGCCTCGATGGCCTGCAAGACTTCCTGGATGTCCTTGGTCAGTGTGCGGATCTCGTCCAGGTCGGTGGTGTGCTTGAGCTGGGTTTTGAGCTTGTCCAGGCGCATTTCGTAGTACACCTCGCGCACCCGGGCCATGGCCACGGTCAGGTGGGCCTCGAGGTTGACTCGATCGAAACTGGGGCTTTTCATGAGCACATCAATCAGCCGGGCCCCCTCCCCCCGCTGCTCGAAGTGCTTCAGGATGCGGCTTTTGCCCTGTTCGGAGCGGGCCGCCTGCATGAAGTCGGCCAGCAGGCTGCCCTCCGGCGGCCAGGTGTGGTCTTCGACGTACAGCGCCCACTGCACGAACTCCTCCTCGGGCACCGAGTACAGCAACGCAATCACATCCAGTTCGCGCAGCAGGCGCTTTTCGGTGAGGTCGGGGCGGCCTAAGCCCAGGCTGGCCGACCGGTCGGCACTGCCGCCGGGGGTGCGGCGCGGGGAAGCCGAACGGGCCCGGGCCAGGTAGTCTTCCAGCGCACGGGGCGAAAGCTCCAGCGCGCCAATCACCTTGGCCTTGAGCTTCTCGACCACCCGGTCAAAAGGCTCACTCGAGACCAGGCGCGGCTTGAGGGCCTCGAGCACTTTTTGCTTGTGTTCGGGGCGGCGCAGATCCAGCCCGCTGGCCGCGACCTCGAAGCGGTACTCCACCTCAGACCAGGCCGCTTCCAGGGCTGCTTCAAAACGCTCTTTGCCATCCGGCACCTGGAGCAAGTCGCCGGGGTCTTTGCCCCCCTCCAGCAAAACCGCATACACCACAAAGCTGCGGGCAATCTCCAGATTCAGGCTTTGCAAAGTGGCCTTGCGTCCGGCCTCATCGGCATCGAAGGCCAGGTAGAGTTCGGCGGCGTCGGCCCGCTTCAGGAGATGGGCCTGCTCAGCCGAGAGCGAGGAACCCAGCACCGCCACCGCCTCGCTAAAGCCCATCTGGTGCAGCGCAATCACATCAAAAAGCCCCTCCACCACCACCGCCCTTCCCCGCGCCCGGATGGCTGCGCGGGCCTGAGGGTAGCCGTAAAGCAGAAGGCTTTTCTTGAACAGGGCTGTTTCGGGTGAGTTGAGGTACTTGGGGTTATCGTCTTTCGCCAGGGCCCGGGCGGTAAAGGCCACGATACGGCCCAGGGCGTCGTGGATGGGAAAGGTGATGCGGTTTCGGAAACGGTCAAAAAAGCGTCCCTCGCGCTCCACCAGCACCCCCGCCTCCAGGGCCTCCTGGGGGCTAACCCCCTGCGCGTGCAGGTGCTTGAGCAGGCCGTCCCAGGCGGCTGGCGCATAGCCCAGGCCAAACTGCTCGATGGATTCGGGGGTCAGGCCGCGGGCTTGCAGGTACTCTCGGGCTTCGCCCCCCAGGTGCTCGCGGAAGTAGGCCTGGGTCAACTCCAGGATTTGCAGGGCTTCCTTGCGGGCAGACGAGCGCCCCCGGTACTGCGGCAGCTCCACCCCGGTTTCCTGGGCAAGGCGCTCCAAGGCTTCCCGGAACTCGATGCCCTCAATCTTTTGCAGAAAGGCGAAGATGTCGCCCCCATTCTTGCAGCCAAAGCAGTAACACAGCCCCTTGGCCTCGCTGACCTGAAAGGAAGGGGTTTTCTCCTGATGAAAGGGGCACAGGCCCTTCCAGGTACCCTTTCCGCTGGGTTTGAGCACCACATACCGCCCGACCAACTCCTGAATGGGCATCCGGGAGCGAATCAGTTCGATGGCCTGGGCAATCTGGGTATCCATGGCTGGCAAAAGGGGGCGGCCCGAATCAGAGCCCCATTCTAACGCGCGGCAGGCTCCGGGCCTCCGAAACTAAAGACGCGAAGCAAATGCCGCCAGGAGCGACCATTGGGGGTGGTTCGGGCGTTGACCACCGCCTCGGTGGGCCCGGTCGCCAAAGGTGAGCAGGCTGCTGTCGTGCGACTTCCCTTCCCCACATCCCTGCCGCAGACGCACCCCCGGCGCTTGGGCTGCAAGCCGGGGAAGGAGCATCCTCACTCCGACGCTTCGGAGCGCAGCTCCAGGCTCATGACCGGCTTACGGGCAAACCACCGGGCCCAGACCCCCAGAATTCCATGCCCGCGGAAATGGTGGGTGACCAGAGCAGGTTTTTCTCCCTGGACAAGCCCCAGCAAAAGCGTTTTCCAGAGCTGGGCCAGGCGTGTTCGAGCCTCGAAATCCAAAAGGCTCGAGGGTTCCCTTCCCTCGGCCAGCAGCAACTGGGCCCGAAGCAGGCGGGCGAAGCCGTGCTGCACTTCAAAACCCCGGCCCGCTGCCTGACTCAGCACATGGTGCGAAAGGGCCAGGGCCTTTTTGGGGTATTGGGCCTGCTGGGCCAGGCCCAGGGCCAAAAGCGCAAAGAAATAGACGCTTGGGCTGTGGCTCTGCCGCGCCAGGAGCACCGCTCTGCGCAAGTGGGCCACCCCCTCCTGCCGCTGGTACCACTTGCGAAGCCCCAGCGCCAACTCACAGAGGGCCCCCACTTCGGGGTCTTTGATTCCCTCCAGGCCCCGAACCAGGCGTTGCAGCATGAGCCAGTTCTGCCGTCCGGGGGCCAGGGCGTAGGCCAGGGCCAGGTGGGCCAACAGACCGGGTGAGGGCACTCGAGCTACCGCAGACTCGCCGAAGTAGAGCGCATCTTCGAGCTGGCCCGACTCGATCAGAAAGCGCAGCCGAACCCGGCTCACCTGCTCGACCACCCCAGGGGGCGCACCCTCGAGCAGAAGCAGGCTTTCCTCGAGCAATGCGGCTGCGACCTCGAACTGGCCCATGTCCATCCGCAGTGCAGCCAGGCTGCTGTTGTAGAGGCTGCAGAACCAGGGGGGCAACACGTCTCCGGGAGGCTGGCCCAGGGCCTTGAGGGCTTCGGCCAGCCGGAACTGCCGCCAGAGCGCCTCGGACAGAATCTGTCTGGCTTCAAAGCACTCGGCAGGGCTGTGGCCGAAATCATTGAGGTAGGCCTCGCTTTCGGCCTGAGCCCGCTCAACCTGCCCGGAGCGCAACCAGGCCCGCGCCCACACCAGCTTGGCAGAACCCTCGAGGTGGGCCGGTAGCCCTTCCAGCATCGTCTGAGCTGCGTCAATCGGAAGGGTACGGGCCAGCGCAAGGGCCAGCCGCGGCTCCACGATTTCGTTGGGCATGGGGTATTCCATCAGGTCGGCCTGCCCCAGGGCCAGGCTGGCCTCGAGGCGGATGGCCCAGGCCCGCTGGCGCAGGTTAACCGGCAATTCGGGGGTTTGCAGGGGAAGACCGGCCAGGTCGAGGGCCTCGTTGTAGCGACCCAGGGCCAGGTGGGCCTCGGCTGCCTCGAGCGCAGCCTGCCAGCGCACGTTGCCCTCGGCCAGGCGCAGGGCCTCCAGGTAGCCCAGCATGGCCCCCGAGTAGCGTTCCTCGTTCCAGGCCTGTTGCGCCACCACCCGCCACATCCGGTAGGCGGTGACGGTGTCGCCGGCGGCCTCGAGGTGGGTGGCGGCCTCGGCCAGACGACCCTGGCGCTGGTACCAGCGGGCCGCCTGCTGGTGCCAGTTCTGCACCTGCTGCCCCCCTACCTGACCCAGGGTGGCTTCCCGCAACCAGGGGATGGCAAAGCGCAGTTGCCCTTGTTCGTCGGCCTCCAGGAAACCCTCCCCCACCAGTCGGGTCAGGTCGGCCTCCTCGCCCACCAGGTGCCGCACCAGCTCGGGCGGGGCCGTTGAGCCCAGCACCGCCGCTGCTTGCAAGGCCACCCGGGCCAGCCGGGGCAGGCTGTCCAGCCGGGGCTGGTAAAGCGGAATGGGCTCGGGCTCCCCGCTGCCGGTCAGGCTCAGGGCCTGCACGGCCAGCGGATAACCGCCGCTGGCCTCCGCCAGGTGCAGGCTGGTTGCGGGCCCCAAATCGGGGCGGGCCCGCAAAATCAGGCGCTGGGTGTCCTCGAGGGAAAGCGGCTCCAACGGCAGGGGGATCAGGTCTTCAGCCGCCTCCCAGCGGTTTTGCCGGGCCACCAAAAGCAGCATGACCCCTGGGGGCGCAGGCCGCCGGGTGAACTCGAGCACCGTCGGGTCGGCGTTGTGCAAATCATCGAGCACCACCACAATCGGGCCATCCTGGGCTATCCGCGCCAGCAGGGTCCACCAGGTCTGCACCAGCAGGCTGTCCAGCTCATCGCTGGGCAGACCGGGGTGCTCTTCAATCCCGATGCTGAAGTCCAGAATGGTTCGCAGGTGCTCGGGAAGCTCGAGCTGCCTGAGCCGCGCAAGTCCGTCAACCAGCAGCTTTTGCAATCCCTGACGCAGGGCATACCGCAAGGCCACCCCGGCGGTCAGGCGCGGCGCCACCACCCCCCGCACCCCTTCGGGTAGGGTCTCGACGAAGTGCTGGGCCAGGTGCGACTTGCCCACCCCCATGGGGCCAAAGAGCACCACCCGCCGCCCCACCCCTTCCCGGACTGCTTGCAAGGCCTGCCGCAGGGTTTGCACCTCCCGTTCGCGGCCCAGCACATCGGGCGGGTCGGAGCGCAAACCCAGGTAGCGAAAGGGAACCAGCGGCTCGGCATACCCCTTGAGGGGCTGGGGGGGAAGGGCTTCGGTCAACGCCCCGGGCACTAGCCGCATGGTGGTGGCATCGCACCAGACCTCGCCGGGCGGGGCGGCTTGCGACAGGCGCTGTGAGAGATTGACCGCGGGGCCCAGCACGGTCTGATCGCCCGCCAGTCCCCCGCCCAGGGGCGTTCGCAGCACCAGTCCACTAGCCACCCCGGCCCGCCCCGGCAGGGTACTGGAGGCCACCATGGCCTGCGCGGCCTCCAGCGCTGCCCGCGCATCGGATTCCTGGCTGCGCGGCACCCCAAACACGGCCAGAAAGCCATCGCCAAAAAACTTATCAATGTGCCCCCCATATAGCCGCACGTGGTTGGCCGCCGTTTGCAGGGCGGTATTGGCGGCTTGCCAGGTGTCCTCGAGGGGGTGAGCCAGGGCGTACTCGGTAAAGCGCGAGAGGTCAAAAAACACCGCACTCACCCAGCGCCGCTCCTGCACAAACGTCCCTCCGGGCAACAGGGTATTGCCACAGCGGGCACAGCTCTCTTCACCGGCAACATTGGTGTGGCCACAACGCGGACAAATCATAGGGTAGAACCACTACAAACAAATGTTTCTCGATGCAACCAGAGATATACAGTATACGCCGCCCGGTGAACTTCTTCGTTCAAACGGAGCATGTATTGCCCAACACGCTCAAGTATAGAGGGGTTCGACCGGATTTCGCCATCTCAAAACGCCTGTCATCGAACGCTGGCCCTGAACCGGCAATTTGCCGTTGCAACTAACTCCGGCCCGAACGCCCTTCACCCGGCTTGGGGTATCGCCACCCCCTTCCAAAATGGGGAGCGGCATTTTAGAAATCACCGGAGCCAAACGCCCTGGCCCCCATCACGGTTGCAGAGCAGCGCTCTATCCCCACAGCAAGACCCCACCCGGTATGGCCCAGGTCATCCGAGGGAATACCTCGAGGGCTCTCATCACGCCCTTCACAGACGTGGCTGCCCACGAACACGAGAGTGCCCGAGACGCATGTGTTCGAATGTTCAGGTGGCCCCTGTTTTGTTCAGGACAGAGCTTTCTGGTGGTCGAATGGCTCATAGTGTGGAAAGGGCGTTCTGGACTCCAGCCAAATTTCGCGCACCGCCCGAGCCGTGCCGCTGCAACAGCCGCCTTCTTCAGCGTGGGTCACGTCAGGCCCCTGCTCCGCGCATGCGAAGCAGGAGGGCTTGTTTGCCCCCGCATCAGCGCGAATAGGAATCGGGGCGAAACACCATCAGGGGGGCGCGCAGTTGTACCGAAACCCAGCTACCAAGGTCGGGGGGGTTTGGAGCCGCCAGAACCGCCTGCAAGGGGGTTTCGTTGCCGGGCCCCTGAACCTGCAATACAAAAAAAGCCTTGTTCAAAACGGCCTCCACCCGTCCCGTCATCTGATAGCGCCCCCCACCCAGATGCTGCAAGGCAGGGGTGGTTTGGGTGGCCTCCCAGTGCTCGACCTGCCCATGCACAATAAGGGGCGTCTCGCTGCCTGAAAAAGGAACCAGGGTGCGGTCAAAAGCAAATAGAGGGCCTAGCGGGGTGAGCACCTCGAGCAGCGGGCTCCCGAGCGGTTCGGGGCTCACCGGCCAGGTCTGGGCATAGGCTGAAAAGCGCTCCCAAAAATACTCCGGACTCTCCTCAAGCGTCACACGATTTGGGCGGATCGCCGCTTCCATGATGCTCATGATAAGGCTCCCTCGGGTTATCGCCGAGTCGCGGTGCGGGCGGATATGACAGTACTGTGTCACACAAAAGCCCGCACAACCATACCCGCACAAGGAGCAAGTGTGGGTTCCCAACGCCTACCCCCGAGCCCTAACCCCTGCTTCGACCCACCGCTTCAATCGGGTGCAAGGTGTCTCTCCGACCACAAATGCCCCACCGCTGTCGCCTCTTTGACGACGGCTTGATAGCCGGGGATGGGGTTCGGCCTTGTGCCGTTATCGAGGCCGAGCCTGGCAGGCGGCCCAACTGAGATGGCAGCCCCCGGCAAACCTTTTGTGTGATCGGGTTAAATCGGACGCGACTCGGTTCCAGAGCGGGGCGGGTAACGCCCCGTTCCGCTCAAAAGGGAAAGGGTGGGGGAAGGCCGATAAAAGCCAGGGCAGGAGGGCAAGGGAACAGCCCGCCACCACAGGCCTCTATTCGCGTTGAACCTCTGCCGCGTTGCCGGAAAGGTCGTTGGAGCCGACCGCAACTTCGGCATACCGCGCAATCCGGATGGCCGCGCCTTTGTTGGCGGTAATCTGGTTGGCCTCCACCCGAACCCTGGCCCGATCCTGCACCTCGAGGCCGTGCAGGCCATTCTCGGCCAGGGTATTGCCCTGCACCACCGCTTCGCTCAGGCTACGAACCACAATGCCGCAGAGGATATTCCGCAAAACCTGGTTGGCCTCGAGCAGGGGCGTCGCTCGCTGATCCACCAGGATTCCATGGGTCTGGTTGGCCTCGAGGGTATTGGCCCGAGCGCTGCCCGACGACTGCTCCAGATAGGCCAGGCCCGCCATCCCGCTGTTTCGCACGGTGTTTTTCTCCAGGGTGGGCTTGCTGCGTCCGAGCAGGGCAATGCCGTACGTGCCGCTCTGCTCGATGGTGTTGCCCCAAGCGCTCCCGGCGGCCTCGTCGGTGTAGACGAGCCCGTGCTCGGGATGATCCAGAAGGCGGTTTTCCCCCAGGACTGGCCGGGCCTCCTGGCTGACCACAACGCCGGAGGGGCGGTTCTTTTCCAGCAGGTTCTTGCGGGCCTCACCCCCTGCACGCTCGAGGTACCACAGACCACCCCGTCCATTCTCCCGAATGGTATTGTCTTCCAGCAGCAGATTGCTCTCCCCCATCAACACCAGGCCCTGGAGGCCCTGTCCTTCCACGGTGTTGCCCGTGAGGGTTCCGCTGGTTTTGCCTCGAAAAACCAGCCCGGCCCCTCGGTTGGCGCGAATCAGGTTGTTTTTTAGGTCGGCAGTTGCCTGACCCAGCGCCAGCAGACCGGCCTCGGCGTTGGCCTCGAGCAGGCTATTGGATAGCTCCAGACGGGCCTGTCCGGAAAGCCAGAGGCCCTGCCCCTGGTTTTCCCGAGCGGTAAGGTTCTCGGCGACAATCTGGGCGTTCTCATCGGCTTCCAGGCCGTTGCCCCGGTTGGCCCGGAGGATAACCTCGTGCAGCGTCCCCTGGCTTTGTCCGTAGAGCAATAGCCCCGCGCTTTCGTTGGCCTCGATAAGCCCACCCTCGAGCGACAGCCGGGCCTCCCCGGCGGCCTCGATGCCGCGCAACTGGTTCTGGCTCACCAGGGCGCCCCGCAGGGTGAGCCGAGCGTTGCCGGAAACAAAGATGCCCACCCCCAGCCCGGCCTCCTGGCGGCTGGTGCGACCCCCCCGAACACTTGCATTGACCAGCTCGAGCTCCCCCCGCCGCACCTGCACCACATCGGCAGCAGCCTGCCCCCGGTACACGATGGAAAGGTTTTGCACGCTCAGCCTGCCCCGGCCCGTGTAACGCAACACGAACCCGCCGCCCGAAGAGACCAGGCGGGTCTGCTCGCGTCCCTGCCCCACCAGGTTGAGGGTGTTGGCAACCTCGAGGCCCCTGGGCAGCACATACTCCCCGGCAGCTAGCGTCACCGTACTTCCCTCGGGGGCCCGGGCCAAAATAGAGGCGAGGTCGGCGCCCGGTTTGGGCGTTGGGGTAAAGGGCTGGCCCAAAAACTGCGAGGCCCCGCGTCGGTTGCCGGAAAAGGTGTTTTGCCTGAGGGTTGGGTTGGCCGTGGCCTCTACATACACACCCCACAGGCGGTTGAAGCGCAGGGTATTGCCCTCGATCAGGGGCCGGGCCTGCCCGGTCACGTAGATGCCGTGGGCGTTGTTGCGCTCGATGGTGTTGCCCCGCACCTCGCCCCTGGCCTCGTCGTAAAACGCTACCCCGGCGTCGCGGTTCCCGCGCACCACACTCCCCTGCAACACCACCTGGGCCTCTTCGCTCACATCCACCCCGTGCAGCTCGTTGTTCAAAAACTCGCTGCTTCGCAAGGTGACCCGGGCGCTTCCGCGCACCCAGATTCCGTCGCCCCCCTGGCCCGACTCGAGCTCCAGCCGCCCCCCCTGGAAGCGGCACTTCTCGAAGACGGCCTCGCCTCCGCCCACCACCACCACATTGGCCACGCGCGAACCAAAGTGTTCAAAGCTCAAGCCCACCGCACTGAAGCGGCCCCGCACGTTGACCGAAAGGACAAAGCTGGCTGCATCGGAGCGAATCCGGGTTCTGTCGCGCCCCTCGCCCTGGAGCACCAGGGGCTTGCCAATCTCCAGGCCCCGCGCCAGACGATACTCACCTGCCTCGAGGCGCAGCACCGCCCCCGCCGGCGCCTCGGCAATGGCCCGGGCCAGGTCGGCTCCCCGGGGCACCGCAATCGGGCCGGACTGGGCCCAGGCCAGGGAAAATAGCCACAGGACGTTACACCAAAAGCCACGCACCTGCCCAATCTACCACCTGTGGCCCACCAGGCCGTTAAGTTCCAACCCGCTGCCCACAACCTAATCTCGGGGCGCAGGCAGGCGCAGGCCCAACCAGCGGCTCGAGAGTCGCAGGCCGATGGTCACCAGCGCGCCCAGCACCACAGCCAGCGCCGAGTAGGCCGGCAGAAAGGTGTAAATCAGAAACACCACCGCCGCACCGCCACTCGCCGCCGAGGCATAGAGGTCGCGGTTGCGGTAAAAGATTCCGGGAATCTCGCCCGCCAGCACGTCGCGCAGCACCCCGCCCCCCACGCCCGAAACTGTGCCCACAAACACACACCCCCAGAAGCCCAGTCCAAAGGCCAGGGCCCGCTCGGCGCCCAGCGCGGCAAAAAGCCCCAGGCCCAGGGTGTCGAAGTAATAGATGGGGCGCTCCAAACGGCCCAGGCGGCGGTAAAAGCGCCAGACCCCCAGCGCCACCAGAAAAACCAGCCACAGCACCGCCTCGTTGCGCAGCGACCCAGCCGGTAAAGAGCCAACCAGCACGTCCCGGATGGCCCCTCCCCCAATTGCGGTCACCCCGGTCAGCACAATGATGCCCACCAGGTCGAAGCGCTTTTGCACGGCCACCAGGGCCCCCGAGACCCCAAAGGCCAGCAGGCCCATCCAGGCCAGCAGGTCGAGCAATTGCCAGTGCTGCATCGGAAGTCACCCGTTTTGAACCTTCGCCCGGCTTGTCGGATGCGGGACTCAGCCTTTTTCGCCCTGCTTTTCCGGGAGGGGCTCGAGCACCACCGTCGCCCGGCACTGGACATGGTCGGGAGCCAGCCCCTCGGAGGTCTTGAAGGTCAGGCCCACCCTCCGCTCGGGCAGTCCGGTCAGGGCTGCCAGGTTTTGCTGGATTTCCACGCGGTGCGGCCCCAGCCTGGGGCGGTCCAGCGTCACCACCGCCACCAGCTGCAAAAGCCGGTAGCCGCTCTCGCGGACCTTTTGCAGCACCACCTCCAGTATCACCCGGCTTTCCAGGCCCCGCCACTTGGGGTCGTTATCGGGAAAGTAGCTGCCGATATCCCCCAGCGCAAAGGCCGACAGCAGAGCGTCTGAAAGGGCGTGTAAAATCACGTCGCCATCGGAGTGCGCTACCGCCCCGCGCTCGCTCTCGATGCGCACCCCTCCCAGCCAGAGCTCGCGCCCTTCTGCGAGGCGGTGCGAATCTTCGCCATAGCCGATCAGGGGTGATGGAAGGGTGGGTCTATCTGCCACGCCCCTATCCTAACTTTTTTGCCTCCAAAGCCAAAAGGTCGGCCACCGGCTGCCCCAGCGGAGCGCCCTGCATGACCCTTGCTCGGACCCATTGCATACCTGAGGTCGGGAGCAGGCGCCGGGGAACCCACGCCCTACTTCCGGGCTGAAAGGATTGGGGTACGCCGAAAGCGGGTACTGCCCATTCCCCGCTGGGCTTGACCAGGCACAGGCCCGCTCCTGTGCAACAACCATAAAAGGCCATTTTGTGGAGGCATGGCGCATGACGAAGCCAATGAGGGGCAGGGCCAGCACTCGGGTTTGACCTGCGCGATGAGGGGAGCTGGAAGCCAGACCCCTGCAAGGTTGGCCTCGAGGACAAATGGAGCGGCGATGGGTATGGGGGGCAGCAGTTTGGGGCCCAAGCCCGCCTGCATCCCCGGCCCCTTTTAGAATGAGCCCATGGCAATCTACATGGTCTATGAAGACGCACTGGCCCTGATGAAGCGCTGGACACCCTCCGAAAGCCTGCAAAAGCACATGATGGCGGTGGAGACTGCCATGCGAGCCTATGCTCGAAAGTTTGGCGAGCCCGAGGAAAAATGGGCCATAACCGCCATTTTGCACGACTTCGACTACGAAAAGGCCCCCGAAACCCACCCCTTCAAGGGCGTGGAGATGCTCCGCGAGATGGGCTACCCCGAGGAGGTGCTCGAGGCCATCCTGGGCCACGCCGACGTGCCCGAGCACCCCCGCACCACCCGCATGGCCAAGGCCCTGTTTGCAGTAGACGAGCTGGTGGGCCTGATTACAGCCGCAGTCTACGTGCGGCCCGACCGGAGCATTCTGAGCCTGGAGCTAAGCAGCCTGAAAAAGAAGTTCAAAGACCGGGCTTTTGCGGCCAGGGTGAACCGCGAGGGCATCGTGCGGGGGGCCGAGGAGCTGGGGGTGGACCTCGACGAGCACCTGGCCTTCGTGCTCGAGGCCCTGAAGCAGGACGCAAAGCGGCTTGGGCTGGCCTGAACCATGCCGCAGTTCAACCTAGGGTAGGCTGATGGGGTGAACCTCCTGCGCGGGTGGCTATGGGCGCTGGCCCTCCTGGGGCTGGCCTGGGCGAAGAGCTACTCCCTCGAGCGGGTCGAACAGGAGGTGTACCTGGAGGCCGATGGCCGGGTGCGGGTGGTGGATGTGCGCACCTGGCGCTTCGAGGGGGCCTTTCGCGAGGTTTTTCTGGAGATTGACCCCCGCCGAGGGGGGCAGGTGCGCTTCGAAGAGGCCAGCGCCCTCGACGATGGCCGACCCATCCGCTACGAGGTGCAGGGCAACCGCATCAGCCTGACCGCCGGCCCCCCCGACCCCTCGGGCAACCTGCCGGTGCTGGCCGAGAACCAAAGCCGCACCTTCCGAATCCGCTATACCCTCACCGGCGAGGTCACCGTGGCCCGCGATGCGGCGCTTTTCGACCGGCAGGTGCTGGAACCCTTTCATGCAGCGGTGGATAGCTACCTCTTGCGCATCCATGCCCCGCAGGCCGTGCCGGAGCGGTTCCGGGTCTTCATATTCACCGGGCGGGGGCGCTTAGGAACGCTCGAGTTCGACCAGGCCAAACGGGTCGCCACGGTGCAGCTAGCCCCGGTGAGCCAGGACGAGTTCGTGCGGGCGCGGGTTATTCTGGATGCCCGGGCTTTCAACTTCCGCAGCCTGAACGAGCCCCGCTTCGAGCAGTGGCTCAAGGAGACCGAGGCCGAAACCCGGGCCTTCCGCGAGCGCGCCCGCAGGCTCATTGAAAACCAGCAGGTGCCCGGCTGGGCCTGGGGGCTGGCCGCTGGGCCGCTGGGGCTATTCCTGGTGCTGGCTGCGCTCTTCACCCAGGCCTACCAGCGCTATGGCCGGGAACCCCGCACCGAAGAGGTGGGCCGCTACTACCGCGAACCCGCCGAGCCAATCCCGCCCGGAATGGTGCCCTATGTGATGACCCAGACCGACCCCGGCCCCGAGATGCTGGGCCGGATGATTTCGGCCACCCTGCTCGATTTCGCCCGGCGGGGCTCGGTGGAGCTTATCCGTCACGAGAACACAGGCCCGCTGGGGCTCTTTGGCGGAACCGAGACCCATTTCAAACTGGTGGCCCTGCCAGAAGATGCCACCGGCCTGGAAATCGAGGTCTGGAACCTGCTGCGGGCCGTTGCCGGGCAGGAAGGGGTGGTGCGGCCCGACGCACTCAAGAAGTACTTCCAGCAGCACCCGAGTCTGCTGACCAGCCTGAGCCGCCGCCCGAGGGCCATCTACGAGGCGGCGCACGGAAAGCTGCTGGACGAAAACAGTGGGCGGGCCGCGGTGCGCTGGGGCGGGTGGTCGGTGGGGCTGGGCTTTTTATTCTTGCTGCTCTCGCTGACCCTGGGCCCCATTTTGCTGGATCGGCTGGGCGAACCCCTCTGGGTCGGGGTTCTCATGGGCAGCGGGGTACTCTCGGGCATCGGCCTGCTGGTAATGGGTTTGCTGGCCTTCAACGTGCTGACCCGCTGGATGCCGGACAAACTGCTCAACGCCCGGCGCTGGCGGGCTTATCGCAACTTCCTGGCCGATTTTTCACAGATGGAATCGGCGCCCCCGGAACACTTCAAAATGTGGGACTATCACTTTGTCTATGCCGCTGCTCTGGGGGTGGCCGAGCGTTACCTGCGGAATTTGAGGCAGATTGCCCGGCGGCGGCCCGAGGTGATGACCGCGCCGCGCTGGATTCCTGGCTCGCCCGGCCAGGCGGCCCAGGTGGCTTCGAGCCACGACATGCTGGAGCAAATCAGCCGTATGACCGGGGGCCTCGAGCAGATCACCCGCAACCTGGAGAGCCTCGAGCGGGCCCTCAAACCTTCTTCCGGTGGCGCTGGCGGGGGCTTTGGGGGAAGCTCGAGCGGGGGCTCTTCCGGTGGCGGCGGTTCCAGCGGGGCCCGATAATGGGACACAAGGAGGCATGAAGCATGGAGATTTTGTTGATTCTGGTTCTGCTGGTGGTCGCTCTTTTCATCTTCTACTACAACCGCATCATCACCCTGGAAAATCGTGTTAACAACGCACTTTCCCAGGTAGACGTGCAGCTCAAGCGGCGCAACGACTTAATCCCCAACCTGGTCAACGCCGTCAAGGGCTACGCCGCCCACGAGACCGGGGTGTTCGACCGCGTGACCCAGGCCCGCGAACGCATGCTCGCTGCGGGCAGCATCGAGGAAAAGTCGGCGGCCTCCAACCAGCTCACCCAGGCCTTGCGCAGCGTGTTCGCCATCGCCGAGGCCTACCCCGCGCTCAAGGCCGACGCCAACTTCCGCGAGTTGCAGGAGCAGCTCGAGGAAACCGAGAACAAAATCGCCTACTCCCGGCAGTTCTTCAACGACACCGTGCTGGACTACAACAACACCGTCACCACCATCCCTGGCATGTTCGTGGCCCAGCCGCTCGGGAAGCGGCCCAAGCCCTTCTTCGAGACCGACGAAGCCACCCGCCAGGTGCCCAGCGTGAATTTTTAGAGCTTGAGCGCTCTGCACATATTTAGGATCGTTCGCATTCGAGAAAGCCGAGGAACAGCGGCGCCAGGAACCCGCAACCCAGGCCTGGGTCTGGCCCACACTTGAGAGCGCAACATGCGTCCAGGCCCAGACACATGCCCGTTTTCACGGGCGGTCGCGAATGTGAAGGGTGCGATGGGGCCGCCCTCCCGCTTTAGGCCCGGTTTTTCCAGGGTTGCACAAGCTCTTGGCCAGGCCTCAAACCGCTTGCTTTTTTAGCTCAACCAGGGCATCGGCCACCTCGAGGGCGTGCTCGTCGGGCCTGACTGTCTCCCATATTTTCGCAACGCGGCCCTCGGGGTCTATCAGGAAGGTTTGCCGCAGGACACCTTCGTATTCCTTGCCCATGAAGCGCTTGAGGCCCCAGGCTCCATAGGCGCGAATCGTCTTTTGGTCGGGGTCGGAGAGCAGCGGAAAGTTGAGGCCGTACTTGCCATGAAACTTCCGGTGGCTTTCCACAGGGTCGGCAGACACCCCGAACACCACCGCCCCCAGCTCTTCCAGGCGACCTTTTTCGTCACGGAAGTTGCAGGCTTCCTTGGTGCAGCCTGGGGTGTCGTCTTTGGGGTAGAAATAAAGCACCACCCACCGCCCCCGGTAGTTCGATAGCGTATGCGTGTTTCCTTCCTGGTCGGGCAAGCTAAAGTTTGGTGCAGGGTCGCCAACGTTCGGCATAGCAAGTGAATCATAACCCAACCCCCATAGCCCCCAGTGTTGCCTGCGCTTCAAGCCCCCGCTGTTCAGGTCAACTGCACAAAGTCAGTTCGTACCCTACCCCCTGCGCGAGAAGGCAGCAACTCCCCTTACTCTCCCCTACCTTAGGGGCGCCCCATAGATTCACCACAGGGTGTTTGCGTCATGGGTGGTGGCAATGGCGCATCGCCGCGGATGGGGGCTGCAACCTGGATTTGACTGCAAAAACCCTTCCGCCTGCTCCGCATACGCCATCCCAAAACGACAAGTGCAGCGTGGGTTGCCGCGGGTGAGGGGATTGGCTGGCATCGAGTCGGGCTAGCCAAGCTTGTAACCGAACCGGCGCAAAATGTCCTTGCGCCACTGGACATCTTCCTCGGTCTCGACCCCGAGCGGCTTATATCCATCCAGAACCCCCAGGATGCCGCGCTGGTCGTCTTGTTCGGCCACAATCACCGAGAGCGGGTTGGCTGTGGCGGCAAAAATCCGCACCACTTCGGGGGTGGCCCTCACCGCATGGAGCACATTGATGGGGAAGAAACCCTCGCCCAGCACAATCAAGAAAGAATGGCCCGCCCCGATGGCCTGGGCGTTGCGCGCGGCCAGCTCGACCAGCTCCGCCGAAGTGCCACTCTTGCGGATCAGGCGCTTGCCGGAGGCCTCGCAAAAAGCCAGCCCAAACTGGATGCCTGGCACCGCCGTCACCAGGGCTTCGTGCAGGTCCTCGACCGTCTTGATGAAGTGGCTCTGACCCAGAATAACGTTCAGATTGTCCGGGTTCTCAATCCGTACAACTTGAAGTTCCATGCCCTATTTAGGCACACTGAACTTCACCAGGTCAATGGTTCCACCATCCGGGGTGGCGTAGCGGACGATGCCCACCCCAGGAACAAAAAATATCTCCATCACCTGACTGCCACCGCCGCTGGTGACGGTGGAGGTGCGAATCACGTAGGCGTTGAAGCGGCCCGCCGGAACATTGACCCCCTCGATGCGCAAGACCTTGCCCAGCAGGGCCACACTCTGGCCGCCGAAATTGCTGCGCCCACCCCACTCCTGCCCCAGCACCAATGGGGGAGCTGGATACAGTTGCAGAGGGGGGTTGTAGCGCTGCACCGCCTGCCCCACAATCAAACCCTCCAGAAGCACCCCTTTGTCCGGGGTGTAGCGCAGCAGGTCGGCGCTGACCGGCTGATTGGCGAGCCGTCGCTCGAACACCAGCATGCCGTTTTGCTCCCGCGTAAACACCTGCTCCATGCCGGAGGAATAGGTCCAGGAGTAGCCAATGCCATTGGGGTAGTAGGCGGTAGGCGCCGCCAGCACCCCCAGCAGCAGCCATGCAAAAGTCAAGAAGCGCTTCATCCTTATTCATGCTACGCCCCGCTGGGGAAAGTTAACGTGCATTCGGCCCGAACCCAGGCCCCATTCGGGGTCGCGGTGGTTCTTTCGGCTGAGCGACGCTCGGGTGAGTTGCCATTGCAAACCGAGGACGGGGCGCTACTCTTCCTTTCCCAGTTCGTGCCCGCGCAGGGTCGCGGCTTCCACCGCCTCAATCAGGGCCGCCCGGACTGCCCGGGCCTCGAGGGCCGCCAGACCGTGAATGGTGGTGCCGCCCGGGCTGCTGACCTCGTCCTTCAGCACCGCCGGGTGCTTCTTTCGCAGGAGTTCGCCGGTGGCAATCAGGACATCGGCGGCAAGGCGCAGCGCCTGAGACCGTGGAATGCCCAGCTTGACCCCCCCATCGGCCAGGGCTTCCGCCACCACCGCCACATAGGCCGGAGCCGAGGCCGACATACCGGTAAAGGCATCGAACAGGCGCTCGGGCAGGTCGTAGACATCGCCCACGGTGGCAAACAGGTTTCGCGTGAACTCCAGATCTCCGGCTTCTTCGGCTTCGCGGGGGCCGGTAATGGCGGTGGAGCTTTTACCGATGGTGGCCGCCAGGTTGGGCATACACCGCACCACCCGCCGGGTGCCCAGCCGACGCGAAAGCACTGCGGTGGAAACCCCGGCCATAATGGAGATATAGCCAATGTTGGGATGGGCCACCTGCGGGGCCAGGGCCGCAAGGTCTTTGGGCTGTACGCTCAGCAATATGCGCTCGCAGCGCCGCAGGTCTTCCAGGCGCAAAGGGCTGACACCGGTCTCGCGGGCTACTTCCTGGGCACGCTCGGGGGTATCCAGAATCCCAATCTCGCTGGGCTCGAGCATCTCCGCCCGCAACAGGCCCTCCAGAATGCTTTTACCCATCTTGCCCACTCCCACAATCGCCAATTTCATGGCCCCAAGTCTAGCAGCAAGCGAGCAGCGGGGGCTAGGTTTCATGCTGCTGGCCGGGCCGCTTCCTCTTCCTAACCCAGGGCAACACCGGCCCTGCGGAGGATGCACACTGGCCAATGCGGTAGGGCCAGGCAAGGGCCTTGCTGGCATCCTATGCCAAAGAGCGGGCTTCTGGCTTCCCTCACTGCTATACTCCTCTGGTGCTGGTGCTTGCACTCGACACCGCCACGCCTTATTTGGTTTTGGGCCTACCCCATGCCGAGCGGGCCGTTCGCCTGGGGCGCCGCCACGCCGAGGTGCTGTGGGGGGAACTCGAGGCTTTCCTGCACCAGGCCGGCATTGGGCTGCCTGACCTGGACGGAATCGCCGTGGGGCGGGGGCCGGGCTCCTATACCGGGCTGCGGGTGGGCATTGCGGCGGGGTTGGGGCTGGCTCGAGGCCTGGGGGTTCCGGTCACCGGGGTAGATACCCTGGAAGCCACCGCCCTGCGCTACCGGGGAGCGGTCACGGTAGCCCAGACCACCCGCAACGGGCTTTGCTACACCGCCAGCTACCAAATTGAAGAAACCAGGTCAGAAACCCTCCAAGCCCCCCATCGCAGCCGACTGGACGTCTTGCAACCCACCGGGCTGCTGGTTCTCGATCAACCCCCCTCGGGCAGGGCTCTGGCCCACCTCGGCATCAAAGCCTTTCAGGCCGGGCGCATTCTGGTTGAGCCTCTGTACTTATGACCCTCGAGGCGTACCACACCCTGCACAAAACCCCCGTCCCCGGAGGGCACCTCTACGTCAAACCGGGGGCACGGGGGCTGGCCGATCCCGCCTACGAGCTGCTGGCGCGCTGCCTGGAGCCCTGGGGTGAAACCGCCCTCGACCTCAACCCGGGCATCGGCCTGGTCACCCATGCCCTGCGCCAGTCTGGGCTTGTGACGCAAGCCATCGAGACCTCGAGGGCGGCCCTGCGCTGCCTGACAGCCAGTTTTGGCGATTCCATCAGGCTCACACGGGGACTGCCCTGGGAAACCGAGCCTGCCTCAACCGACCTGGTTGCCCTGGTTCTGCCCGCCAACCGGGGGACACGGTACGTGGAATTATCGTTGCTGGGAGCGGCCCAAGCCCTGCGGAGCGGGGGGCGGCTTTGGATAGCTGGCAGCAAGGACAAGGGCTTCGAGCGCTATTTCAGGCTGGCCCAGGAGTTGCTGGGCTATGGCCAGCTGGTCAGGCGCGAGGGCGCTTTGCGGGTGGCGGTGCTGGAAAAAGAGAAACCTGCCCCCGAACGACCCGCCCCCTGGCAGTCCTTCACCTGCGAGGTTCAGGGCCAGACCCTGCATTTTGCCTGTTTACCCGGGGTTTTTTCCGGTGGGCACCTTGACCAAGGCAGCGCCATGTTGCTGCGGGCGCTGCCCGACCAGCCGGGCCACGTCCTGGACATCGGCGGGGGGTATGGCGCCCTGAGCCGCCCCCTGGTGGGCCGGGCTCGGAGCCTGACCCTCCTCGAGGACGACTGGCCCAGTGTGCTATCGGCCCGGCACAACTTGGGTCAAGAGGCCACCGTGCTGCATTCCGATGTGGACGAGGCCTTGACACCGGGGCAAACTTTCAATACCATAGTGTCCAACCCCCCGTTTCACGTGGGGGGCCTTGTCGTGCTAGAAACCGCCATTGCATTTGTGGAAGCCGCCTACGCCCGCCTGGAGAGGGGCGGGAAGTTTTATCTTGTGGCAAACCGTTTCCTCCCCTACGAGCCCTTGCTCGAGGCCCGCTTTGCCACCGTGCGCACCCTGGCCGTGGATAGCCACAAAGTTCTGCTGGCCCACAAGTTGGATTGAAGCCGCTGCAGTACCGGCATCGCCGGAGGCCCTGGGCCCCTCACTGGGAGGTGAACCGCTTGAGCAAGAGCAAGACCGCTGCGAGCACGAAGGGACGATCCCCTTCGGGACGGACGGGCGTCCGTGCACCCACGGGGCGTTCCCCTTCGGAACACAGCGCACCCCGCACACCCGAGGGAAAAAATGTCCTCAAAACCACCAAATCGAAAGTCTCCGGCACCAAGAATCCCCCTGCCCCTGCAACCCCCGTAGCAAAAACCAAAGCGGCCCGCAGCGAGACCCTCGCCCAGAGCAAAGGGGCCTCTCAACCGCTCAAGCAATCCGAGCGCCCGCTCAAGACTGCCCCCAAGTCGCCTGCCAAGTCCTCCCGTAAGGCCAACATGAGCAGCAAAGCGAAAGTGACCCACAAAGCCAAAGCGTCTAGCCAAACGGCGACCAAACCCCAAGCCGATACGCCCACCAAGGCCCAAAAACCCAAGAAAGCGGTTGCTCGAAGCGAGCCTGCCCTCCAGCCCACCACCGCAGGGGCCAGCGCCAGCAAATCCGCCAAAGCCCAACCCAGGCCTGCCCAGAAGACCGCCCAACCCGGCGAAAGCAGGGCCAAGGGTGCCAAAACTACGGGACACAAGCCAAAACCAACCGCCGTTTCCGAGTCCAAACCCGCCGTCAAAACGTCTTCCAAGCCTATGCCGCAAGCGTCACCCAAATCCACCAACAAATCGGCAAAAGCCCCGGCCAAGCCCAAAGCCGCTAACGAAACCAAAACGGCCCGCAAGCCCACTCCAGGCGAATCTGCAGCCAAAGCGAACAAGAAGGCCCGGCCCGAACCAAAAGCTCCCAAACCGGAGCCCAAGGCAACCACCAAGCCGCCTGCAGCCAGAACGCCCGCAGCCCCCAAACCCAAGGCTTCGGCGCCCAAAGCCGCGTCCAAAAGCGCCACCGCCGTTAAGGAGGCCGAAGTTCTGCCGGAAGAAGACCTGGTGCTGGAAGCCGATGAACTCGAGGCCCCCGACCTCGAGATCGCCGATGTGGACGACCTCGAGGCCCCCGACCTCGACGCGCTGGTGCCCCCTGCGCCCAAGGCCGGCAAGCTGGCCGCCGTAGCGCTCGTGGAGGAGGATATCAGCGAGGACGTGCTGGAGGCCGACCTCGAGGATCTCGACATGCTCGAGCCCGACTTTGAGCTCGGCACCCTGCCGGTGGAGGAGGTCGAGGAGGAGCTTGAAGAAGACCTGCCGCTGCCGCGCATCTCCACCTCCGATCCGGTGCGGCAGTACCTGCACGAGATCGGACAGGTGCCCCTGCTGACGCTGGAGGAGGAGATCGACCTGGCCCGCCGCGTCGAGGAGGGGGTGGCCGCAGCCCAGCGGCTGGCCGAAGAGACCGGGCTGGACGCCGAGCTGATCCGCCATGTGCTGCGCAGCCAGGTGCAGGGCAGCAGCCGCATCGCCAACATCCCCGGCACCGAGCTGCGCATTGACCCCGACACGGTGCAGGCCGTAGATGGTCGGCTGCGGGCCTTGCCCCGCGAGGTCAAGCGTCACCTGCACATCGCGCGGGATGGCGAAATTTGCCGCCAGCACCTAATCGAGGCCAACCTGCGGTTGGTGGTCTCCATCGCCAAGAAGTACACCGGCCGGGGGCTTTCCTTCCTCGACCTGATCCAGGAGGGCAACCAGGGCCTCATTCGGGCGGTGGAGAAGTTCGAGTACAAGCGCCGCTACAAGTTCTCCACCTACGCTACGTGGTGGATTCGCCAGGCCATCAACCGGGCCATCGCCGACCAGGCCCGCACCATCCGCATCCCGGTGCACATGGTCGAGACCATCAACAAGCTGACCCGCACCGCCCGCCAGATGCAGCAGGAGCTGGGCCGCGAACCGGCCTACGAGGAGATCGCCGAGGCCATGGGCCCCGGCTGGGACGCCAAGAAGGTGGAGGAAACCTTCAAGATTGCCCAGGAGCCGGTAAGCCTGGAGACCCCCATCGGCGACGAGAAGGACAGCTTCTACGGCGACTTCATCCCCGACGAGCACATGGCCTCGCCGGTGGACTCCGCCGCCCAGAGCATGCTCTCGGAGGAGCTGGAAAAGGCCCTGGGCAAGCTCTCCGAGCGCGAGGCCATGGTCTTGAAGCTGCGCAAGGGCCTGATCGACGGGCGCGAGCACACATTGGAAGAGGTGGGGGCCTACTTCGGGGTGACCCGCGAGCGCATCCGCCAGATCGAAAACAAGGCCCTGCGCAAGCTCAAGTACCACGAGAGCCGCACCCGCAAGCTGCGGGACTTCCTGGACTGAAGCCTCAGGCCACGACTCCAGCAGATCGCCCTGAAGCCCAGACGGCTCGAGGCCACCCGAGACTACTACCAAGAAACCCTGGGGCTCCCCAGGGTACGCCACGACGGTGCGGGCGGCGCGGTGTGGGTTAACGTCCCCGATGGCTTTGTCCTGCGCTTTGACCGAACCACCTCGCCCCCCGACCCCGGTACTCTGACCTACCTGGGCCCCCTGCTCGAAGACTTTGCCCAGGTGGATGCCTGGTACGAACGGCTCTCGGCCCGGCTCCCCATCGAGCACGACCTGCGCGAGACCTACCGCCAGCAGCAGGGCCCTTACGGCTTCATCCTGCGCGACCCCAACGGCTGCGCCATAAAGGTGTTCAAGTACCACCAGCCCTGAGGTTGGCAGGTTTCTCATACTCGTGGTTTAGGCTTGGGCCTCGAGGTGATGTGTGAAACGCTATCTGCTTGCCGGAATCGCAGCGCTGGCCCTTTTGAGTGGGTGCTCGAGCGCTCCCCAGGCCAAACTTCAGGCTTCCATCGGTACCTACAAGGCCGCCACCACCGGTCGGGCCTACATCCTGGTGCTCAGGCCCCAGCAGCAGCCCAACAGCATTAATGTGAGCGTGAGCGGCCCGGGCGGCTACAACGAGACCCTCACCCTGCAAAGCGCTTCGGCCCGGACACCCTCGGGGGTCTGGTGGGAGTTTGGGTGGGACGCCTCCAAAACCCTCACCAGCGGCACCTACACCTTTTCAACCACCCTCGACGGCCAAACAGTGCAGGTCAGCGTGAGCGTGGATGCCAGCGCCGTTCTGGCCCAGCCCACGGTCAGCATCGGCAGCAACCCCACCACCAAGGCGGTTCAGGCCTCCTGGACGGCCAGCAGTGGGGCCACAGCCTATCTGGTGCGCCTGGTCAACCGCACCACCAACACCGTGGTCGCCCGCAACCTCATCGCGGCACAGAGCACCAGCTTTAGCAACCTCAACCTGAACCCCGCCCATTCCTATGCGGTGGAGGTCTATGCCGCCAGCAGCAACATCAGCACCGACCCCCCCCTCGTGCCCGGCCAGTTCAACCTGGCCCTGGGGGAGAGCGCCCCTTTTACGGTCACCCCTGCCCCCTAGACCGGGCCAGGTTCGCCTCTCACCGTTTGTACGGAGATCTGGAGACAAAAGCATGGGTGACCTGGCCGCGCAAGTTCAAACCTACCTGCAAATCTACGACCCTTTAGGCATGGGCGAGTTAGCCCCCCTCGAGGCGCTTTATGGGCCGGTGGTGGCCGAAATCGTGGAAAAACTATCGGCTGTCCAGAGCGCCGAGGAGGCCGCCGAGGCCATCCACCGGGTGCTCTACCTGACCTACGGCAACCAGGCCGGCCATGTGCGCAACTACGCCGACCTGGGCCGCGACCTGTTCAGGCTGGTGCGCTCGAGTTCCTGAGCGCTGCATGGTGCATGAGGCCCTATCGCGCCGTGGCCGCACACGAAAACGAGAAGGGACAAAGAGACGGGCCTCACCGAGGTGAGGCACGCTGGTCTGCGTTGCGTCTGGGCCGAGACGCATGTTTTCGAGTTTCCAGGC